>JBAXET010000197.1:0-5318 GCA_037140275.1 Ferruginibacter sp. | reverse complement strand
ACAACCCTTAAATTTGCTCAAAACAATTTTATATGAATTACATTTTGATTATACATAGTATCCTGCGCTGGGCAGTTTTATTATTTGGTATTTGGGCAGTATTGAAAGCCATTGGCGGATTAAGTGCTAAAAGAAATTATGCAGCTGCTGATAACAAGACCAGTCTGTTCTTTATGATCAGCTGTGATGTGCAATTGCTGATTGGACTGGTATTGTATTTTGGCAATTCATGGTTTGATATGCTGAAAAGTAACGCTGCTGAAGTAATGAAAACCAGTGCCATGCGCTATTTTGCTGTAGAACACGCTTTAATGATGATCATTGCATGGTTATTGGTACATGTTGGCCGCAGTATGGTAAAACGTGCCGATACAGATGCACAAAAACATAAACGCACTCTGGTATTTTTCGGCATTGCATTAGTGCTTATTCTTGCTATGATACCCTGGCCTTTCCGTGCAACAGGTATTGGCAGACAATGGTTCCCTCAATTTTAATGGTGAATAGTGAATGGTGAATAGTGAATAGTGAATAGTGAATAGTCAATAGTGAATGTCGAATGATTTGAATTTTTAAAGATGGCAAAGAGTAAAAAGGAACAACCCGTTATTTTAATCACCAACGATGATGGCATTAATGCACCCGGCATTCGCAATCTGGTGGAAGCCGTAAAAGGTCTGGGTAAAGTGGTGGTAGTGGCTCCCGATAAACCACAGAGCGGAATGGGCCATGCTATTACTATTGGCCAGCCATTACGAATGAATAAAGTGGATATTTTTGGAGAGGTGGAAGCATGGCAAACATCAGGCACTCCGGTTGACTGTGTTAAGCTGGCCGTAGATAAAATACTGCACCGCAAACCAACCATTTGTTTAAGCGGCATTAACCACGGAGCCAATCACAGCATCAATGTGATTTACAGCGGCACCATGAGTGCGGCAATGGAAGCAGCAATAGAGAGTATACCCAGTATTGGTTTTTCTTTACTTGATTTTAATATTGAAGCCGATTTTACTGCAGCGCGTTTTTATGTACATAAAATTGTAAGCGCATTGTTGCAGGGTAAAAAATTAGACAAACATTTATTGCTGAATGTAAATATCCCTTCGGTGCCATTAGAATTATTAAAAGGCATTAAAATCTGCAAACAGGCTTATGCTAAATACGAAGAAGATTTTGATGAACGCAAAGACCCTCAGGGTAAAAAATACTACTGGCTTACAGGAAAATTCATCAACTTCGATAAAAGCAAGGATACTGATGTTTGGGCACTCAACCATAATTATGTAAGTGTGGTACCGGTACAATTCGACCTGACCAATTACACATTGAAAAAACAATTAGAAAAAAGCAATCTTTTAAAATGATACTGAAGAAAGACAATTTTATATTTGGTTTTATCATGGGACTTATTGCTCCCTTTGCAGGTTTAGCTATTTTTAAACATCAAAAACTGAGTCCATTAAGTTATAATGAAGCTTTTCAATACCTGATGGTGGAGCCCGGGCATCGACTGCTTACCATTGCCATCAGTCTTTCTTTAATGGCCAATGCCATATTATTTACCATTTATATCAATGGGCATATCGACAAAACAGCTAAAGGTATATTTACTGCCACCATTATTTATGCAGTTATTGCTTTATGTCTTAAAACCTTTGGATAGCTTTTAACATTTGACTCACCAAATGATAATAATTACTTAACACCACTTACTACATCCGCTGATACCTTTACCGGATGAAAAAAATTGCTGTAGTCATGGTTTCATTTTTACTATTCAGTTGTAAAAAAACACATGCAGTTGATACTGCAATTCCATGTGATCCGGCAATAAGTTATAGTGGTAAGGTTAAAAATATTTTCATTACCCATTGTGCCAGTTCAGGTTGCCATGATGGCACCAATTCTTCGTATTTGGGTGATTATACTGTTGCCAGAGATGCTTCAGGACAAATTAAAAATTCTGTATCCAGAGGTATCATGCCGCCGGCAAACAATCTTAGTCTGGCAGACAAATCTGCTATCATTTGTTGGATAGACAGTGGCACAAAAAATAATTAAAGCCTAATACGTTCACTAAACTCACCTCCATTTAAACCCCTTGTGGATTATTAAACTTCAACTGTATTACTATTTGTTGCATTTTACAGATAGTTAACTATTAGTAAAAAGGTGGAAAACAATAATTATTAAACATTTTTATAAATACATCCCTCAAATTAAAAAAATGCTTTTTTGTTTGTGAAAACTGAAAAAGTCAACGAATGAAAAAAAGCCTTCTTGAAAATACGGCTATAAAAAAATACCCTGCAACCCTTATAGGCCACATTTTTACAAGGCTTACATTTGATAAAATTTGTTGCAATGAAATCGTTACTTACAAAAGGAGGTAAATTTATATCCGGCCTGATACTGTTTACACTTGGATTGGGCTTAGCCTATGGTGGTTGTAAGTATATGAATTCAGATTTCAATGGAGTCATCAAAAAAATAGACACTATTATTTATATCATCTGCTTTATCCCTTCGGTATATGGGTTAAGTCTTATTATAGATGCATTGGGCTGGGCAAAGACAAAAGAAGAAAAAAAAGATCCGGCTTCATAATTCATCCGAAGCATTAAGTAATGAAGCACTTACAAATCGCAACATGCATACTGCAATTACAGCAATGCCTATTGCAAGAGTAATACCAGAATATAAAAATATTTTCAACACTTCTAATACCGGCGCCATTACCTTACTAAATACAGTAACATGCAAAACCTGCATTTGATATCCTTTAATAATACCTGCAATAATTAATGCCAGCCAAAATACCAGTAAGCTGATCTGCGAAAGCCAGTAACCTGCCTTTACATCCATCCGTAATTTTTTACTGCCGCCGGCATCCATTTTTAATATGTAGGCAATACTGCCCAGTAAGATCATCGTATTAATACCAATGGTGGTTCCCATGGCATGAGCCACTGTAATATGAGTGCCATGAGTATACCGGTTAATGGCAGGTACCGACATAAACAAAGCCAGCAGCAAATTCATAAATACCCAAAACTCTGAGGCCAGTAAAAATTTATAGGTAAGCAGATAAGTAAATTTCCTGCTCTCTTCCAGTTTATTTTTAAAACCCTGAATAATACTTATTACAATCAGCCATTCAGTCATACTAATCAAATATGACACATCCCTTATCCATGCAGCAGCGGGCACATTATAAATATGATGCCCCCAGTTAAAAATGAGATTCGTCAATCCTAAAAAATAAAAAAAATATGCTTTTTTATTTTTGGCAATAGTTTCATCACCACTGATTTTTACCATCAGATAAACTGCAGTACCATAAATCATCTGATTCCAAGCTCCTACCATGGATCCATTTGATTTCCACTGAATGGTCATCTCCTTTAAAAAAGAATTTCTGAACCATGGTATATGCCAGAGATTCTGCTCCGTAAAAGTGAAAAAGAAAAATAGTATACCTGTACTCCACATCCAAACATATACAGGCTGGTCTTTTGCAGCTTTAAGCACTGTGCCAAAAAAACTGATCATCAAACAAATCCATGCCAGTAAAATAATCACATTTAATACCGGAGGAAATTCCCAGTATTCCCTTCCTCCAAACTGTTCAAAACAATAGCTTAAAAAAATAAGCAGGATGCTTACCACCCATAATACGATAAATGCAATGCCGAAAATATTTTTTTGCGGTAACCCGTGGAATACATTTTTTTTAAATACCAAAATAGAACCAGCAGCTCCGGAAATAATCCAAAACAAGACTGCAGAAACATGAAATGGCCGCAACTGCTGAAAGGGCATCATGTGTAAAAAATAATCCGGCTTAAAAAAGGCGATGGCGGCAATCACTCCAAAAAATAATCCCATCAATAACAGGATCAAGGCAAATCCAATAAACCCTTTATATAATGCTTGCATATTATTGACTGTCTAATTTATAATTTCCCAAAGGAGTTACTTTGTCTTCTGTTACTGCGGAATGCCCGCTTTGATCTACCCAGGTTAAAAAGGCCACCAAATCATTCACTTCATTTACAGATAAATTAAACTTGGGCATCTTTGCTGTACCGGCCTTAATAAACGTTGAAGCATATGCAGGCCCCTTAATACTGTCTGAAATGATATTCGTGAGATCCGGCCCCATATATCCTCCAAGTCCATACAACTGGTGACAGGCCTGACAGTTTTTGGATTGCCAAATGGCAAGACCTTTAGTTACATGTGCTGATGGAGTTTCGGAAGTCTTATTACTATACATATAAATTAAACCGGAATAAAAACAATAAGAAAATACTAGTATAATAAATACAATTTTAACCATATAGCGGAGTAACAATTTGCCGCTAAGATATCCTTGAGGAAAATTTGCAGCACTGAGAAAAAGCAGTTTTACCCATGACTTCTGTCATATTAACCTATCAGTTTAATAGACTAACAAAATCTTTAGAAAGTAAAAAAAATGTAGCTGGTTGTATCTAATTACTACTAAATGAAATATTTTGCAGCCTTAAACGGATCATAGTGACAGAAATAATTATATACGCCTCAATTGCTTTAATCGCTGGATTTGGCCTTGCCTGGTTCATACGCAGTATTGCAGTGACTAAGCTTCAAAAACAATTACACAATACAGAAGGTTCCTGGGACAGGGAAAAGCTGATGAAAGAAACGGCGCAAAAAGAAACTGCACATGCTTATGCCAGTTACGATGCGGCTAAACTGAACTGGGAAAAACAAGTTAAACAAACAGCACAAACCATTGCCATTATGGACAATGATATATTGCTATTGCAAAAAAACAATGAAGAAACGGAAGCCTTGTTAAAAGCCACCAACCCCGAACTGCATAATATAAAACTACAGCTGATAGAAGCCAATAATGCCATTGCCAGATATAAAGCGCAATTAGGTTTAAAATAAATAACCGGTAATATGAACGTAACACATTGTGGTATCTATATTGCCGGCCAGGTGAATAAAGATAAACTTGTTCAGGAAATATATACCGGCAGCCTGGCAATTCCGGGCCATCATTTACAAAATATCAAAGGCGCATTATATTCCAATCTTACCATCAACAATTTTATAAAGGAAGAACTGATACACGAACATTTTGATGTTGCTACAGAAAACAAAGTAAGTCTTGTTACTTCTTCGGGCGGCCAACAAAAAAAAGCCTTACTTAATTATTTACTTGACACTAAACCTCAGTATATAGTTATTGATGGTGTTTTCGACAATCTGGATATTGCTTCGCAGGAGCAGATTGTTACAACATTAAAAAATATTTCCTC
>JBAXET010000196.1:0-5329 GCA_037140275.1 Ferruginibacter sp. | reverse complement strand
GCGCTTAATGTACTAAAACAGAGGCTCAAATAAAAACCTGGAGTATTGTAAAAAAAATACCGGCAGATATTACCTGTTGTATAGTACTAACAAGTGCATCTCAAAAAGGGAAGTGGTAGCATTCAACAGGACTAATGTTTTACATATTTCTCCAGTTAATGGTGCTGTTTCCTAATCATGTGCATTAAAGTAAGGCTAAACAAAACGTATGTTGCCTCCGGAAAGTGAACCCTTCATTCTAGTAACCAAATGGAGTGAGGGTACAGCTATATGCTCCACCACGTACAATACCCGCTTTAATCAAAATGGGAATATTAATTGCTAATTCCAACCCGCTCTTTAATATATTCATTCTTCTTAATTTCGCCCAGCATAAAAAGCGCCAGGTCACCTGAATAGATTTTAAAATTATTGGGTTGCGGAGGGTAGCTGGCATTGGTTACAAAAGAGCCGGTGGCTTCGTGATTGATAATATCCGGGCAGCAAACAAAGGTCCAGTCAAGACCGCTTTCATTTAAATATTCGTAAGCTTGTTTATGTTCCATACCTACAGCAAGATATTCTTTGGGGTAATTATCCTGATCAATCAACAAACTGATTTCATCTGCATTAAGTACACCAAAACCACCAACGGCAACAATTCTTTTTACCCCAGCTTTTTTCATTTGTGCAATGATATTCTTCATGCCTAGTGTTCGGGTTTTGTCTGATCCATCCATGCTGCCACCCAATGCAGATAATACCGCATCGCAGCCTTTAATAGCATCCAGCACTTCCTTCTCATCAAAAAGAGCGCCTTTAATTAGTTCCAGACCTTTTTCCTCAGTATCAAATTCTGTAAATACATTTCTTCCAAAAGCCTTTACAGAATAACCATTGAATAAAGCCTGTTTTACCAGTTGTTTGCCCACCATTCCGGTGGCACCAAATACTATTACCTTCATAATGGATAGTTTGTTTGAAGTTAGCAAATTATTTTTGTTCATTTAAAATTACTGTCTCATATTTGCAATATCAAATGAAACAAACAAATACAAATAACAAAGGTTGGTGGTGGCAGTCAATTTATTGATTGTGTCGCCTTGTTGTTAAAAGTATCTAACCATATTCAAGCCCCGACACATGTGTCGGGGCTTTTTATTTGCCCCTGTCAGAACGGGGATGAAGAAGATGGAAGGATTAAAAGGATTATTAAATGAAATAGTTTTACATTATACTATAGTTTAAATATGAATACATTGATAAAAAATATTCTTGCAGCCATAGAAGACTATTCTGTTAAATCCATATAATCTATAAAATCCAGGTTCAGACAAATGAAGAAAATAACAATACAAACCAGCTTTAAAAAATTATTGGCAGATGTGTACACGCCCGTAGGAATTTACCTGCGCTTGCGCGACAGATTCAGGGATACCATCTTACTGGAGAGCACCGATTTTCATGCCGGAGAAAACAGTTATTCTTTTATTGGCATCAATGCCATTGCCGGAATTGAAATCAGTAACCCAACTGTGCTGGAATTTAAATTACCCGGACAGCCAGCTGAAAAAATAGCTATAAAAAATCCTACAGATGTGCCTGCGCATTTATGGGATTTTATGCAAAGATTTGAATTGTCTGCCGCTGCACCTAAACCGGTAAATGTGGCTCAGGGATTATTTGGATATACTACTTATGATGCAGTGCAGTTTTTTGATTCCATTAAATTAGAAAACAAAGAACCCATAGCAATTAATACCGTTCCGTTAATGCGTTACAGATTGTATCAGTACGTAATTGCCATCAATCATTTTAAAGATGAATTATTTATTATTGAAAATGAAATAGCAGGTATCAACAGCGAAAGGGCATTAATTGAAAGCCTGATTAAAAGTAAGGATGTGCCCACTTTCCCTTTTAAAACAGTTGCGGCAGAAAGCTCTAACTTAACCAATGAAGCATATATTGAGCAAGTAAAAAAAGGAATTGCCAGTTGCCACAGGGGAGATGTTTTTCAGATTGTGTTAAGCAGAAGATTTGCACAGCAATTCACCGGTGATGAATTTAACGTGTACCGTGCTTTACGCAGCATCAATCCTTCACCTTATTTATTTTATTTTGATTATGGCGATTATAAACTGATGGGCTCTTCTCCCGAAAGTCAGCTCATTGTTAATAATGGCAATGCAATTGTGCATCCTATTGCAGGAACTTTTAAAAGAACCGGTAATGATGATACTGATAAAGCATTGGCCATTGCACTGGAAGCAGATGAAAAAGAAAATGCTGAGCATGTAATGCTGGTAGACCTTGCCCGAAACGACCTGAGCCGTATGTGCAGTAATGTGGTAGTAACGCAATACAAAAAGATCAATTATTACAGTCATGTTATTCATCTGGTGAGTGAAGTAACAGGAAAGGTTGGCGCAGAAAGCAATCCCTTTAAACTGATTGCAACTACATTTCCTGCAGGTACATTAAGCGGAGCGCCAAAATTCAAAGCCATGCAACTGATCAATGAATATGAGCCTACACCAAGATCTTATTATGGTGGTGCTATTGGTTGTGTGGGTTTTGACGGAACAGTGAATCATGCTATAATGATTCGCACTTTTTTAAGCCGCAATAATACATTGGTCTATCAGGCAGGTGCAGGCATAGTGGCAGCAAGTAAACCCGAAAGCGAATTACAGGAAGTTAACAATAAATTAAATGCATTGAAACAGGCTATTGAGTTAGCGGCCTCCCTAAATCCCTCCCAAGGAGGGACTTTGTAGCAGTCTATAATTTTTAGAGTTGTTAATATTTGAAAATAAAAAAATGTCAACTGAAAATAAGATGATAACAGATAACAGAGACCAAAAGCCTCCCTATGGGGGAGGTTTGGAGGGGCCGCGGATTCTAGTTTTTGATAATTACGATTCTTTTACCTACAACCTTGTTCATTTAGTAGAAAAGATTATGCATACAAAAGTGGATGTTTTTCGCAATGATGAAATTACTTTAGAAAAGGTAAATGATTATGATAAGATTATTTTATCACCTGGTCCCGGAATACCATCCGAAGCAGGGTTATTGTTGCCATTGATAAAACAATATGCAGCAACAAAATCTATATTGGGTGTTTGTCTGGGGCATCAGGCTATTGGAGAAGCATTTGGTGGTACACTCACTAATTTGAGTAAAGTATATCATGGTATAGCCACACCAATAAAAATCATCAATACTAATGCTCAAATTTTAAAAGGATTGGGGGAGACGATTGAAGTAGGCCGTTATCACAGCTGGATCATCAGCAACGATAATTTTCCTGCTGAACTTGAAATAACAGCAACGGATGACAATGGTTTTGTAATGGCATTGCAGCATAAAATGTATGATGTGCAGGGTGTACAATTTCATCCGGAAAGTGTACTTACGCCTGATGGGGAAAAGATATTGAGAAATTGGTTAACCACCCCCTCCGCCCACTAAAGGGGGAACTTTAAAGAGTAAGACAGATAGATTACTCTGCGATGTTTGAATGTGCTAAACTAAATTATACAACAAAGAATATCCTTTTAGGGATGCAGCGTTTATGAAAAAGATTTTAAACTATTTATTCGAACACAAAACACTCAGTCGTGATCAGGCCAAAGAAGTATTGATTAATATTTCTAAAAACCAGTTTAACGAAAGTGAAATGGCAGCATTTATTACAGTGTACTTAATGCGCAGTATCACCATTGATGAATTACAGGGCTTCAGAGATGCCTTATTGGAACTTTGTGTACGAGTAGACCTGAATGGAAATGAAGTAATTGATATTGTGGGTACCGGGGGCGATGGTAAGAATACCTTTAATATTTCAACCCTAAGTTGTTTTGTGGTGGCAGGTACCGGAAATAAAGTAGCCAAGCATGGTAACTATGGTGCTACTTCTATAAGTGGCAGCAGTAATGTAATGGAGCAGCTGGGCTATAAGTTCAAAAATGATCCTGCAGCTTTGAATAAAGAAATTGATACAGCTAATATATGTTTCCTGCATGCGCCAATGTTTCATCCGGCATTAAAAGCAGTTGGCCCCATCCGTAAAAATTTAGGGGTGCGTACCTTTTTTAATATGCTTGGCCCGATGGTGAATCCTGCTTTTCCAAAATATCAATTGGTAGGCGTGTATAATTTAGAAATGGCAAGAATTTATAATTACCTGTTGCAATCGAGTGGAAATAAATTCACTATTATTCATTCACTGGACGGATACGATGAAATTTCTTTGACCGGTGATACTAAAGTGATTACTAATGAAGGAGAACAAATTTTGTCGCCTGAAACCCTGGGTAAAAGAACAGTGAGTGCTTCGGATATCTATGGTGGTAATACAGTGGAAGAAGCTGCAAAAATATTTTTAACCATTTTAAAAGGAGAAGGTACTTGGGCACAGAATGCAGTGGTGCTAGCTAATTCGGCAATGGCATTACAGTGTACAGGCAAATACAATAGCTATCAGGATGCCTATAATGCTGCAGTGGAAAGTCTGGAGAGTGGCAATGCCTACCAATCTTTACAAAACCTGATCAAATTACAGTAATGAATATTTTAGAAACAATAATAAAAGAGAAGAAGAAAGAAGTAAAGAGGCAGAAGACACTTGTTTCTGTGGCAGCATTGGAACAAAGCGAATTGTATAACCGGGATACTTTTTCTCTGAAACAATTTTTATTAGATGAATCTAAAACCGGTATCATTGCCGAATTTAAAAGAAAGTCACCTTCAAAAGGAATTATTAATGACTGGTCGGATGTAGTAGAGGTAACAAAAGCATATGCTGCTAATGGTGCCAGTTGCTTATCGGTTCTTACTGATGAAAAATTTTTTGGTGGTACTGCTGAGGATCTTAAAAAAGCAAGGGTGAATCAAATTCCCATCCTGCGTAAAGATTTTATGATTGATGAATATCAGATTGTGGAAGCCAGAGCAATGGGTGCAGATGTGATATTACTGATTGCCGCATGTCTCTCTCCTGAAAGGGTAGAAGAGCTTGCTTTATTTGCAAAATCATTGCAGATGGAAGCTTTACTGGAGATACATAATGAAGAAGAATTACAGCATATTTGTGATGCTACCGAAATAGTAGGCATCAATAACCGCGACCTGAAGACTTTTACCGTAGATATTAACAGATCTTTGGAATTGGGTAAAAAAATACCCTCTGATAAACTAAAAATTGCTGAAAGCGGTATCCATTCCGTGGCCACCCTAAAAGCGTTGAAGCAAGGGGGCTTTCAGGGATTTTTGATGGGCGAATATTTTATGAGCACAACCGATCCGGGATATGCCTTCAGGCAATTTGCCGAAGCTTTACAAG
>JBAXET010000195.1:0-5344 GCA_037140275.1 Ferruginibacter sp. | reverse complement strand
CCACAGGGCTTATCCAGTGCAATTATGACTACCAATTTAAGAGAAGCAGAACAATTCCTTTCTCAAACGGGCAGCGACTGCGGTATTGCCAATGTTAATATTGGTACCAGCGGTGCAGAAATAGGAGGTGCTTTTGGTGGCGAAAAAGAAACCGGCGGCGGAAGAGAAAGCGGCAGCGATTCATGGAAGGTTTATATGCGCAGGCAAACTAATACTATTAACTACACCAATAAACTACCCCTGGCACAGGGTATCAAATTCGATTTGTAAATCATGTGTAGCAAAATAAACAGCTAAATTTTTCAAAATAGGTATAAAAGGTATTGCTACTTAAAATACTAAGATTATTTTCGTAGCAAACAATATCTTAAAAAGCATGACCAGGTTTTATTTTACATTAATCTGCACCCTTTTTCTCCACACTTTCACCTTTGCCCAGACTAATAAAGAAGTCGCACCAAATGGCTGGCATATGATGGATAAGGAAACTGACGGTTATTATGGTATCAGTTCCAATAAGGCTTACGAATTTATCAAATCTAAAAAATTAAAAAGCAAGACTGTAATTGTTGCAGTAATTGACAGTGGTATTGATACCCTGCAGGAAGATATTAATCCAGTACTTTGGACCAACCCCAAAGAGATCCCCGGTAATGGTATTGATGATGATAAGAACGGGTATATTGATGATATTCATGGCTGGAATTTTATTGGAGGAAAAGACGGTCGTAATGTAGATGAGGATTCAAAAGAAGAGACCAGGATATACCAGAGTTTAAAAAATAAATACGATGGCAAAACTGATGAATATATAGACCCAAAAGATGCTGCAGAATTTAAAGTATGGGAGAAAGCAAAAGAAAAATTATTTGGCGAAAATGCTGAAAATGGTATTGACATTGTAATTCTGAGAAAATCCTTTGTCACTTTAGTTAAAAATGACAGCACTTTAAAAATAGCGATGGCTAAGGAACTGTTCACCGGAACTGAGCTGGAATCATTGATTCCCAAGGATGCAGATGTACGAAGGGCAAAAAATAATTTTTTAGGATTAATGAAGCTGAACAATCAGGGAGAAGCAACCAATAAAGATTTTATGGAAGGCTTCAGTGAATTTGTAGACAGTGAAGAGAAAAAAGAGCTGGCTAAAAACGAACCGTTCAAAAACTTAAGGACACAAATAGTAAAGGATGATGAAAGCAATATCAACGACCGTTATTATGGCAACAACGACCTGAGTGCCACTCCCATGCACGGCACACACTGTGCCGGTATTATTGGGGCTGTACGTAATAACGATAAGGGTGTGGATGGCATTGCAGACAATGTACGAATCATGATGATTCGTGCGGTACCCGACGGAGATGAGCATGATAAGGATGTAGCCAATGCCATCAGGTATGCAGTAGATAATGGAGCACAAATCATCAGCATGAGTTTTGGTAAAGATTTTTCGCCACAGAAACAATGGGTGGATGATGCCATACGCTATGCCGAAAGCAAAAATGTATTGCTGGTAAAAGCTGCAGGAAACGACAATAAAAATGTGGATGTGGAAGACAGCTATCCCAGTGTAAACTACTTAAACGGAAAAGGAAGAGCCGGTAATGTAATCACTGTTGGTGCCAGCGGCGATCCTAAAACAGGTGGCCTTGCAGCTTACTTCAGTAATTACGGTAAAAAGGAAGTGGATGTTTTTTCACCCGGAGTAAAGATTTATTCCACCCTGCCGGGCGGTAATAATTATGGCAATCTTAACGGCACCAGTATGGCTTGTCCGCTGGTGGCAGGTATTGCTGCATTAACACTTGAATACTTCCCTACCCTGTCGGCCAAACAATTAAAATTTGTGATTGAAAAATCGGCACAACAACCCCCTTATAAAGTAACCAAACCCGGTTCAGATGAAATGGTAAATTTGGCCGATATTAGTAAAACAGGCGGCATTGTAAATGCATATGAAACTTTAAAATTAGCCGCCACACTAAAAGGGGAAAGAAAAATAAAAAAAGAAGTACTGCCCAAGCCTAAAATGATCAGTACAAAAAAAGGATAATGATATTTCAATAAAAAAGACCGGAGCCATCTCCGGTCTTTTTTATTGAGTTAAATTATAATGCAGCATTTACCCTAAAAGCTTTTATTTCAGTAAAAAAATGATGTAATTTTATATAACTATCACCTTATAAAAAAATCACCATGCCTAAACCTCCTGTGGGTAATCCCCCATCCTATTTTCAGCGTTATATTGATCAGGTTCCGGAAGAAGATCTGACACTTGCATTTAAAAACCAGCTGTCCATCATCACTCCCCTGCTGTTGAGCATTTCGGAAGAAAAATCAACTCATGCTTATGCACCGGGCAAATGGACCATCAAAGAATTATTACTGCATATGACCGATACCGAAAGGATATTTACTTACCGTGCCTTATGTTTTGCACGTAAAGAGACCGCTTCGTTACCCGGATTTGATGAGGATACATTTGCTGCCAACAGTAATGCCAATACCCGCAGCTGGCAGAGTTTGGTGGATGAATTTTTAATTGCCAGAAAAAACACCGAAACACTTTTCAGTACATTTACTGATACCGCTTTAAACAACATAGGCATTGCCAATAATAACCCCGGCTCTGCATTAGCCATCGGTTTTACAGCCATTGGCCATGTATACCATCATAAAAAAATAATAGAGGAAAGATACCTGTAATAAAAAAGCCGTTACAAATTGTAACGGCTTTTATGTTTTATTATCCTGTTATTTTTTTGCAGTGGCAATCTGCATAATCATATTATTCATGGCTTTAACAGTTTCGTTAATATAGATATCGCCACTTAATCTTTTTAGCCAAAGCTTATTTTTCTCTGCTTTGTCTTTATCTGCTGCAAGTGCTTCTGCATCTGCGGTTGAATTTTTTATACTCATTTCTTTTGTCAGCTTCGACAATTCCTCCATTTGTTTGAATACGTCTTTAAACTGTTTTTGTTCTTCCCTGTATTTAGTAATATTTAATGAATAGGGTTTGTCGTTATTGGCTTCCAGCCATTGTACACTGGATTTTATTTTGCTGAATACAGATGCTTTAGCCACTTCCTCATTTACAGTATTCACCACCATTGATTCATTCACACTGCTGTTCCAGGGTAAGTAATCTGCTTTTCCAATCTCATCCCATGGCAAAGATGATTTATTATCTTTTTCTCTGAATTTTACATATTCCAGCCTGTCGGGCAAAACAATATCCGGTGTAACACCTTTCAACTGAGTAGCACCGCCGTTAATACGATAGAATTTCTGAAGGGTTAATTTTATAGCCCCTAAATCTTCAGCCTGTTTGGAAGCAAAGAATGGATTTTCACTTTCAGGTGATAAAGGAATAGTGCGCTGTACTGTTCCTTTGCCATAGGTAGATGTGCTGCCAACAATAATCCCTCTTTTATAATCCTGTATAGCCGCTGCAAATATTTCTGATGCAGAAGCACTCATTTCGTCTACCAATACGGTAAGCGGACCGGTATACAGAATATTTTTATCCTTATCTTTTAATACCACAGGTTTATCCTCTCCTCTTGATCTTACCTGACAAACCGGACCATCTTCAATAAACAGGCCGGCCATCTTAACCACTTCCGATAATGAGCCACCGCCGTTTCCACGCAGGTCTATAATAATACCTTCTACATTTTCTGCTTTCAGCTTCTCCACTTCTTTTGCCACATCATTAGAACATCTTGGACCATTGGGATTTTGAAAATCCTGATAAAATTCGGGCAGGTAGATATAACCGATTTTATGATCGCCATTGATCACTGCACTTTTTGCAAATGTTTCTTCCAGATTGATCTTATCTCTTAGTAATGCTACCACTTTAACAGTGCCATCTACTTTTTTAATAGTTAATCTTACTTCAGAACCTTTTTGTGCTCCTCTGATCAGTTTTACTGCATCTGTAGTGCTGTAACCGGTAACATCAACTGGTTCAGCCTTGCCTTCACCAATTTTAATAATCTCATCATCCACCGAAATTTCGCCGCTTATTTTAGCTGGCATGCCGTTGATGAGGCTGGCAATTTTAATTTTGCCATCATCATCCTTCAACTGGGCACCAATACCAAAAAAGCTGCCGCTCATAGTCTCATCAAAAGAACGTTTGTCTATTGGAGGAAAATAATCAGTATGCGGATCCATGCTTAATGTAATGGCATTAATAAAAGTGCTGAAATTTTCGTCATTGGTTTCATGCGACTTTCTGTTGGCTATGGTACGATCCATTCTTTTTTTAATATACGCTCTGGCTTCTCTTTCAAGGGTACTGTCGGCTTTTGCCACAAAATCTTTTTTGCCTTTGTTTTTTTCTCTGTCATCCTGCAACTCCACATATTTACCCAGTACAGCATATTTGATATTTTTTCTCCAGATCTCCTTTCGGGCTTCATCAGTTTTGGGATAGGCTGCTTTTTCACGATCTAATTCCACCGCTTCCTCTGTAGTAAAATCAAATGGTTTACTCAGCAACTCACTCACCATTAAAAAACTTTCATCCCTTCTTTTGGTGTATACTTCATTAACTGTAAAAAAAGAAAGGATCTCACTGCCATGGATTTCGTCATCTATCTTATCAGCAAATTTTTTATTGAAGGCATCTATATCGCTTTGTAAAAACACATTGCGGTCGTCGTCCAGATCCTGAGTAAACTTCTTTAACACTGTCTGTGAAAAGCTGTCGTCAATTTTTTTAGGACTGTAATGACCATCCTCCAGGTATATACCTACATTTCTTAATATCTTGGAATATTTGGATTTAGGATTATCATGATCGTTTTTTCCCTGTGATTGAAATGCTACAAAAAGGCTGGCCGCTGTCAGCACCAGAATAACTGGAATGAATTTTTTGCTCATAATAAAATTTGCAATTTTTTGCATGATGTAAAAATAACGGAAAAGGGCTGGTTTTATATACAGTAAACGATACTCTTTGAATAATGTTTTGTTAAAGGCTTTTTTTGGAAAAATATCAGGATAAGTGGCTGGATTGGAACTGAATTTAGTTAAAACATAAAGATTTCTCCTGTTTTACAAGTATCCTTAACCGGTACGGGCAATTAGTATATCAGCAAAATACCTGCTTTACTTCCGGATGGGATGGGAAAAAGTAAGCGGAAAAGGTGAGGTGATACTGGTACGGTAAAGCAGATTTTACTTTTGAATTTATTTCCGGATAACAGTAACTCCAATCAGCCCAATTGTATCATTTATGCTGAATGGATTAATTTGTATAGTAATTCATATCACAAAAAATCTTCGGTCACAACGGATAACAAAAGCTTTAAAAAGCATCAGTAAC
>JBAXET010000194.1:0-5376 GCA_037140275.1 Ferruginibacter sp. | reverse complement strand
TATTGAAACAATTAGTACCTTCAAAAATGCCGGGTTCAGGGGCTTTTTAATCGGAGAAAATTTCATGAAAACACCTGACCCAACGATTGCTTTTGCCGGTTTTGTTCAACAACTAAAGCAAAAGTAAAATGAGAGTAAAAGTTTGCGGTATTACACAGGAAGAGCAGTTACAGCAACTGCCTGCTGCCGGTGTATCCTTTGCCGGTTTTATATTTTATCCCAAATCGCCAAGGTATGTACTTCGGTACATGACTACCAGTCAGATTAAAAAGGAGAATACACTGAATAAAGTAGGCGTATTCGTAAATGCATCGGTGGATGAGATTTTACAAATGGTGGATGAATGCCGTTTGCATATGGTGCAATTGCATGGCGATGAAACACCCAAGTTCTGTGAAAAAATTGCTGATTATATTTCAGTGGTAAAAGCATTTCGCTTTAGTGAAACGGATAATATCGGATATCGCATTCAGGAATACATGGAATACTGTGATATGTTTATGTTGGATACAGAAGGAGTAGGCTATGGCGGAACAGGCAAAAAACTGAATCTGGAAAAATTGCATAATGTACCCATTGGTAAACCTTATTTCTTAAGCGGAATGATTGAGCCTGGGGATGCACCGGCATTAAATGAATTTGTTCTTCGCCCGGAGGCCAAAGCCTTATTTGCTGTTGATATTAATACAAAATTTGAACAAATGCCCGGTATTAAGGATATATCTTTGATTAAACAATTTACGCAACAATTAAAATAGCCACTGATTGCACACTTAAGCACGGATAACTATAACCTTAGTTTTCCAATCCGTGAAAATCCGTGTAATCCGTGGCAGGGATTAAAAAAGAAAAAACAATATATAGATTATGAATATTAAAGTTTGTGGTATTACCCAATTAAAACAATTGCAGCAATTAGATGGACTGAATATTGAATATGCAGGAATGATATTTGTAAAAGATTCTCCAAGATATGTGGGTGAAAGTTTAGACAAGAACGCATTAAAAAATGCAGACTTTGATCTGAAAAAAGTAGGGGTGTTTAAAAATCCTGAAATGATTGATGTGCTAGATGCCATTGATGAATATGGATTAGATGTGGTGCAACTGCATGGCGAGGAAAGTCCGGAAATGTGCGAAGACCTGAGTGATGAAGTGGAAGTAATAAAAGTATTTAACCTTAATGGCGATGAGGATATTGATGCACTGGTGGCAGATTATGATGCGGTATGCGATTATTATTTATTTGACACTAAAGTTGAAGGCGAAACCGGGGGAACAGGTAAAAAATTCGACTGGAAAATTTTGGCAAAAGCGAAAATTGAAAAGCCTTTCTTTTTAAGTGGTGGTATAAGTGTTGAAGATATTGCAGCGTTAAAGAAATTTAAACATCCTGACTATTTTGGTGTTGATATCAATAGCCGATTTGAAAAAGAACCCGGTGTAAAAGATATGGTACAAGTGTTATTGTTTAAGAAGGGGATGAAATAACCCCCATCCCTTAAAAGGGTGAATGCAGGAGATCGGTGCGAAGATTGAAATAAAATTAAATGCATATAACAACATAGGAGCGTCAGCTGTAATAATAACTAGGATTTGGCTGGCCAATTCAAAAATATATCATGAGCTACACAGTAAACGAATACGGATATTATGGCAATTTTGGGGGGGCATTTATACCTGAGATGCTATATCCTAATGTGCATACTTTACAGGAGAATTATTTGAAAATTATATATGATGAAAATTTTCAAAAAGAATTTTGGGCATTACTTACAGATTATGTGGGCAGGCCAACTCCTTTGTTTTTAGCAGAACGACTGAGTGCAAAATATGGTGCAACTATTTATTTAAAGCGGGAAGATCTTTGTCATACCGGAGCACATAAAATCAATAATACTATCGGACAAATTTTGCTTGCAGAAAAATTGGGTAAGAAAAGAATTATTGCAGAAACAGGTGCAGGTCAGCATGGTGTTGCTACTGCAACGGTATGCGCATTAAAAGGATTGGAATGTATTGTGTACATGGGAGAAAAAGATATTGAACGCCAGGCCCCTAATGTGGCCCGCATGAAGATGCTTGGTGCAACGGTAGTGCCTGCACTAAGCGGAAGCAAAACATTAAAAGATGCCACTAATGAAGCCATCCGCGACTGGATTAATAATCCGGTAGATACCCATTATATAATTGGAAGTGTGGTGGGCCCGCATCCTTATCCAGATATGGTGGCCAGGTTTCAGAGTGTGATCAGTGAGGAAATTAAAAAACAGTTATTGGATAAAACCGGCAATGAAAATCCGGATTATGTGGTGGCCTGTGTGGGTGGTGGCAGTAATGCCGCCGGAGCATTCTATAATTTTTTAGATGCTACTGATGTAAAATTAGTAGCAGTTGAAGCTGCAGGTTGTGGTATTAACAGCGGTATGAGTGCAGCAACCACACAGTTAGGTAAACCTGGTATTTTGCATGGCAGTAAAAGTTTGCTGATGCAAACCGATGATGGACAGGTGGTGGAACCGCACAGTATTTCAGCAGGATTAGATTACCCTGGTATTGGTCCTTTGCATGCACATTTGTATGAAAGCGGACGCGGTACATTTATGAGTGCCACCGATGAAGAAGCTTTAGAAGCAGCATTTGAATTAAGCAAACTGGAAGGGATAATACCTGCATTAGAAACTTCGCATGCCTTATACGCATTGAATAAAATAGCATTTAAAAAAGATGATGTGGTGGTGGTTTGCTTAAGCGGTAGGGGGGATAAAGATTTGGATACTTATATGAAGCATCTGTAACCTCACCCCATGAGCTTCGCTCGTTCGCTAGTGCGAACTCCTTAAGGAGAGGGGGCCGACCCTAATTTGGTGAAGTGTTTTTAGTTTTTCAACTGTATTCTTTAATTTTTAGTTTTAATTGGATGTCTGATTATAATGATAAATTACATGGAAATTCAAGGCCTTCAACTTATGAAAATGCCAGGGACTTACGCAAAGTACAAACACCGGCTGAAAGAAAATTATGGCAGGCATTACGGAATGGAAAGGTTTGTAATTTAAAATTCAGGCGACAACATGCAATCGCTGATTATATTGCAGACTTTTATTGCCATCAGATAAAATTGGTTATTGAAGTAGATGGAGGTGTTCACAATGATCCGGAAGTAGCTGCATATGATAAAGTAAGAACTAAAAATTTAAATGCAAATAACATTTCGGTTTTAAGATTTAAAAACGAAGAAGTAGAAAATAACCTGATTGCTGTAATTAAAACAATTACAAATTGGTTTGAAAAAAATAAAACAACGCCAGGCAATATAAAATAACTAACCGGTTCGTTGGGTCTAACTCCCCACTCTTTCAGGAGAGGGGCTGGGGGTGAGGTTAAAATAAAAAAAACATTATGAAATATCTTATTTTTCTTACACTGATTCTGGCTTCCTGCAGCGATGCCCCCTTTATCAATCATGAATTAAAAGCAGAAAAAACAGGCGATTGTACAAATGATATGGAGTCAGTAAAAATGACTTCAAATATTAATGGTGAAAGGTATGAGTTCAATTACTGTATAGATGACAACTTTGATGGGAAAAATTATACCATTGAAAGAAATGGCGACAGTTTGCTGGTAAAATTTCCAACGAAAAGCAAAAATAAATCTTTGTATAAACTGATACTGGATGTAGATGCCAAGCCGGCTTACCATTATATTACCTTAGGCGACCAAACGATTGCAATTGTGCAGGCCACTAAATTTTAGTCATGAACAGGTTAGATGAATTATTCGCTGCTAAACAGCACAATGTTTTAAATATTTATTGTACTGCAGGCTATCCAAAACTAAACAGCACAACAGAAGTATTAGCAGCTTTACAAACTAACGGAGCTGATCTTATTGAGATAGGTATGCCTTACAGCGATCCCTTAGCCGATGGTGAAGTAATACAACAAAGCAGTTCAGTGGCTTTACATAATGGAATGACATTGGAAATTCTATTTGAGCAGTTGAGTAATATCAGAACTACTATTCATTTGCCCATAGTTTTAATGGGATATATGAATCCGATCATGCAATTTGGTATTGAGAAATTTTGTGCCAAAGCTCAGGAAGTAGGGGTGGATGGATTGATATTACCTGATTTGCCGATGTATGAGTTTGAAACTATTTATAAACCATTATTTGAAGCGCATGATTTAAAATTTATTTTTCTGGTTACTCCGGAAACTGCAACAGAACGGGTACATAAAATAGATCAATTATGCAGTGGTTTTTTGTATGCGGTGTCTTCCTCTTCCACCACAGGAAAAAATAAAGCTATTGAAGGGCAGGAGGGATATTTTAAAAACTTGAACGAAATGGATTTGAAAAATCCAATACTTGTTGGCTTTGGTATAAAAGATAAAGCCACTTTTACATCTGCCTGCAAATATACCAATGGTGCAATCATTGGCAGTGCTTATATTAAAGCATTGGAAAATACTGATGATATTGGTGCAACTACTAAAGATTTCCTAAATAATATCCTGTACTGAGGCATTTGCTAAAAACAAGGTAAATTGCATTTTTAAATAGAAACTATGAAGCGGATTATTATATTGTTATTGCTTACGCCTGCAATTGTATGGGCACAAAAAAAGCCACTACCAAAGGCTAAGACCATCACTAAAACCAAACCAGCGGTAAAACCTGTGGCTGCTCCGGCAGATGGTTTTGTTATAAATGGAGAATTAAAAGGATTCCCTGATGGCACTGCAGTGGCATTGATTAATCCTAATACTGGAGCACCGGAGCTGAGCACCACAATTAAAAAAGAAAAATTTTCAATGAGCGGTAAAGTGGCTGCACCTGATTTTAAAATATTGTTATTTAACCAGCAGGAACCATACATTTCATTGTTTTTAGATAACAGCAGAATTACAATCAAAGGCACAAAAGCCGCACTGACAAGTGCAGAGATTACAGGCTCTAAGTCGCATACCGATTTTTTAGCTTTCAATACAGTAATGCAGCCTTATCAGGGACTGTTTGCAGAAAACGCAGTAAATGATTCTGCATCAATTGCAGGAGTATTAAAAATTACTTCAGATTTTGTTACGCAGCACTCTGGCTCTTTTATAAGCCCTTTATCTGTATTTCGCTTTAATCAGCTGGCTGATGATATCAGTAAAACAGAAGCACTTTTTAATCAGTTAACCCCCGAAGTGCAGGTATCGCCAATGGGTAATGCAGTGGCACAAATTATTGCAGAAGCAAAGAATAACGGATTAGGAACAGTTATGGCAGATTTTACACAGTCAGATACGGCAGGTGTTCCGGTAAGCTTATCCTCATTAAGAGGTAAATATGTACTGGTAGATTTTTGGGCAAGCTGGTGCG
>JBAXET010000193.1:0-5427 GCA_037140275.1 Ferruginibacter sp. | reverse complement strand
GCTGCAAAACAAATAGAAGCTCAGTTAAACGAAAATAGTCCTGCCTTTTTTAAAATTTGTTGATTCATAAATAAACAGCATCATGAATAATTTTTGCAAAACAGTTTTTGTATGCATTACTGCTGCAATCATTTGTACCGCTTTTCCTGGAGTATCTGCTGCACAGGAAAAAACCATGAGTGAAAAAATTGAACAGCATTCCTTTTCTACTTCCTCTGTTATGTGGTATAATAAACCGGCTTCACAATGGGAAGATGCTTTGCCTGTTGGAAACGGCCGGCTGGGAGCCATGGTGTATGGCAAAGCCAATGATGAGATCATTCAATTGAATGAAGATACATACTGGACAGGCGGACCTTATTCAACCGTTGTGAAAGGTGGTTACAAACAATTACCTGCGGTTCAAAAATTGGTTTTTGAAGGCAAATTTTTAGAAGCCCATAATTTATTCGGCCGCTACCTGATGGGCTATCCTGTTGAACAACAGAAATACCAGTCCTTAGGAAATTTGCATCTCTTATTTCCTAAAGCCGACTCTGTAAGCAATTACAAACGCTGGCTCGATTTAGATAATGCCATAAGTGGTGTTTCCTATTCTATTAACGGTGTAAAATTTCAGCGTGAAGTATTTGCTTCGTCACCTGATCAGGTGATTGCTGTACGAATCACTGCCGATCATAGCGGCAGTATTAATTTTTCTGCCAATTTAAGAGGAGTAAGAAACCAAACCCATTCTAATTATGCTACCGATTATTTTAAGATGGATGGCTATGGTACAGATGCATTGCAGTTAACCGGCAAATCTGCTGATTATATGGGCGTAAAGGGACAATTAAAATATACTGCTGTATTGAAAGCCATTCCCGAAGGCGGCAGTATGCAGGTAAATGGCGCTACGCTAACAATAAAAAATGCTGATGCAGTTACCTTGTATATTGTAGCCGCTACCAATTTTGTAAATTATAAAGATGTGTCTGCAAATGTGGAAGTCCGTATTAAAAATTATCTCAGCAAAATAAAAACTAAACAGTACCTCAATATTAAAGCTGACCATATCAAAGATCATCAGCAATTATTCAACAGGGTTAAATTAAATTTTCCTGATGCGGCCCAATCATTTTTACCTACTGATGAAAGACTTAAAGCCATTCAGACAAACAGCGATCCGCAACTGGCAGCATTATGTTATCAGTTTGGCCGTTATCTTTTAATTGGATCCTCACGTAAAGGCACACAAGCTGCTAACTTGCAGGGCATCTGGAATAATGATACCAATCCGCCATGGGACAGTAAGTATACCACCAATATCAATACACAAATGAATTACTGGGCAGTAGAGTCTGCCAATCTATCTGAATGTGCAGCACCTTTATACAGTCTTATAAAAGACATTACTGATCAGGGAGCGCAGGTAGCCAAAGAACATTACGGAGCCCCCGGATGGGTATTGCACCAGAACACCGATATCTGGCGTGTTGCAGCACCAATGGATGGTCCAACATGGGGCACATTTACAGTAGGCGGTGCATGGCTCACCAATGAATTATGGGAGCATTATCTGTTTACAAAAGATGTACAATACGCAAAAGAATTTTATCCCATACTAAAGGGCTCGGTAGATTTTTTTATGCATTTTCTGGTGAAGCATCCCAATGGAAAATGGATGGTGACCAATCCCTCCACTTCTCCTGAAAATTTTCCGGGCAGTGAAAATAACGGTCCTTATTTTGATGAAGTAACCGGAAGTGTTTTACCGGGCACTACTATTTGTTCAGGTTCCTCTATTGATATGCAAATCATCAATGACCTGTTTAAAAATTTTGAACAGGCCAGTACATTATTGCATGCTGATACAGCCTATGCAAAAAAAGTAGCTGCAATAAAAGCACAATTAGCACCACCACAAATTGGAAAAAGCGGATCGCTGCAGGAGTGGAGTGAAGACTGGCCGCAGCTGGAAAAAAATCACCGGCACTTTTCGCATTTGTACGGACTGTATCCGGGCAATGTATTATCAGCCAAAAGAACTCCCCAGTTTTCAGATGCTGTTAAAGAGGTATTAAATCAAAGAGGCGATGAGGGTGCCGGCTGGTCAAGAGCATGGAAGATGTCGCTATGGGCAAGATTGTATGATGGCGACCGTGCATATAAAATTTTTAAAGGCTATTTAAAAGACCAGTGCTTTATGCAGTTGTTTGCAAAATGTTTTAAGCCCATGCAAGTAGATGGATCATTGGGTGTTACAGCAGGTATAACAGAGATGCTGGTACAATCACATGAAGGGGTAATTGATTTACTACCCGCTTTACCCAAAGAATGGAGTGAAGGAAATTTCAGTGGTGTATGTGCAAGAGGGGCTTTTGAATTAAATTTTTCCTGGGCTGATTATAAATTGAAGCAATTAACTGTATTATCAAAAGCCGGGGCAATTTGTACCATAAAATTGCCTGCAACAATAACGATAAGCTGCAATGGAAAGCCGATTGTTTTGCAAACGGAAAAAGATGGCAGCATTAGTTTTGCCACTCAAAAAGGTAGTAGTTATACAGTTAGTGGTTTATAAAATTCTTACGGAAAGGATATTCCTGAGTTTTAAATATATTCAATACTGCTTCTGTTTGACACAATGGTGACAAAATATTTTTATCTGGGAGAAATTGTTATTGTATTAAAGTGTGCTGATCATTTCCACCTCTTCTTCTTCAACAAGTGTAAGGCTGGCTTTACTAAGTACAATTTTTCTTCCCAATAAAAATAATAGGGAGGCTGAAACAGAACAAAATGCCATTACACCCGTCATCGGTAATGCAGTGCCGTTTTGTAAAAAGCTAACAATGGCCGACATTAATGCACCCACACTCATTTGTATAAAGCCCATCAGTGCCGATGCGGTTCCTGCAGCATGGCCAAAAGGCGCCATCGATAATGCAGAAGCATTGGGAAATAAAAATCCCTGACAACATAAAAACATAAATATCAAAATGATGGTGGTATTTAAATTACCTACTTCAAATATTGATGTTGATACCAGGGTAATGCCTATTGCGTTCTGAATATATAAAGCCCATTTAATAATTTGTTCGGAGCTGTATTTTTTTAATAAGAAATTATTGAACTGGCTTGCAGTAATCAGTCCTGCCGCAATGAAAGCAAATATCCATCCGTAATGTTTTTCGCTCACTTTAAAGATGCCCATAAAAACAAAGGGTGATCCGCTGATATAGGCATATAATCCTGCATATGCAATGGCTCCGGTAAAAGTATAGATAGCAAATTGCGGATGCCTGATAATAGTTGTAAAGCTTTTAAAAATAGCTGAGGGTTTCAACGAATAATTGGTATCGGGTGCTTTACTTTCCGGCAGAAAAAAATATACCCCCATCATGATCAGGAGTATCACTGCGATAAGCACACCAAAAATATAGCGCCAACCAAAGTAGGCAGTAATATAACCGCCGAGAGTAGGCGCAATAATGGGTGATACTGCAACCACCAGCATTAGTGTAGAAAATATTTTGGCATTATCTTTTACTTCAAACAAATCACGCACCATTGCTCTTGATGCCACCATTCCCACACAACCACCCAATGCCTGAAAAAGCCGGAAAATAATGAGCGTATCTACAGTTGCTGTTATGGTGCAGGCAAAAGATGATAATGCATAAATTACAAGCCCAACATATAATGGTTTCTTTCTGCCAAAGCGTTCTAATAAGGGTCCGTATATCAATTGCCCAACAGAGATACCGATAAAAAAAGAGGATAAGGATAACATTACCGAAGCAACCGAAGTATGTAGTCCTTTAGCAATATCCGGAAAAGCAGGCAGGTACATATCGATAGATAATGGACCTATCGCAGTGAGTAATCCTAAAATAATTATAAGATGAAATTGTTTTTGTGCGCCTCCTTGCTTCATGATGATATCTAATGCTAAGATAAACGCATCTTTTTAAAGATGCTCTAAAAGAATATACAGTGCAATCCAGCATTAATGATCAAAACTTATTACTCTGGAAATTTTCCAGTTACCATTATCATTTTTCCAGATCATTACAAACCTGAAAGTACCTACTTCAAGTTTACCATTCTCCATATGTTTAAAGCGGTGTTGTCCAATTTCAATGGCGCCAAAGTTTTTAACCGGTATTACTTCCAGTGTTCCCTTTACCAATTCTCTCGATAACTTTTCCGGTCTGTCAAACATCGATTGAAAGTTGGTGAATACAGTTTCATAATTCAGCAAGCCGCCATTATCCTGATACCATTCCAGGTCTTTGGTGAAATAGGTTTTCATTTCGGCAAGGTGCTGAGTATTATAGGCATCAAACATCAGGCTGTCCATTTGGGCAATGGTATCAAAAAGGCTTTTATCCATTATGGTTACCTTCTTTTCTTTGGTTAAAAGATATTCATGCCTTTGTATCCATTTTGATGTACCCTTAAACTGAACATCTTTTTTGATAGAAAAAGAATTGCCTTCCAGCGTATAGGTATGTCGTAACACAGCTTTTTTATTATCGTTGCCATCGGTGCCTTCATATGAAGTTATTAATGTGAAATCACCGGATGATTTTTTATCGAACAGTACGACTTTATCTTTTCCAAAATAATGGTCTTTTAAATAAGTGGTATCCACTGAGTTGGCCTTTGGTTCTTTAGGATATTCATAAGTCATAATATAGCCTGCCGGATTAACGGCAAACGAAATGATAATATCGGCAGGCATGGCATAAGGCTTTCCACTGCTGTAATCCAGATACGTTAATGAGCCGCTCCATTTACCCAATGAACCTGAGAGATCAGCAATTTGAAATGCTTTTGTATGCTGTTGTGCAGGCAGATGAAATACAGACAGTAAAAAAATTGCGGAGTACAGCAGTTGCTTTTGTAAAAACATAATCTAATGAGGTAGGTTGGTGAATGAGATATAACGTATAAATGCAGTAATTGTTACAAATAAATGGTATCAATAAAATTTCGTCACGAAACTTATCCTAAGCATAAATGCTGAACATAGTTGCCCACAGAGATTAGATTGTATTTTTTTTGTTTCTCCCAAAGAAGAATATTGCGAGTGGGTTACATCAGATTTCTTATTGCAATAGCAAGTTGTTTACTTCTTCTTTTTTCTTGATAAAAAAGAAGCAAAAAATCAAGGACGAAGGATGTACATCCCCTTCGTCCGGCAGCAACGACGATCGATTGTGCTACTGTAGCCTTAGCATTTATAGTTTGCTACAGCATTATATATTTAGCGCACCAAACAACCCGAAAGAAAAAATATTGCCAATAGTTGAACTATTCAATACTAAGAGTAGCGATCTAAAGCTGAAGTCACAGTAGTACAAAAGTTGAACATAGCTGCTTCCCGGGATTGCGCAGTAATCAATCCCGGGGGCCTTTTTTTGCCTGCCCCGACGAGCG
>JBAXET010000192.1:0-5443 GCA_037140275.1 Ferruginibacter sp. | reverse complement strand
GAGGTATTTAACTCCGGCATCTTTTGCAGTTTTTACCCACTCATCAGCATTAAATAAAACCGGATTAAATTCTTTATACAAACTATCATAATCATTCTGTTCCACTTCATGATTTCTTGACCAGCCAATTTCTGTACCCCTTAAAGAAATGGGTCCCCAATGAATAAATAGTCCAAAACGCTGATCCATAAAATCATGCAATACCGCAGCGGAAGTTTTTATGGAAGCAGGCACAGTAACCTGTGCATTACTGCTACACATAAACACCAGAACGGCAAAACAAATTTGTAATTTTTTTTTCATAGCACTCAATATTTTAGCTGTAAAAGTAATCCAACTATTAAAGGTATTGATCAATGTCAACAGTATAACCGGGCTCCTTAATATTTATACTTTCTGCTCCTCTAAATTATCATCTTCAGGTCAATTCCCAAATAAACTCCGTCGCAATTGCGTGTAATGCGCTGCTTTAACAGGTTGTTGTGCATCCTGACAAATGGAAATAAGTCCGTCGAGTATCTGAGGATTGTTCCCATTAACCGAAATGTATTTTTCCAATTCTGCAATTGCTTCATCAGTCTTGCCGGTGGAGAATAAACTTACCGCATACCCGTAAATAATAGATGCTCCCGAAGGATTTAAAGAAGCCGCTTTTTTTAATTCTGCCATTCCTGAAGGGATATCTTTTTTTCTCACAAACCATAATCCCATACTGTAATGCAAATCAGCATTATTGGGTTGAATGCTTAAAGCTTTGCCAAGATATACTTTTGATGCTGATTCATTATTATCTGCTCTGTACAAATCTGCCAGATTCGCATACAAAGCAATAAATTTTGGATATAAATTTATTCCCTGTAAATATACCCGCTCTGCTTCCTTTTGTTTTCCCGTTTGCGCCAATATATTCCCCTTGTTTAAAAAACCTTCGGGGCGATGACTTAAACTTTCCTGCACGGCTATATATTCTTTAAGTGCTGTTTCAAAAACTACTCTTGTATCAGTATTCAGTTGTGCTGCAAAAGGAGCAAGCACATATACGGCTTCATTGCGAATAGCTTTTACAGTATCATTTAATAATGGTGCTGCCAAAGGAATAATTCTTTCGGCAGGAAGATTATTAATAGCCCGCAGAGCATTCAACCTGAGTAAAGGATCGCTGCTGCCCGATAAATTGAGGACCTGTTCAATAATTCTACCAGAAGAAAATACGGTATACCGGTCTATTGCAGCTGCTTTAATAATCGCAGGATATTGACCGGAAGTAAGTAATGTATATAATGAGGACTCGCTTTCTGTGTTGAATTTTGAAATATTCTGCATGAACTCCCCGTAAGTTTTTTCTTTAGGAAGCGTTTGCGCATACCATGCAGTAAAATTTTGTACCGCCCAGTTTAATGATTTATCAGTATGACATTTATTGCAGGCGTTAGGTGCACCACTGGCTACAGAAAGATCCGGCCTTGGTATACGGATACTATGATCTCTCCTGTCGTCCACCACCATATAAGTGGTAACAGGCATATGGCAGTTCACACATTGTGCACCTGTACTGTTATCCTTATGATGTGTATGTGCAGCCACATCAAATTTTTCGGGAGTGTGGCAGGAAGCACAGACCTTATTACCATCTGCTTTCAATTGCATGCTGTGCGGCTCATGGCAATTGATACAGGTAATTCCTTTAGCGTGCATTTTACTCTGCAGAAAAGAGCCGTATTCGTAATCCTCTCCTTTGATCTGGCCGTCGACATAATAATTATCGGTATTTACATTTTCGGGTAAATGCGATTGCAGAAAAGATGCACCATACTGATAGGCATCTGTAAACCGGGTAGCCCTTGCATGACATCTTGAACAGACTTCTATTAACGTGTCACTGCTCATCACTTGTTCAGGCACTCTGGTTCCTTTTGCAGGATCCATTTTCCACTGCATATTTTTTGCAGCAAGACTGATCAAAAATCCCTTGTATAATTCATTCCCATTTTTATTTGCTGTCCATTCAATATGTCCCGACGCAGGACCATGACAGGATTCGCAGGATACCCTGCTTTCGCTCCAGGTGCTGTGAAAAATATTTTCAGTTACATTAAAGTTTTTTTGAAAATTGGTAGTGTGGCAATCGGCACACATATAATTCCAGTTCTGATTATATCCCATCCAGAATAATTCATCTGATGGCAGAATATTTTCTTTATTGTACAAATGAAACCATCGCTGTCCGCCTTTTTCTTTTGGCCGGGTATCCCAGCAAAATGGTAAGCTTTGTATCCTTCCGTCATTAAACCGAACCAGGTATTGCTGCAATGGTCTCCATCCAAAAGTATAGCTGATTAAAAATTCTTTTTTATTACCGGTGGAATCTTTCGTTTTAACAAAATACTTTCCGTCTCTTTGATAAAAGAAACTGGTATCGCCAAAATAAACAAATAAACTATTGTTGAAATCTCCTTTTACAGAAGCAGGAGTAACACTGTCCATTGCATGAAAATGATCAGATGAACGATACAGATCAAATTCTTTTTTATGACATTGCTGGCATTTTTCTGAACCTACATTTTTTACTGCCATCGCCTGTTTGCCTGCTCCGCCGGTACAGCAATACATTAATACCACTACCAAAACCAATAGGAGAGCAACAGAAAATATTCGCATAATAATTTACAAGGCATTCTTTAATAATACCCGATGGTAACATTTTGTATGCAATATTATATATAAGCTTTCATATTTTAGAGGATAGATATCATGTTTAGTTAAGGCCACTGAGTTACTTGGAGGATTCCACAACTATGCACACAGTTTTCATTAATACACCTGCTTTGTATTTTTGGCACTGCCTCAACTTTAAATATTGTCTATCTTAAAACTCAAACAATTCCGTTTTTATACTTCTTTGTATATAGCTGCGGAATAAAATCTATTTATCCAGATACCAGTCCTTATACCTTTTCAACGCTTCTATAAAATAATAATCTGCATAAGTAAGCGGCACATCTACTTCGCTTTTATTTGGGAGTGAACCTACGCTGTGCTGCAAAATAAAGCCGCCATTAGTTCCAGCTTTGGCAAGATAAGTGGACGATGATAATGAAACCAGTATTTGCCTGGCAGTATTCAGCAGTTCTTTTTTTTCTTTCTTATTTACATATTGTCCCAGCTCTAAAAATGCAGATGCTATGATTGATGCTGCTGACACATCGCGGTATGTATTGGGAATACCGGGTGCATTAAAATCCCAGTAAGGAATTTTATCCGCCGGCAGGTTGGGATGATGCATGATAAATGTCGCAATATTTTTCGCCTGATTTAAATAAGCTTTGTTTTTGGTAAATCGGTACATCATCGTATAACCATACAATCCCCAGGCCTGTCCCCTCGCCCATGCAGAGGAATCTGCTGCGCCCTGCCAGGTAATTTTTTTTAATACCCCACCGGTATTTAAATCGTAATCCACTACATGATAGGAACTGTAATCGGCTCGAAAATGATTTTGTAAAGTAGTATTGGAATGTATTACGGCAATATCTTTAAACCTGCTTTCTCCACCATTATCAGATACCCAGTGCAGCAATTCAAGGTTCATCATATTATCGATGATCACCGGACATTTTAAACGCTCATTACTGTTCCATGACTGAATGGCTTTAATAGAAGGACGGTAACGGGTAGCCAGCGAGGCCGCAGATTTAAATATCACATCTTTATAGGCAGAATCGCCCAAAATGCGATAGGCATTTCCAAAACTGCAATACATCATAAAGCCCAGATCGTGGTTGCCGGTATAGTATTTTTCTTTTTCTAAAATTGCCAGTCTTTTTAATGCTTCCGCTTTTATAGCTTCATCTTTTGTATACTCATACAGGTATAATAATGTGCCCGGATAAAATCCGCTGCACCACCATTTGGTATCACTGGTAACCAGCTGGCTTTTTGCTGCGTTAAATGAACGGGGCATTACAGTATCAGGAGTAGTTTGCAGCAGCAATTTGTATTGTAGTACAGCAAAATTCATATTGGCATCAATCAGCTGCCGCATGCTGGTCTGTGATACCTGCTGCTGAGAGAAGCTACTGCTGATTACAAAAAGGTTTAATAATAAAGGGGTAAATAATCGTTTCATGCTTAATTAATTTGACAGATTACGAATTTACTGCATTTGCCAATATCAGCTGCTACAAATAAAAAAGAGTTGCAAGACTACTGCCTGCAACTCTTTATATTAAAGATGGGTTAGTATTATTTGTTCCAGTTTAGTTTGGCCAATTTCACATCTCTTGAGTTTCCGCCAATCATGATTTCAAACTCACCTGCTTCCCAATCGTATTTTAAATCGTTATTATAAAATTTCAAATCATTGGTTGTAATGGAAAATGTAACTGTTTTTGATTCCCCTGCTTTTATATCAATTTTCTGAAAGCCTTTTAATTCTTTTACAGGTCTGGTCATACTGCCCACCACATCATGGATATACAGTTGCACCACTTCTTTACCATCAAATTTTCCATTATTGGTTACTGTAACAGATGCGGTAAGTGTTTGGTTACCTTTTAAAGTGGCCGCACTTAATTTAATATCGCTGTAACCGAAGTTAGTATAGCTTAATCCATAACCAAAAGGATATACCGGCTCGTTACTAACATCTAAATAGTTGCTTCTGAATTTTTGGAACCACTGTCCTTCTAATGGACGACCTGTATTTTTATGATTGTAATAAATAGGTACCTGACCCACGTTCTGCGGAAATGTAGTACTTAATTTACCTGAAGGATTTACATCACCGAATAATACATCAGCAATAGCATAACCCGCTTCGCTGCCACCAAACCAAACATTTAAAATAGCAGGCACATTGTCATTTTCCCATTTCAATGCTAATGGTCTTCCGGTAAATAATACCAATATCACGGGCTTACCGGTTTTTAATAAAGCTTTCAATAAATCTTTCTGTGCTTCGGGAATTTGTATATCACTTCTGCTGCTGCATTCGCCGCTCATTTCTGCAGATTCACCCAATGCAGCCACCACCACATCTGATTGATTGGCGGCATTCACTGCTTCCTGTATTATTTCTGCAGTTGGACGGTTATCTCTTTTCAGATCTTTACCAAACATTCCTGCTCTTTCTTCAAATGCAGCATCATAATCTAAATTAGATCCTCTTGCATAAATGATTTTTGCTTTATCGCCTACTACTTCTTTCAATCCTGCCAAAACTGAAGTTGCTTTAGAAAAATTTGCTGCCACACTCCATGTGCCGGGCATGTTTTCTTTATTATCTGCCAATGGACCTACTAATGCAATAGTGCCCGATTTTTTTAATGGCAACAGATTATTGGCATTTTTCAGCAATACAAAACTTTGTGCAGCAATGGCTCTTGCTTCTTTGCGGTTGGCATCGGTAAAAATTTCTGTCTTAGCCCTTGCCGCATCGCAATAT
>JBAXET010000191.1:0-5472 GCA_037140275.1 Ferruginibacter sp. | reverse complement strand
GACCTTAAGAAGGGACACAACTAATGGTTTATAATGATTCCTTTTTAGGGCCTGTAATACCATTCATAGCATCAATAATATCATCAAAACTGTTTAAAAAATAATTTGCCGCACTTCATCTTTTATTTTTTTAGTGGGAAAAAATCGGTTGTAAACGTAGAAATAAATATCCATAACTTTATTTGATAATTATTATAATCACATAGATAAAATCTATTAATAACATGACCATTACTCAACTGGAATATATAGTGGCAGTAGACACCCACCGTCATTTTGCAACAGCTGCAGCCCAGTGTTTTATCACACAACCCACCCTGAGTATGCAGATACAAAAGCTGGAAGACAAGCTGGGAAGTAAAATATTCGACAGAAGCAAGCAACCGGTAATACCCACCGAAATTGGAGCAGAGATTATACATCAGTCCAGGATAATATTGAATGAGGTTAAAAAGATTGATCAGTTAATCACCGATAAAAAAGGTATAGTACAGGGCGAATTAAAGATTGGTATCATACCTACCCTTGCACCTTATTTATTGCCACTTTTCTTACAAAGCTTTTTAAAAAAATATCCGGCCGTTACTATTAAAGTAAAGGAAATGACAACTGATATTATAGTAGAAAAATTAAAAGCCGGCCGAATTGATGCCGGATTGCTGGTTACCCCGCTTTTGGAAAACAGCATTACAGAATATCCATTGTTTTATGAAGAACTGGTAGCCTATGTATCAAAAAAAAATGCTGCCTACAAAAAAAACTATGTTCTGGCCGACGATATCGATCTTAAAGAATTATGGTTACTGGAAGAAGGGCATTGCTTTCGTTCGCAGATCGTAAATCTTTGTGAATTAAAAAAGCAAACTAAAGAGCAAAGTAATTTTGAATATGAAGCTGGCAGTGTGGAAACCTTGAGAAAAATGGTGGAATTAAATAACGGTGTAACCATTCTGCCCGAACTGGCTACTTTAGATTTTACAGGCCGTCAGCAAAGCATGATCCGGCATTTTAAAAATCCGGCACCTGTTAGAGAAGTGAGTTTGGTAACACACCGCGACTTTATAAAGAAAAAGCTGATTGATGCTTTAAAAGAAGCTATCCTCGCTACATTGCCGGCAAAAATTTCTCTAAATAAAAATAAAAATTTGATAAAAATTTAAACTAAAGGACTCATTTGCTGTTACAGTTTTTCTGCTTTTATATTTTCAAAAAAATAATACAATTACTATGGCATTTGAAATCGGACAATTTGCACCAGAATTTAGTTTATTCAGTTCCAACAAAAACAAAGTAAGTCTGAGCAGTTTCAGGGGAAAAAATGTACTGATCTTATTTTTTCCTCAGGCGTTTACAGGGGTTTGTACAAAACAACTATGTACTATCAGAGATGATATCAGCAGGTATAATAATGCCAATGCAGAAGTTTTGGGCATTTCTGTGGACTCAGTATTTACGCTGGCTAAATACAAAGAAGAACAACAGTATAATTTCCCCTTACTTAGTGACTTTAATAAAGAAGTATCGGCATTATTTGGCACTATTTACACCGACTGGATACTGGAAATGAAGGGAGTATCTAAAAGATCGGCATTTATAGTGGACAAAGCTGGTATTATAAAATATGCTGAAGTGATGGAAAGTGCCGGTGACATGCCCAATTTTGAGGCAATTAACCACACACTTGAACAATTAAACTAATGCTTTTACGTTATAATGATACCGGAATGGTTTCCGGTATAAATTTTTAAGCCAATCTGGCATTTTTTTTGCCGGAATAAAATTGCCGGAATCTCAAAGTATTTCACTAATTTTACTGTATTGAAAAAATTTGTTTACATACTTATTTTTATTATTGGATTAAACTTTACTACTCAAGCTCAAAACAAACCAGCCACAACCGGAAACGGTACTGAAAAGCTGATAAAGTTATATCCAATTCCTGCTTCCACCGTAATCAATTTTGATTTCGTAAGTGGTTATGACAGGTTATTGACTTTTGAGGTTTACAATTTCACAGGAAAAAAAGTGTACGAGCTTAAAAATCCTCCTCAAAAAATAATGCTTTCCCTCACTGATTTTTCAAGAGGTTTTTACTTCTATAAGCTGAGTGACAAAACTGGCAAGTTGCTTCAAACTGAACGTTTCCTTGTTCTGAAATAATTTATTTTCACCTCAGTTTTATTGAAAAAATTATTGCTGTATGTATAGCAAGCAATTCTTTTACTGTTCCTTATTAACAACCAATCAATTATTATATTAGAGCACCTGCACAATTAAAAACTTTAAATAGTGAGTGTATTCTTGCCCGCGTATAATAGGATGATCAGCAGACTGTGCATTAAAAACCACCTGCCTTATTTTACGTTTGGCATCTTTAGCCGCCATTTGTATAATATCTAAAAACTGTTCCGGCTGCACTAAATTGGTACAACTGGATGTTACTAAAAAACCTCCCGGCTTAACTAATTTCATGCCCCTTAAATTAATTTCTTTATAGCCTGCAACGGCTTTATCAATACTGCTACGGCTCTTGGTAAACGAAGGCGGATCCAGCATCACCACATCCCAGCGCTTCTCTTCTTTCGTCCAGTTTTTTAATACATCAAATGCATTTACACATTCAAAACGGCAAATTTTATCGAGACCATTAAGTGCCGCATTTTTATTACACATGTCCACCGCATTTTGAGAAATATCTAAACCCAACACAGACTTAGCACCATAATAGGCAGCACTAATTTCAAATGAACCTGTATAACAAAACGCCCCCAGAACATCTGCCCCTTTAACTATATGCTGAATAGCACGGCGGTTATCCTGCTGGTCTAAAAAATAGCCTGTCTTTTGTCCGTTGGCAATATCCACATTAAACTTCACCCCATTCTCATTGATCACAATATTAGTATCAAATTCGGCACTCAAAAATCCTTTATGTTGTTCCATGCCCTCCAGTTCCCTAACCGGCACATCATTGCGTTCGTATATTCCTTTTGGAGAGAAGAGTTCATTTAGTGCTTTCACAATCGCGGGTTTCCATACATCAATTCCCAATGCCATTGTTTGTATTACAAAGTAATCGTTGAATTTGTCAATGATCAGTTGGGGCATATCATCGGCCTCCCCAAATATCAGTCGGCAGTTTTCTGAATATCCTATTTTTTTACGGTATTCCCAGGCCTGCTGAATACGCTTATAAAAAAAAGCATCGTCTATTTGCTCATTCTTATCTCTGGTCAACAATCTTACAGATATCTGAGACTTGGGATTATAATACCCCCTGCCAATAAATTTTTTATCAAAACTGTATACATCAACTATCTCACCCGGACTGGCATTGGTATCCTTTTCCATACCCGTATTCACTTCATTGGCAAATATCCATGGATGCCCTGTTTCCACCCTTCGGCTGATGTTTTTCTTTAAAATAATGCTCTTCATGCCGCAAAGGTAATGCCGCAGCTGCTTAAACAGGTCATGATGCCCCGCCGGAGCCTAAAATATTGACAATTTGACTGTAAAACAAGCCTTGGCAAACTGTTTGACTGTTGTACCTTTGCAACCAATTTAAAAATTGATATGGAAGATAAAGAGACTATGAACAGTGAAAATGCCGGTATTGATATTAATGCTGATGCAGATCTGCCCGGAAACACCCATTTAAATAACGAAGGCGCTGAAAATATTGCAGAAAAACTGCAGGCAGAACTGGAAGAGCAGAAAGACAAATACCTACGCTTATTTGCCGAATTTGACAATTATAAAAGACGTAACGCCAAAGAGCGGATTGAGCTGATTCAAACTGCAGGAAAAGATGTGATCATTTCTATGCTGGAAGTTTTGGATGACTGTGACCGCGCCGAAAAGCAAATGCAAAAAAGCGAAGACGTGGCGGCTATTAAAGAAGGCATCAATCTTGTATTTGCTAAATTAAGAAATACTCTTACCAATAGAGGGCTTAAGCCCATGCAAAGCATAAGTACAGAATTTGATGTTGAAAAACATGAAGCCATCACTGAAATACCTGCTGCAGATGACATGAAAGGCAAAGTGGTGGATGAAGTAGAAAAAGGATATTACCTGAACGAAAAAATCATACGCTTTGCTAAAGTGGTGGTAGGAAAATAAAAAGTGTACAGCCAAAAGCTACAAGCTGAAGGCAGAAAAAACAATTACAAACAGAACCTTGTAGCTTACAACTATGTCAAAAAAAGATTTTTACGAAATCCTGGGTGTTTCAAAATCTGCATCGCAGGATGAGATTAAAAAAGCATACCGTAAAGTGGCCATGCAGTTTCACCCCGACCGGAACCCGGGCGATAAAGCTGCTGAAGAAAAATTTAAAGAAGCGGCTGAAGCCTATGAAATTTTAAGTGATGCGGATAAAAGGGCACAGTACGACCGTTTTGGCCATCAGGCATTCAGCGGTGCAGGGCGTGGAGGCGGAGGTTACAGCGGCAGCAATATGAATATGGATGATATCTTCAGTCAATTTGGAGATATTTTTGGCGATGATAGTCCTTTTGGAAGCTTCTTTGGTGGAAGTGGCGGAGGAGGCAGAAGAAGCAGCGGCGGAAGAAGCAGGGGTGTAAGAGGAAGTAACCTGAGAGTAAAAATTAAACTGAATTACGAAGAAATTGCAAAAGGCACTACCAAAACCATTAAGGTAAAAAAATACGTGTTATGCAATACCTGCGGTGGTAATGGTGCTAAAGATAAAAATAGTGTAAGCACCTGTGGTACCTGCGGTGGAAGCGGACAGGTGCGCCGTGTACAAAATACTTTTTTAGGTCAGATGCAAACGGTAACCACCTGCCCTACCTGTAATGGAGAAGGCAGCACTGTTACACATAAATGTACCGGGTGTAAAGGCGAAGGCCGTGTTTACGGAGAAGAAACGGTAACCATTGATATCCCTGCAGGTGTGCAGGAAGGTATGCAATTAAGCGTAGGCGGTAAAGGTAACGCCGGCGAACGTGGTGGCAGTAATGGCGATTTGATTGTATTAATTGAAGAGGAAGCACATCCTCAATTACATCGCGATGGTTTGAATGTGGCTTTTGATTTACATATTTCTATCCCTGATGCAGTATTTGGCATACAGGTAGAAGTTCCAACGATTGACGGAAGGGCTAAAATAAAAATTCCACCCGGAACACAGAGCGGAAAAATTTTCAGACTGAAAGGAAAAGGGTTCCCCAATGTAAACAGTTACGAAAAAGGCGATCAACTGATACAGGTAAATGTATGGACGCCACAGCATGTTAGCGCAGAAGAAAAACAAATGCTGGAAAAATTACAACAGAGCCAGAATTTTGTTCCTAAGCCTGACAAGAATGACAAATCATTTTTTGATAAAGTGAGGGAGATGTTTAGTTAAGGGGGAAGGGTGAGTAGTGAATGGTGAATAGTTAATATCGTTTAACTTGCATTCCCTAAATTTCATTGACCATTGACCATTGACCATTGACCATT
>JBAXET010000190.1:0-5506 GCA_037140275.1 Ferruginibacter sp. | reverse complement strand
TCCTAATATTGTTGCAGTACAGTTGTAGCAACTTGTATTCTCAGGGGCTTAAAAAATATCCTATAGATGTGTCCGGATGCTCCGCTTATTTTTATTGTAATCCCGGAAACTTTGATTTGAGTTATAGTCCTGATTCTTCAAAAGTATACATAGGAGAATGTAGTGCAGAACAAAACAGTTACGGAGTAATATGTGTTAAGTTTAAAGAGCCTGTTGCTGATATTAATTCAGCAGAAAAAGTACTGGAGGCATATCTTGATTTTTTAAAAACAAACTTTAAAATAACTACTGCTGCAGGTTACGGGAAGGGTCATCGCCTTAGGGGAAGTGAAAAAATTCATGGCATTATTGACTACTGGAAAGACGAAGAAAAAAATAACTGGAAAATTAAAGGGTGGACAAATGGCGATTTTATTGTTTTTATGTACGCATACTCAAAGCAAGAATTGCCCGAATCAAAGGTGAATGTTTTTCTGGATGGGATTGTCTTTCCGGAATAATTATTTACTCCATTTTTATCCTACTTGAAATTATACTGTGTTAAAATTATTATTGATTGAGAATTTGGTCATAATTTTTACATGAATAAAGAGGCAGTAATAATATTAAAACGGATACTCAGGGTCATGCAAAAGGACAGTCGTTATTAAAATTATCCTTTGATGCTTTTCCTTACATCTTTACACTTATTCCAAATAAAAGTGAAAGGCTGTTGATTTGAATATTAGCAGTTGGTGCGTTGTTTACAGGTTTATTAATATTACTTAAACCTAAATTATCCCGCAGGTCGAAACAGAGTTTGATTTTTTTATTCAACAGCCATCTCATTCCCGCGCCCGCAGTAACACCAAAATTAGATGACTTGATATATTCCATTTTGGTAGTATTATTATAACCGGGTGCTACTTTTACTTTGGTTATGGCATTACTGCTCATCAGTAATCCTATAAATGCGCCAACCCCTCCCGTAATTTGTAATTTGCCCTGAGTACTGTATTCTGCAAATACCGGGATGTTGATATAATTCAATCTGATCAGCAGATCAGAACTTCCAATTGTAGTACCTATATTATCCGCAAATACCAGATCGCGGTAGGCATAGCCATTCTGATCATAATGCAGCATGGCTTTAATACCAAAAGAAGGAGAGAGGTTGAGCTTTATATGAACCCCAACCCCTGCGCCTGTTAAATTGTCTATTTTGTCTTTAATAATAGCTGTACCTCTTCCGGAGTTAATATTCATTCCGGACTGTACACCATATTCAATAGTTTTTTTTTGCGCAACAGAAGTGCTAACCACTAAACAAATCAGTACTGTTATAATGTAGTATTTTTTCATGGCATTTTTTTTCAGGACAACAGATGTATTCAAACCGATGCTTGGATAAGACTATATTTTAATACGGCATCAATAAGAAAAAATTATCTGGTTTGAATAAGACTTATACTGTGCCCTGATTTTTTCGCTGTACCCAACTGATAAAAAAAAGTACTCCTATAATAAACAGCGGTCCTGCAATTAAGGCATAAGCACTCCAGTGAAATTTGCCCCAGGCAAAAATGATATAAGCCAGTCCAAGCAGACTGTAAACTATTCCTCCAATCCATTCTTTTCGCCACGAAATGATGAGCACCAGTAATATTAAAAATGTGGGAATCAGGTGCATGAAAAGTCCTATAGCGGTATTCCAGAAATTATTGCCTTCATTAAAAATGTCGAGGGCAAATAAACTTAAAAATGCCGCAAATGCAATACTCATTATTCTTGCTGTCCAGCGAATAATGACGGGATTATTATTTTTCATTTTTTGATAAAAGTTTTATGGGTATAAAGTTCGGCGCTGGTTGTTAACACACCAATGACTAATATCAGTAAAGTGGATTGCTGCTGTAAAATACCTGTTAATTTTTAATCCGCCTGCGGCAATAAAAAAGGCCTTCGTAAAGAAGGCCTGTAAATTAAATAGTAACTTTTATAACCAGTTTTCGAATGGCATTGTCATCTGCAGCAATCATGGGCGCATGTACATCTTCGGGGAAGAAGATGGCAAACTGTCCGTTGGTGAGCTGAAAATACATATCCGGTGCATCATTATAAAAACTTACATCTTTTTCAGGATTGTATTCGCCTTTTGGCTCAGCACAATTGCCGCGGGGTTTCCATCCGATAGTTTCTTTACCACGAATACAGAACTGGATGTCGATATTTTTATTATGACATTCAAATTTCGCAATGGATTCAGCCGCTGTCATTCCTTTTTTATCAGCGAAGATGGCTTTTAATCCTTCAGAAATATTGTATTTGCCGATTTCTATATTATCCAGATCGGTTGCAGCAATGTATTCAAATGCTTTTGCAAACAATGGATGAATACTGGTGTATTTTGAAGCGTTGGCTAATGTGTCTATGATCATGTAAAATAGTTATAAGTTGTAAGTAATAAGTGGTAAGTGATGAGCCATTGATTGAAAGTATATACTTACAACTTATGACTTATTACTTACTACTGCATTTAACGTTGCACCCTTCCACTACCATCACCCTTCATCAGTTCTTTAACATCGCTTAATGTAGCGTGGTTTAAATCACCGGGAATAGTGTGTTTTAAAGCCGAAGCAGCCACACCAAATTCTGCAGCATCATCAGTGGTCATGCCGGTTACCAAACCGTAAATCAGGCCGCTGGCAAAACTATCGCCACTGCCTACACGGTCAATAATACGAACATTGTATTTTTTTGTGTGGTAAAAATCTGTGCCATCGTATACCAATGCACTCCATCCGTTATCACTTGCACTGTAGCTTTCTCTTAAAGAAGAAGCGATGAATTTAAAACCAAATTTGGCTTTCATCTGATGGAATACATCTTTATATCCGTCCAGATTCAATTCTCCTTTGGTAACATCACTATGTGCCGCTTTAAAGCCCAGGCAGGTTTCTGCATCTTCTTCGTTACCGATACATACATCCACATACTGGCACAATTCAGACATTACTTTTTGTGCTTTTTCTTTACTCCATAATTTTTTGCGGTAGTTAAGGTCAATACTGGTGGTAATGCCTTTTGCTTTAGCTGCTTTTAAAGCAGCCATGGTTAATGCGGCAGCTTTATCGCTTAAAGCAGGAGTAATACCGGTGGTATGAAACCAGTCGGCACCTTCTAAAATTTTATCAAAATCAAATTCACTGCTATCTACATCAGCAATAGATGCACCTGCACGGTCATATACCACTTGAGATGCTCTCATTGAAGCGCCAGTTTCTAAAAAGTAAATACCCAAACGGTCGCCGCCTCGGGCAATATATTGTGTATCCACACCATAACGGCGCAGGTGGTTGATGGCTGACTGGCCAATGGGATTGTTAGGTACCTTGGTTACAAAAGTGCCGTTTTCACCATAATTACAAATGGCTGCAGCCACATTAGCTTCTCCGCCACCATAGGTAACATCAAAAGTATCGGCTTGTACAAAACGTTTGTAATCGGGCGTAGATAAACGCAACATGATTTCTCCAAGGGTAACAACTTTTTTTGGCATCGTTAAATTTATTAAGATCGTTTTTGAAATAAAATTATTTAAAGCAGGGTTCAAAGATGATTATAAATTGGGTAACAAGCAAGTAATAAGAGTTGAATTAGGTATAAAATTTACGGAAACGTTCCCGTAAATATTGTTCCGCCAATTCCGCTTTCATTATATATTTGTAAGTACTTTCAGTCTTTAATAAAATATATCAAATGGCTAGTAAAGAAGAAATATTAAATGGCATTATTGAGCAGGGCTTCTTACCCCTGTATTTCAATAAAGATAGTCAGGTAAGTATCGACCTGATGAAGACCCTGTATAAATGCGGTGTAAAATCGCTGGAATATACCAATCGCGGAGATGATGCCTTGCAGAATTTTAAAGCAATGAAAGCAGTGCGTGATGCAGAATTACCTGGTATGGCATTGGGGGTGGGTACTATTAAAAATATAAAAGATGCGCAGGCTTTTATAGATGCAGGGGCTGATTTTTTAATTGGTCCGGGTTATGAGCAGGGTGTTGCAGATATAGCAAAAGCTAATGGGCTGTTTTATGCTCCGGGCTGTATGACGCCCAGTGAGATTATTACTGCAGAAAATAATGGCATTCAGCTGATCAAGTTGTTCCCTGGAAATTTACTGGGACCAGAATTTATGGCAGGTATTAAAGAAGTATTCCGCAATTTAAAATTTATGCCTACAGGTGGTGTTGATCTGGATCTGGGCAATTTGTCGGCATGGTTTACCGCAGGGGTTTGTGCAGTAGGTATGGGCAGTAAGCTCATTACCAAAAAAATTATGGAAGAAAAAGACTATGCCACACTGGAAACAAAAATTAAACAATGTTTTGATTTGATTAAAGAAGCCAGGAAATAATATACCTTCATAGCCGCCATACACTGGCGGCTTTATTTTTAAATAACGATTATGCTTAACGAAAAAATTGGAAAATACCGGTGGACGATCTGCGGGCTTATATTTTTTGCTACTACCATTAACTATATCGACCGGAATGTGATTAGTTTTATGAAATCCTATTTTACAGAAAATAAGGGCTGGACAGATGGCGATTATGCAAATGTTGAAATTACTTTTAAGATATTTTATGCTATAGGGATGCTGGGCGCCGGTAGAATTATTGATAAGTTGGGAACAAAGATCGGTTATGGAGTATATACATTATTGTGGAGTTTGGTAGGGGTGTTAACTGCTTTTGTTAATTCCGTATTAGGTTTTCAGATAGTAAGAGGAGCACTTGGTCTTACAGAGTCAGGCAACTTTCCTGCAGCTATTAAATCAGTTGCCGAATGGTTTCCAAAAAAAGAAAGGGCATTGGCTACAGGGATATTTAATTCCGGTGCTAATATTGGTGCCATTGTTACACCTATAGCCGTGCCATGGATACTGATCAATTACAGTTGGCAAACCGCATTTATTGTTACAGGTTTATTAGGGTTTGTATGGATCATACTTTGGGTAATTTTTTATGAGAAACCTTCAAAGCAAAAAAGATTAGGCGCTGCAGAATTAGCCTATATTGAAAGCGATAAAGATGAAGCTGTATCAGCTGTTGATGATGGCGTAAAAGTATCATGGTTAAAACTGCTGGGTTATAAACAAACCTGGGCTTTTGTAGTGGGTAAATTTTTAACCGACCCAATCTGGTGGTTCTATATTTTCTGGTTGCCCGATTTCTTTGAAAGTGTTTATAAAATTAAACTGCAGGCAGCAAGCTGGCCGGTAGCAACTGTATATATCATTTCTACAATTGGTAGCGTTTTTGGTGGCTGGTTGCCTTTATATTTAATTAAAAAAGGTTGGCCCGTATTTAAGGCCCGCAAAACTTCCATGCTCATTTATGCATTTTGTGTATTGCCTATTTTCTTTGCACTGGTGCTGGGTAAAATAGATATGTGGTGGGCGGTACTGGTAATTGGTATTGCTGCTGCGGCACACCAGGCATGGAGCGCTAATATCT
>JBAXET010000189.1:0-5518 GCA_037140275.1 Ferruginibacter sp. | reverse complement strand
GCCACGGATTACACGAATTAACACGGATTGGTTTATGCGTTTCATCAGCGCACTCTGCGAAGTCTGCGGGAGTCTTTATTTTTTATCTCCCGCAGATAGCGCGGATTTCGCAGAAAAGAAGTTTGCCACGGATTACACGAATTAACACGGATTGGTTTAAGCGTTTCATCAGCGCACTCTGCGAGGTCTGCGGGAGTCTTTATTTTTTATCTCCCGCAGATAGCGCGGATTTCGCAGAGGATAGATTAGCCACTGAAGCAATGAGACACTGAATTTTTTAATCTGCGCACTTAGCGAGATCTGCGGGAGTATTTTTTTCTTCTATGGAATTTGGATCTTTTCTGCGGGAGGTACCTAAAAAAGAAAAACCCTGGGTTGCAGGGTTTTCATAGGTCGAAATGATTTCATAGGTATAGATTCGAAACGGGCCTCTATAGGATATTAGGGATTTTGGACGTTATCATTGCTAATAACAGTGTAAAGATAATAAGCTCACTGGCCGTAGATTATAGTGGGTTGTAGAAAAGTGTGTAGAAATTTAGCTACTATAAATGCTCCGGCGGAGCTTGGATTATTTCCCGCAGATAGCGCGGATCTCGCAGAAATTAAATAAGCCACTGAGGCACTGAAACACTGATTTTTTTGTCTCCCGCAGAACTCGCGGATCTCGTAAAAAATTGTTAGCCACGAATTAACACGGATTATTTCATCAGCGCATTCTGCGAAATCTGCGGGAGAATTGATTTTTATCTGTGTAACCCGCCTGCCGGTAGGCAAGTCCGTGGCAAAAAAAACAATCGTTCTTTTAGCTCTAATTCAGGGGGTCAGTTTGATTTGGCCGGAGGGGGTCTACTCAACTTGTCTCAAACTATACCTTAATTGCAGCGGTGGGGTGTATGCTGCCCGTTGGTCAGGAGACCAGGGGGCGTGCTGAGTGCGGAGTACCTACAGCGGCGAAAATACTACAGGCAGGTAGTTTTGGTGCTATTCATTAAGTGTAAATACTTAAAAATATTTTAAATGCCTCATTCTTTGCCACAAATAGGAGAATATGCCGTTAGCATTACTTACCAAGATATATTTTTAAAATATCCGTGCTAACTGACTCTATCCACCTTTTAACTAATTACTATGAAAACAATTTTCATTGCTTTCTTTATCCACTTTATTGTATTTTTTTTAACCGCACTTACGGCTACTGCTCAAACTATTGAAACCGTTGGTAGCAGCGGTGCTACCTATACCACTTTAAAAGGTGCATTTGATGCAATTAATTCAGGTACCCTTACTGGTAGTATTAGCTTACAGGTAGTGGCAGGTACTACAGAAACAGTAACTGCTGTTTTAAATGAAAGTGGGTCTGGTAGTGCTAATTACACAGACATACTTATTTATCCAACTACTGCTGCACTAACGATTACCGGTTCATTAACGGCTCCGTTAATTGATTTGAATGGTGCAGATCATGTTACTATCGACGGCAGGGTGAATGCAAGTGGAACTACTGCAAGCCTTACTATTGTTAATACCAGCACTGGTAATACGGCAGCAACTTCAACTATTCGGTTTATCAATGATGCAATATCCAATCTTGTTGAGTATTGTTATGTAAAGGGCTCATCCACTATTGCATCATCAGGTATATTTTTTTTTAGTACTGCAGGCGCCGGTACTGGCAATGATAATAACAGCATTTCAAATAACTATATTACCAATGGCGGGGGCCGCCCGCTGAATGCAATTTTTGCAGCAGGAACAGCAGGAAAAGAAAATAGTGGTAATATAATTTCCAATAACAATATTTATGATTTTGTGCATGGAAGTACTGGAAATTGCGGAATCCAGTTGCTGAATGATAACACAGACTTCAGTATTTTAAACAACAGTTTTTACGAAACCACTGCATGGAATCCCTCCAATACCTCATTTAGTGTAATTAATATTAATAATACTTCTGGTAACAATTTTATACTATCAGGTAATTATATAGGAGGCAGAGCTCCTATTTGCGGAGGTGCCGCATGGACAAAAGGTGGTGGCGGGCGTGATGGCTTTACCTGTATTAATATGAATGTAGGCACTATAACTGCATCCAGTATACAGGGTAATACCATTCAAAATTTTAATTACAGCAATAACAGCAATACAAGAGATTTTACCGGCATCAATATTGGCGCAGGTTCTGTTAATGTAGGTACAATTTCAGGTAATATTATTGGCAGCGGCAGTGGTAACGGTTCAATAACCGGATCAAATGTGGCTGTTTTATCAGGTATTATCATGACAGGAAGCGGGACTGTTACTGTGGAAAATAATATTATCGGAGCTTTAACCAATAATGCTGTTGGCTCTCACATTTTTGCAATTAATTCAAGCGTTAGCGGCAATTTTACTATCCGCAATAATACCATTGGAAGTACTGCTACGGTAAACAGTATTTATGATGCAGGTAATAACACCGGTAATACACAGCTTGTATATGGTATTTACAGTACAGGCGGTGGTTCCGGAATAATCAGCGGCAATACCATTGCCAATTTAGCCAATAACACCGCTGCTGCGGGCAGTATGATTGCAGCCATAAATTACAGCGGAGGAGCCAGCACCACTACTATATCCAAAAATTTTATCAGTAATCTTTTGCCCACCAATAATACGGCTACTGTGGTTTCAGTGTATGGTATTTATGTCGGTTCGGGAGGCGCAACCATTACTAATAATATTATTAGTTCAGGCACAGCTACACCGGCAACATTTTATGGTATATCAGATTTGGGTGGTACCAACAACCTGTATCACAATACCGTTTATATTGCCGGGATACCCATATCAGGTGCAAATCCTTCTTATGCTATTTTCAGTAATGGCAGCAATACCAGAGACTATAGAAATAATATTTTTATGAATGTCCGGTCTAATAATGGCGCAACGGGAAAAAACTATGCCATTTCTATATTAAGCGCACCTGCTATTATAGATTATAACACGTATTATGCTGCAGGAACTGATGCAGTATTGGGTTCCTTTAACGGAGTTGACAAAACGGTTATTGCTGATTGGAAAGCGGCTACAACTGCTGATTGCAGCAGTTATGCCGACAATCCCTTATTATCTGCTGCGGGTGGCAGCAATGCTGCAGATTATTTACCCGCTAATGCAGCTTTAAAAGCAATGCCCGGAACTGGTATCACTACAGACTATTCAAGTGCGGTGCGAAGTACTGCTGTTCCTTCAATGGGGGCACTTGAATATGCTATTACGCCCGGAACTAACTCATTAAATATTGCTTCATTTTTTCCAACATCAGCATCACCGGGCAATAATGTTACAATCACCGGAACAAATTTTACAGGCGCAACCGGAGTTACTATTAATGGTATAACTATCCCTGTTTTTACAGTAAACAATACTACTGAAATTGTTGTCACCCTTCCTTTGGTACATGCTACTACAGGTAAGGTTGCCGTAACTCTTTCGTGTGGTTCAACTTCCAGTACCGGAGATTTTATTTTGGTTTCAACATTACCCCTTAATTTAATCAGCTTTACTGCCATACAGACCTCACAGACTGCTTTACTCAACTGGGTAACCGCTCAGGAACAAAATATGGATCGCTTTGTTGTTCAGCACAGCAGCAACGGAATAGATTGGCTTACTGCCGGAGAAGTTAATGCTACCGGAAACAGTAACACAACAAACACCTATTCCTATAGCTATTTAGGATTAGCAAGGGGTATTTCATATTTCCGCCTGCAGCAAAAAAATATTGACGGCAGAAGTACCTACAGCAAAGTGGTTTCTTTAATTAACAACGGAAAAACAATGCCCGTGGTATTACTTGAAAATATTGCGGCACAGGGAAACTTACATATACAGGTAAACGAAAATGCAGCTATTAGGATTCTTAACCAAACCGGACAGGTTATTAAAATACAAATATGCACAGCGGGCAATCAGTTTATTCACCTGGGTGGCAGCCCTTCCGGATTATACTTTCTGGAAGTAAATGGTGTGGTAAGTAAATTTATTATTCAATAATTTAAAATCGCTTCCTCTTGTATCACCGACCGGAAATGTAATTATTAATCTCCCGCAGATAGCGCGGATTTCGCAGAAAAGAAGTTAGCCACGGATTACACGAATTAACACAGATTGTTTTCATCCGTGTGAATCGGTGGAATCGGTGGAAAAAAAATAGTTAAGAGTGGAAAAAGAAAAGGAGTACAAAGAGAAATACACTACACTCTTTTTTCCTCCTTGTTCTCTTTGCTAAGACCTTTGTGATACTTTGTGAAACCTGTATTTCCTCAGCGCACTCTGCGAGCTCTGCGGGAGATTCTTTCCCCCCGCACATCAATAATTTGTAATTTAGTTACCGTAATGCATTCATTCACCAATAACCATTCCCCATGCCTATTCGTTTAACAATTACCCTGTTTTCAATTATGTTACTGCTTTGTGTATCTGCCGGCGTTCAGGCACAACCACAGCAAGAAAATCAAAAGCAAATCGAAGATCTTAAACAACAGATCGCCGCACTTAAGGCCGACCTTAATTTATTAAAATCAGTCATCAAACCCAATGCCAACGGAGCACTCAATATTACTAATGGCGCATCACGTGCAGATGCGGTGGGTGCTCAATTTAATCTTTCAATTGGCGGAGCAAGTTCTTCCACCATTGGTACCAACCAAACAGAAATGGTTGGCGCATCAAGCACCATCACCATCGGTGCCAATAAATCAGAATCCATTGGTCAGAACCTGACGGCCTCTGTTGGTAATAATTTTAGTGTTGCTGTTGGCGCCGGATACCAGATTAGTACAGGCAGAGATTTTATCGTAACAGCCAATGAACAGATTGTATTCAAATGCGGCACCGCTAGCCTTATTTTAAAAAAGAACGGGGATATAGAATTAAAAGGCAATCTTATTTTACCTGCTACTGCTAGGGATATACTAATAAAGGGAACTAAAATACAATAGAGAAATAGCTACAGCAGATTTTTTGATCTCCCGCAGATAGCGCAGAAATCGCAGAAAATGTTAGCCACGGATTACACGAATTAACACGGATTATTTTATCAGCGCATTCTGCGCTATCTGCGGGAGAATTATTTTTATCAGTAGGCGGTAAATAAAAAAACCCCGGCTTCGGGGTTTTTCATTGGATGGATAACATTTTCATAGGGATAGATTCGAAACGGGCCTCTTAGGATATTGGGATTTTGGATTTGTATCATTGCTGATAACACAGTAAAGGTATATCAGCAATATTCCTCCATACATAGTTGTACTTATCAATCCTAAGTAGAAATACTACTACTTAAAATGCAAGTAATAAAAACTGTTCCTACCTGGTTGGGGGCTCACCAACCGCGAACGGAGTTGTTTTATCTCCCGCAGATAGCGCGGATATCGCAGAAAATGTTAGCCACAGATTACACGAATTAACACGGATTGGTTTATGCGTTTCATCAGCGGACTCTGCGAGATCTGCGGGAGCATTTATTTTTTAT
>JBAXET010000188.1:0-5521 GCA_037140275.1 Ferruginibacter sp. | reverse complement strand
ACCAAGGCAAAAAGATTTAGAAGCCTTGCCATTAATAAGATTATTTATTTTTCACACTTAATTCTTTTACCATTATTTCCAATCGTTCAATTCGTTTATTCTGGTTTTCGATAATCGCTTGCTGCTCCTGCATTCCTTTTACCAGCGGTACCACAAACTCGGCATAACGTAAACCATAAAAATCTTTATCGTTTTTGGGTTTATCTATTCCACTAAAATCATAACCAAGTTTTTTTGCAGATGCTTCAACCTCTTGTGCAATAAAGCCGGTGGTTACATCCGAATATTTATCTCCTGCAAGAAATTTGGGTATATCCGTTTTTCCTTTAGCACTATCTGTAATTTGTTTTCTGCGGTCATTAAGGCCACTCATCTCATTTATCTTATCGCGGTTGAGGCGGTAAGTTACCGGTCGCAAAAGTTTTATGAAACTTAAGCCGGGCACATTTTCTTGAATATTTTCTTTAACTCTTCCATCGCTTACAACAGTAAAATTTACATTACCATTAATGGAGGTAACGAAGGCGTTACCAATGCGAACCATATTGCTTGCAGTTGCAGTGGCATCTATTCCTAAACAAGTGGTGTTTGAATAATTATTTGCATTAGGTCCGGTGTTATATCCTACTGCTGTATTGTAATTGCCATTAAAATTCTGAACTAATGCAAACACACCATTTGCAGTATTTTGAAATCCGTGAAGATTCAATGAAAGTGCATCATTTCCAATAGCAGTGTTAGAATATCCATCTAAATTATTGGCAAGGGCATTTCCCCCAATTGCAGTATTATTATTACCATTAGCATTATTGTCCATTGCATATTCACCTATAGCTGTGTTATTGTTTCCATTAATATTCCATCTTAGTGCAAAATAGCCTAATGCTGAATTGCCATTTCCATCGATGTTGGAAAAAAGTGAGGCTCTACCACTGGCAGTGTTCAAATTTCCTGTGGTATTTGAAGATAGAGAAAATTGTCCATTTGCCGTGTTTCCGTATGTATTGCCGCTGTTGGAATAAAGGGCATGATACCCGGTTGCCGTATTTCCAAATCCGATTGTATTGAAATAAAGTGCACTATCTCCAATGGCAGTATTTTCATACCCTGTTATATTGGAAAAAAGCGCAGCATGCCCATGGGCTGTATTAGCATACCCATTAGTATTTTTATAAAGTGCATTTACACCAGTAGCAGTATTGTTATTTCCTGTTGTGTTGAAATAAAGTGCCTGAACACCAATGGCTGTATTTTCGCTCCCGGAATTGTTTGTAAATAGTGCAGAATGGCCATTAGCCGTATTGTAGTTTCCAATGCTGTTAGTATATAAAGCATTTACGCCGATGGCTGTATTTTTAAAACCCGCAGAATTCGTGTATAAAGCCTGCGCTCCATTGGCCGTGTTTTCATAACCGGTGTTATTTGAAGTAAGGGCAGCATATCCTACTGCTGTATTGAAGCTCGCTGTTTGATTCAGGTTAAGTGTGCCTGAACCAATTGCTGTATTATAATTACCACTATTATTTGAAAAGAGTGACTGAAAACCAATGCCTGTATTAGATATGCCGGCATTAACATTGCCAGCCTGGTAACCGAAAAAAGTTGGACCCGATTGATCTATTCTTCCTGCTTTTTGATTATTTACTCTAAAATTAAATGCTACATTATCGGTTGTTCCAATAAAATGTGTACCATCAAGGGTGCCTGTATTACCTAAAATACCCCATGGTGTATTGGGCATTGCAGCATCGGTCATTTTTATCCAATTGGTGCCGTCAAAATAATAATAACCTAAACCACTACCACCAATTATGGTAGCATTGGTATTATACACCAACAGGCTGGTGGCCGGGCCTGTAATAGTGGCAACATCGTTGATATTTGTTAAGCTGATTCTGGGTATCAGCAAGCCTTTGTTTAAACTGCTTACATCTAAAATGGCAGATGCATGTGCTCCTGCCCCTGTTGTATTAATGGCCAGACTTTGTGCCTTCATATTATTATGGAATAGTTGAAAGCAAATTAAAAACAGGCATGCTTTTAAACTGTATAAATTTTTTGGAAATAAAATTTTCATTTTATTTGAATTTAAATTGTAAAACGATCTGTAAAAAATTACTTAGGAATATTTAAAATGTAGTAGGCATATTGAAGGTACAGATAATATTGCAGATTGGGAATACACAAAGTCTGCAATAGATTTAGAATCCATTTTTAATAAATGACTGTAACCTCAAGAGTTGAATAAGAGGGGAGAAGTTATGGCCCTGGACTATAAAGCATTAATTTAAAAATAATGAGGATGATTTTCCACCTTGGTTCGTGTCTTCACGAACCTTGATTGACTTGAACACAAAGTTTAAAATCTCAAACCAGGCAATATTAAAAAATCGTTCGTGGAGACACGAACCAAGGCGAAGCATCCATTATTTAAAAATATTTAAGTCCTCATTATAAACCGGGCTTTGTATGCCGAGAAAATTTAAAACACTGTGAAATACATGGCCCTGAGACAACTCATTATTGGGTTTCAATTGTCTTGAACTGTTTTCAGACATCCACACTATAAACGGGATCTCATATTGCTCTTTGGGTGCAAGACTTAGTGGCAAACCATGCATGTATAGATTCTTTTCGCCCAAAGATTCACCATGGTCTGAAACAAAAATCATGGCACTTTTATATGCTTTTAATTGTTGCAGGTCTTCAATCAAATTATGCAAGATATAATCGGTATAAACAATCGTATTGTCGTAGGCATTGATCAGTTCTGTTTGAGAGCAATTCCCTAATTCTACGGTGTTGCAAACGGGCTTAAAAATTTCAAATTGGGGTGGGTATTTCTTACTGTAGGTAGGTCCATGACTTGTACTGCTGTGCAATACAATCAATATTTTATTTTTTGTACTCGTTGCTATCTGCTCTTTCAGATCTGTCAGCAGCAATTCATCGTAATTACACCCCACGCCTTTACAATTTTTTTTCAGCGCTTCATCACGCTGGTAATTTTTTATATGGATGGGCGGTTCTCCCCAGTTGGTAGTCCGCCAGATAACCGCTACGCCATTTCTTTCCAAATAATTGGGTAAAATTTCATACAGGTCATCAGTATGGGCATGCTCTAAAATACATTTTACACCTGCTGAAGTGTAGGTGGCACAGGAGCTGGCATTGAAATGAAATACGCCGGGGGTATTGGAAAGAAAAGGATTGGTATTTCTTCCGTATCCATATAAAGAGAAGTTTTGGCGCCTTGCTGATTCTCCTATCACCAGGACCACCACCGCTTTCTGGCTATCTTTTATGGTAGCATTGGGCAATAAAATTTCTTTTTTATTCTCCTGGTACTTATGCGTATAATAAAGAGAAATATTTACGGTGTAGCACCATGGCATTGCAAGTCCGCCCAATGTTTTTGAATTCTTATCAATCCACAGCCAATTGCGGGCATTGACAAATGCGATGGCTACAATAAAAAACAGGGTAAGGGAAGTGACAATAAAAAACCGCTTTACTGTTACATTGATGATTTTAGCCTTAATGATATAGATGCTGGGAATTACACCCAGCAGGATTACGTATAGTATTAATTTAAACGAAAAAAAACTGGTGGCCTCTGCATGGTCTGTATTGAGCACATTCCCCACCATGGCTTCGTCTATGATAATATGGTAGGTATTTACAAAGTAAAGAGCAATGGCATTAACAATAAAGAATACAACTGATAGAAATTTTCCCACAAAGCGTGAAAGGAAGAAAACCAGGAAGAAAGCAAAAGCATTGGCAACCACCATCAGGATCATTAAGGTGATAACAATGTTAATGCCGTTCAGGCTTTTATAATCAAGGTTGTTAAAGACAAATTGGTAAAAGGGGTAATGAAAGAGTAAAAAATTAAGCACGCTTATCAATAAAACAAAAGGGATTATTTTTATATTATTTTTTAACGAATACATAGATGATTTTATAAAATGCAAAAAATAGACTGGCTATTGCCAGGTAATATATTACCAGATTTTCATTGATTATTCCGTTGATCAACGAAATACAGCAAACCAGCATCAATACCATAAGAACCGGATAATATTTTGGATTGTTAATCGAGGCCCAGATCTTGAATTCCCGGCTGATAAAAATACCTATAAGTCCCGAAATATACCCAATAATACTGCCGGTAATAACATCAAGCGGGTAATGTGCGCCTACACCTACTCTTGTAAACGCAATCATTAGTCCGGTAATGATGATGAAAGAAACCCATAAAATTTTGTATTGCAGCTTTTCGGGCATAAATGCAAACATCAAAACGGTAAGTGTTGTGAACACGGTAATGGAGTGCCCTGACGGCAAACTGGCCTGCCCAACGGCTTTGTTCCCTATGATAATAAAACTATTGTTATCAAACACCACAGCCGGTCTTGCCACGCCAAATATATTTTTTAATACATTGGAAAATATAAGCGACAGCAGCGAGGCCGATAGTAAAGCCTCCCACATTTTGGGGGCATAGAGAATGAAAATGCTTAAAAATGCCAGGAAAACGGAAGCATCTCCTATTTGGGTAAGATTATAGAGGGTTTTTGGAAACTGGCCCAGGTGAAAATTAATAAAAAAGAAAGCATCCTTTTGTACCTGTATATATTTATCAACAGATAAAGCATCCCGGCTATACAGCCATAAAACCATTGCAATCAGCAGCAATATGGGTAAATAAAATAAAGATGGTTTGAGCCTGGCATAATTATTAATAACACGTATGTTCATTTGCATTTTATTTACAAGGCTGCTTTTACAAATTTATTTCAGCGGTACTGGTATTGTTAGACATTATGAATATGTCAAATAATTTGTCACCTTAAAATCTACATCCATTGCAGTTCTGATGTGCACATACTTGGAGCAGCTGCAGGGAAAAGTCCATTGGGACTGCCAGGCAGGTGCGGAAATCTGGGTAAACATGTAAAGTTACCGACGAATTTAGTAAATCCTGAGTATTTTGCGCTTTATAAAAGCTCAAACTGGAATGCCTGCCAGTAGGCAGTTTTTTAATGCTTTACTATAGCCATGTAAGGATAAGGATGTAATCTACCTGCCTTCATGGATGTTTACAATTTGAATAAATAGGGCATAAAAAATCCCGCATTATGCAGGATTTTGGATTTGTGGAGCGTATCGGAATCGAACCGACGACCTATTGTGGAAATTCCGGTCAATGTGACCACCCTTTTACGGTCGAAGATAGTAAGAAAATTTTTCAAATAGTGGACCAAAAAGTCAGCCACGAAATTTTTGACTATGTGCAGCTAAACCAAGCAGGTAATACCAGTTTTCAATTGATTAAATAGTAGGCAAAAGAAAGCAATAATTTGCAGTACGGAATAGCAGTTTTATTGTTTTGGTATTAAGAAAGCCAGGGTTTAAAATAATACCCTATCTGTAATAGAGACTCAACATTTAATTATGCTGTTTTACTTCAGCAGTTTTAGATCTGGTTGTGCGTATTTGTAAACTTTAAAATAAA
>JBAXET010000187.1:0-5527 GCA_037140275.1 Ferruginibacter sp. | reverse complement strand
GAAAATGGGTGCAATGTACAGTTGCCCGATGCATAAAGATGTGGTAAGCGATAAAGCAGGCAAATGTTCTAAATGCGGTATGGACCTCACCCAATCTAAAAAAGAACAAATGAAAATGGGTGCCATGTACAGTTGCCCCATGCATCCCAATGTTACCAGCGACAAACCCGGCAAATGCAGCGAATGTGGTATGGATCTAACACAGTCTAAAAAAGAACACATGAAAATGGCGGCAATGTACAGTTGCCCGATGCATAAAGATGTGGTAAGCGATAAACCCGGCAAATGTTCTAAATGCGGTATGGATCTAACACAGTCTAAAAAAGAGCATATGAAAATGGGTGCAATGTACAGTTGCCCGATGCATAAAGATGTGGTAAGCGATAAACCCGGCAAATGTTCTAAATGCGGTATGGATCTAACACAGTCTAAAAAAGAGCATATGAAAATGGGTGCAATGTACAGTTGCCCGATGCATAAAGATGTGGTAAGCGATAAAGCAGGCAAATGTTCTAAATGCGGTATGGACCTCACCCAATCTAAAAAAGAACATATGAAAATGGGCGAAATGTATACCTGTCCTATGCATGGCGATGTTACCAGCGATAAGCCGGGTAAATGTTCTAAATGCGGTATGGCATTAAAAGAAAAAGAATCAAAAGAAAAAGGTTCAAAAGACTCCGAGTAAAAAATTAGATAGTCAGCCACAGTAATTACGGGTATTAATATCCGTAATTACGCTGTGTGTTGCGTTAAACTTTTACAAATAATTACAGTGGTAAAAAAAATAATCATAACAATCTGGAATTTTATTTTACGGATATTGAAAGCCATTTTCATCCGTAAAAAAGATTGTTGTAAATAAACCACTGTACTGCGGAGATTGAAATCTCATACTGTAATTGCAGGAATGAGCTTGTTAATACAATACTGATTTAGATGAAAACAATAGTATATGCTTTACTGTTTGGTTTGCTGTTTACAGTACCTGCAGTAAAAGCGCAGAATAAAAATATTGTTCATGCAGATACTGCGCTTAGTTTTAAAGTGTTTGGCGCCTGCGAACAGTGTAAAGACCGTATTGAAAATATTCTAAAAGGCCGTGGGGTAAAAAAAGCGGTTTGGGATGTGGACAGTAAAATGTTGTCAGTTGTTTTTGATCCTTCTAAAATTACCTTAGATAAAATTGAAAATAAAATTGTGGCGGTGGGCCACGATACCGAAAATAAAAAATCTAAAAAAGCAGTATATGATGCCCTGCCGGCCTGCTGTCATTACAGAGAGATAGATGCTCTTTTGGAAGAAGAGAAAAAAGATACACTTGCTGCTGCTGTTGTAATAGCAGCAACAGTAACAGATTCGGCGGCTACTCCTGCAGCTACCATAAACACACCACATATTACACATACCGTAAAAGGGGTAGTGCTGGAAGAAGACAATAAAGGGAATTTTAAACCATTGGCCAATGCCACCGTATTATGGCTGGGTACACAGCAGGGCATGGTAACAGATAATAACGGATTATTTACCATTGCACATAATGGCATCAACAGTCGCTTGGTAGTGAGTTATGCCGGCTATAAAGCAGATACTATTTCTGTAACAGATATCAATGAACTGAAAATTGTATTGGCATCTAAAAAGCAATTGAAAGAAATTACGGTTACGTCTAAAATACGCAGTACCTATCTCAATACATTTAGTCCTATTCGCACACAAACCATGACGGGCAACGAATTACTGAAAGCCGCCTGTTGTAACCTCAGCGAAAGTTTTGAAACCAATCCTTCGGTGGATGTATCGTATAATGATGCGGTAACAGGATCAAAACAAATTCAGTTGCTGGGCCTTAGCGGTAACTATACACAACTCACCGTAGAAAATTTACCCGGACCAAGAGGTATTGCCACCCCATTAGGATTAAATTCCATTGCAGGGCCCTGGATAGAATCTATTCAATTAACAAAAGGTGTGGGCTCTGTGGCCAATGGCTACGAAAGTATTGCCGGACAAATTAATGTGGAACTAAAAAAACCGGAGAATAGCGAAAAGTTATTGGCAAATATTTATGTGAATGATTATGGTAAAACAGATTTGAATTTGAACCTGTCAAAAAAACTCAGCAACAAATGGTCGGCCGGATTATTACTGCACGAAGATTTTTTAAATAATAAATCGCTTGATTTTAATAAAGATGGTTTCCGCGATCTGCCAACGGGCAGTACGCTAAGCCTGGTAAACCGCTATAAGTACGATAACAGTAAAGGGATGATGGCGCAGTTTGGATTTAAAGTGCTGAATGATAAAAGAACCGGGGGAGAAGTGGCATTTGATCCTGCAAAAGATAAATACACCGCCAATCATTATGGCTTAGGTATTAACACGGAACGATACGAGGCATTTGCAAAAATTGGTTATGTATTCCCCGAAAAAAAATACAAGAGCATTGGTTTGCAGATCACCGGTATCGATCACAAACAAGATGCTTATTTTGGATTTACCAGATACAATGCCAAGCAGCAAACTTTTTACAGTAATCTTATTTATCAGTCCATCATAAAAACAACGGCACATAAATTCAGAACCGGAATCAGTTTTTTGTATGATACATACAATGAAGATTTTAAAACCCTGAATTATAAAAGAACAGAAATAGTACCGGGTGTGTTTGGTGAATATACTTTTACTCCCAATGATAAATTCAGCGCAGTGGCAGGCTTACGTGCCGATCATAACAGTTTGTTTGGGTATTTTATTACGCCGCGATTGAATTTGCGTTACGAACCGGTTACCGGAACTGTTATCAGACTGAGTGCCGGCCGCGGGCAACGCACCGCAAATATTTTTGCAGAAAATACCAGTGTATTGGTAAGTGCCAGACAAGTAAATATCATTGGCGCTGCTGCAGGCAAAGCTTACGGCTTAAATGCCGAAATAGCCTGGAACAAAGGCATCAGTATCGATCAAAAATTTAAGTTGTTTGGCAATGATGGTTTGTTAAGTATAGATTATTTTAGAAACGATTTCAGCAATCAGGTAGTGGTGGATATGGAAAACGCAAGAGAAGTGAAGTTCTATAATTTACAGGGTAAGTCTTTCTCCAATAGTTTTCAGGCAGAAATAAATGTGGAGCCGTTTAGTAAGTTTAATGTGCGAATGGCTTACCGCTATTTTGATGTGCAAACAACTTATAGCGGTAAGTTGCTCTACAGGCCTTTAATAGCAAAGAACCGTGCTTTTCTAAATCTGGATTATGCAGTGAAAGGCTTTAAGTTTGATTATACCTTTACATATAATGGCAAAAAAAGATTGCCCAATACATCAGCCAATGCCCTTCCTTATCAACTCGATAACTATTCGCCCGATTTTGTTTTAATGAATGCACAAATCACCAAATCACTGGGTAACAAAACCCCCGTAGAGGTATATATTGGCTCCGAAAACCTGCTGAATTATTATCAGCAAAATGTAATTGTAAGTGCAGCACAACCCTTTGGTCAATACTTTGATGCATCAATGGTTTGGGGACCGGTAAGCGGCCGCATGTTTTATGCAGGATTAAGATTGAAAATAAAATAAATAGTTTTAACTTTTCAGCGGCAAAGGGCATAAGAATTGTACTATCGAATAAAATAAACTTAAATGAAAAAAATACTCGCAGCAGGAATTATTTGTTTAGCCTCTTTAATGGGTAATGCACAATTGAAAGCAGGCTCAATGGCACCGGAAATTTCTTTGCCCAATGCAAATGACAGTATGGTTAAGCTTTCTTCCTTTAAGGGTAAAGTAGTGCTGATTGATTTTTGGGCCAGCTGGTGCGGTCCCTGCAGGGCATCCAATCCATCGGTGGTAAAATTGTACAATCAGTTAAAAGACCAGGGCTTTGAAGTATTTGGTGTTTCTATCGACAGCAAAAAAAAGAATTGGACAAGGGCCATCAAACAAGATAAAATAAAATACTCACAGGTAATTGATCTGGACGCATGGAACAGTAAAGTAGCAGCGGCTTATGGCGTGGAAGCTATACCCAGTACTTTTTTATTAGATCAAACCGGAAAAATTGTAGCGGTAGATCTGGAAGGAAAAGCTTTGGAAGACAGAGTGCGTGCCTTATTGCAATAATGATTTACTGGTTTTAAACCGAATGGAAGCGCCGAGCGAAAAATAATACGCCGGCGCTTCTTTACTTATGCCAATACCGCCCGACGCATCTATTTTAAAATTGTCATTTACATTGAATGCTGCACCTCCCGCAATATTGTTTTCCGGTGAACTGTCTTTCCATATTGAGCCAAAAGCTTCCACATAAGCATACCATTTTTCGCTGATACTATAACCCGGTGCAAATGTGTACACAAAAGCAGGAGGGTAGTATTTAAACAGCTCCCAGCGCATACCTAAATTATAACCCAGCGATAATTTGGACGATAATGTATGCTGCATGGTAAACCTGAAATTGAGGCCATCAATTGTGTCGTGAAACAATGTTCTTAAATGACCAAACTCGTAATGCGCAATCAACGATGTTTTTGGTCGCCAGCCTTTTTCCTTACATAAATTCAGCTTGCCCCCCAGCTCTACAGCAGATATCCCGGTTTTATAATATACGCGGGTATCATCTTTTTCTTTATAAGTAGATAGTTCGGTTATTAAACGCAGTTCAAATCTTTTGCCAACGCCATATTTTGTAAGCAGGGTAGGATGATGAAACCAGTATACTCTTGTAAAACTGGGTTGGTAGCGGTCTGCTTGTTTTGTAAAACCCGTTTCCATTTGTATCCATTTTTTAGGAACAATAGACGGACTTTCTGTTTGATCGGGCCGGTCTGTTTCTATTGGCCCTTGCTGACTAAATACCTGTTGCTGAAAACTGATAAAAATTAATAGTATCGGAACAATATATTTCATATTTGTAAAAAATATTTTTAGTCTTGTCTAAAAATATTGACAAATATAGCAACATAATCCTTTTCTAAGTATTTTTTTTATCAGGAATTATTCTGCTGCTGCGGTACCAATTACCAGGTGTTCCAGATTGTGTTCGGTAAAATAGGTTTTGCAAATGCTGGCAGCATCTTTCAAAATCTGTGGCAGTTTGGTTTGCGATTTACCCAGGTACTGATAGGCTTTAGTATACGCTTCCGTATCAGATAAGGGCTTAGTTTGCTGCAAGGCTTCTTTAATGGCAATTACGCTCAGGCCGCTGTCCTTCAGCTTACCTAATTTAGCAATCATCCAGCTGAGGGCGTAAAAGTATTGTTTGTTCAGCAGTAAAAAATGCTTGGCTTCGCCAGCATCGGGTAGTTTATTAAAAGGAGAACTGATGATGGCTGTGGTTTGATATTTGGCCAGTGCTTTTTCTTTTGATTTGGTATTGCTTAATTGCACGACTCCTCTCAGTGCCTGCGGATAAATGCTCAGCCATCTTAATTTTCTTCTCAGCTCATGCACGTCGGCTTCTACATTATCAAATTTAAATGTTGAAGCCTGTACAAATTCCACAATTTCATAAATAGCAGCTCCGTAA
>JBAXET010000186.1:0-5682 GCA_037140275.1 Ferruginibacter sp. | reverse complement strand
TTTTATATTGTATTTAATATTTACACTATAAACTATTTCAATAAAACTTTCAGCCGAATACTTTTGATAAGTTAAAAGTAATGTAACCGTCATTTTAAAATTATAAAACCAAAAAAATGAGAACATCAAAGATTAATCAAAACTTAAAAGTAAATGCCATTGCAGGTACATATGTTGTAACATTAGGCTTCGATTTACCCAAAGCAAAATGTAATGGTTTGATGGGGTTCTCCATTTTGCGGACTGATGAAAATGGCGAATCCAAATATCTTGAAGGCATGAAATGCTTTGAAGAAACCGATCCGGGATTTCCTGCCGGAGCACAGTACCCAACCAATGAGCATCCTATTCAAATATTTCAGTGGGCCGATTATTCCGCTGAGCCAGGTAAAACATATTCCTATAAAGTAACTGCTCTAAAAGGGTCACCTAAAAAATTAACTCCTTATGCAGCCTGTACTGTTAAAGTAACCACAGAGAGTCCTGAGGGCGGAGATCAGTATGTGTATTTTAATCGAGGCACTGCCGCTTCTCAGGAATATGTGAGAAGATTTGGCAATAAAGCGCCTGATAAAGTAAAAGATAATAAAGCTTTTGAATGGCTTTCCAGGGGTTTGTATGAAGCGCTAATAAAATTTATCAGCTCCTGTAAACCGGGTAAACATGCGTTAAGAATTGCTGCATATGAATTTAATTACGAACCGCTATTACAGCTTATTAAAGATACCATCAGTGCCGGAGTGGACATTCAGATCGTTTATGATGCCAAGGGTGCAATACCAGGAACCCAAAACAAGGCCCTGGTAAAAAAATATAAACTGAAACAACATAGTACCGAAAGAACCACCTATACTTCCGGTATTTCGCACAATAAATTTATTGTAAAGCTATACAACAATAAGCCCATTGCTGTTTGGACCGGTGGAACCAATTTTTCTGACGGGGGTATTTTTGGCCACTCTAATGTGGCACATGTTGTTGAAAATGCAGCTACTGCAGACTTGTATTTACAATACTGGGAGCAGCTTAAAAAAGATTTGGATCACCAACCATTGTGTGTTGAAGATGAAGCCATCAGTTCTATTCCACCCATTAACTTACCCAAAGGCACTGCTGTTTTATTCAGTCCCAGAACATCACTTGATGCTTTAGCGTATTACGGAGATTTGGCATTAACTGCTAAAGAAGGTTTGTTTATGACTTTTGCATTTGGAATGAATGCCACTTTTAAAAATGTATATAAAAATTCTGAAGCTCCTTTTAGGCTTGCCCTTTTGGAAAAAAAGACCAGGCCTTATGCAAAAACAAAAGAAGCAGAAAAGCTCGCTGATGAACAGGAAATTCAGGACCTGAGAAATATGCCGGAAAATATTTTCGCCATTGGTAATTTTATTCGCACCAATGATTTTGATGGCTGGTTAAAAGAAAGACTAACCGGACTGAACAGTAAAGTAAACTATATACACAATAAGTTTATGTTGATTGATCCGTTAAGTAACGATCCTATTGTAATTGGCGGCTCAGCAAATTTCAGTGATGCCTCCACCAACAAAAATGATGAAAACATGTTGCTTGTAAAAGGTAATAAAAGAGTGGCTGATATTTACTTTGGCGAGTTCATGAGATTGTTCTCACATTATTCCTTCCGCGAATCGTTGTTATGGCGCAAAGCAGATGAGCCACCTAAACCATTGCGCACCGACGACTGGTGGGCCTCAAGTTTTGGAGACACTCCCAATGCTGCAAAAAGAAAATATTTTGCACAGGTAGATAAGTAATTCATTATTGTTGATTTAATGCGCACAGCAGCAACTGATTCAATAATATTTGCGGCTGTTTTATACGCTAGTTTCAAAACGGTGTTGTTATAACTGTACTATTTAGCGTGAAAACACGGTTTCATTTTAAACAAGCTTATTTTATTTTCGGCCTATTGTATTCACACTATTTTTTAATGTGCAGCTACGCAACTTAAAATAAGTATCCCTGTTACAAAAATCAACTGTATATGAATCGACTTTCTACAAATACCAAGTTGAAATACTTACAAATGCATGTCAAAAAATGGCATCAAAAATGGCACAAAAATCATCCTGATAATATAACCGGTTTTAGAATTGGTAAAAAAACAACGAATGGAATTACCACCAGATATTACTCTATCATTTTTCAAGTCAAGAAAAAGAAAAAAGAAAATCAGCTTGAAAACGGCTTTTTAATACCCCGGTATTTTATCATAAAGTTTCCCGATGGAAAAAAGAGAAAAATAAAAACGGATGTAGAACAAACCGGAACTTTTAAATTTCAATCCGGTGTAGCCAGCGAAGTAAACAGTATCTATAGTAACAAGTTTGGCTCTGCGGGATTATTTGTTACAGACAGTCAGAAAAGGGTGTACCTGTTAACCAATTATCATGTAGTTGCCGAACAAATGATTGCCAACCGCCAATATTATTACAGAAGACCGGTAAGTCAAAATAAAAATGATGTAAAAATAATTATTAGTAATACCAACATTTTAAAAGGCAGGTTTGAAACAGGAATTATATCACATGAAGTAGATGCTGCATTTGTGGAATTATTTATGCCTCCTGATAACAGCATGAATGTTTTACCTGACCAGAATAAAGTTAAAGGAAGACTTTCTGTAAGACCATATCCGCCGTCTTTTATAGGGAAACCTTTGATTGTATATTCCTATCACAACCCAATGGGAGCAGATGGAAAAATAAACGATAATTCCTCTGTATTATATACAAACAATTCTGATATTTTTTTTGAAGACCTCCTTCAAATTACACCAAGAATTACTAAAGGCGGAGATTCCGGTGGCCTTGTTGTAACACTCTCATTTACTGTACTTGGATTAATTGTGGGTGCAGACAATAACTATTCTTATGCCATTCCATTTTATAAAATTGATGATTTTAAAAACCTATTCATAATTTAAAAACAACACAATGAAACAACCGCTGCTGATTTTGCTTACCGTAATTTTTTTAGGGCTTCATAGCCGTGCTCAGTCTATTCATGTAAAATTCATTAACACAACAACTGAAGATAATACAGAGGTTGATATATCAAACAGTAGTGATATTGAATTAGACAGTAAAACCAAAGATTTAAAATCAATCACTGTTAATTGTAAAGATTTACCCGCGGGTCATAAGTTAACAATTACTGTTGCAGGAGAGACTAAAGAATACAGTACACCGGGAGTTGAGAAAAAACTGGATTTTAGCAATAATATTTTAAATAAAGAAGTTACCATTCAGCATTTTAATAACAATGCAGCTGAAGTTGCAGCCGATAAAATGAAATTCCATTTTATTCCCGAAGTAAAAAATCCTACTACAACCAACACTGGTAATACAGGCGAGAATATTTTACAGAAATCCATTGCCGATTTTCTCGCAACCAATTATTCAAATTTAGAATCAACTCCTTTTGGTTATATTAATCCTTCGGAAAAGGAGCGCAGGATTCATATCTTTTTTGACAATCTTGGAAACAGCCTGCTGAGTACCATACCTTCCGGTATATCTAATGCACAATATGTAGTACATATCATCTATCCTTTTTCATTATCAGAGCCGGATAGGGTGAGCTATTCTGTTAAACAAAAATCAGGTTCTTTCAGCAGTGCATTGTTATTTAATAATAATAATATTCGCTCAGATATTCCCGGAATATTACAGGCTGGTGAAAAAATTGACGGAATTACAGAAAGAAACTTTTTACTGGGTACCGCAACAGATGATTTAACATTTGATATCATAGAAGCAACCAGAGATACTAAGGTTACCAAAACTGTACTTGAAACATACACTATTAAAATGAGCCCCGTTTATCATGGTTCATTTGATGTGGGTTTAATAAAAACAGATTTATCCAACCCTAATTTTAATCTTGTACAACTGCCCGGTTCCACTAATCAGGTTGTAAAGCAAACCGATGAAAGCCCCAAAGGCGTGGTTACTGTTATGGCTTCTTTTTATGTATCCCCTGTAGTACTGCTGGAAAGTTTGTTGGGCAAAAACAAAATTCCATTTTATAAACTTACAGGAAGAAGTTTTCTGGATGACCATAAGTTTTACGAACGCTTTTATCCAACCATAGGAGTAGGTGTAAGTGACAAGGCCTTTGAAAATTTGTTTTATGGTATTAACTGGGAGCTGGCAAGGGGATTAAGCATTTTCGGTGGGTGGCATTATGGAAAAGTAAGAACTTTTGGTATGCCTAATTTTAAAGCCGGCGTTACTCCTGTAACGAATACTGAATTTGATTTTTATCAAAATACAAAATGGGAGAAATCAACAGCCATTGGTGTAAAGCTGGACATCATGATAGTGAAAAATTTATTCGGGACTGTTGCAGGTAGTAAATAATTTTTTATAAAGAAATTCTTCCCCTTGGTCTGGGTTCATAAAAATAAAATCCAGACCAAGTCAATTTACTGTTTCTCCGCCATGGTTCATGTCCTTACAAATTAAGGCAACAATGGAAGATTACTATTCAACAAATCAGCAACAACCTTGGCTCCCCGGGTTTTTCCTTTGGAGCACGGTGCACACATGGAAGTACTTTGCTTTCGGGATGATCAATGGCCAGCCGCCATATATTACCGATGCCTAAGCTGATAGGCAAGGCCCCGGGTGTAGCCTGATAGTGTAAATCAAAAAAATGATCCATTAAAAAAGTTTCAAAACCTTCGGCCGGCCCATGATATTGTTTTTTGAGTTGCTCACGTATTTCGGGAACTAATACTTTTTGTTGGGCTTGTGCATTGGGCAATATATCACTCGGCTCACCATAATAAGTGCATAAAAAAGTAGCTGTTGGTATAGGAGATCGGTCTGCATGAAACGAATACACATCCACCGGAAAAAACGGGTGGGTATCATCTCTCTCATAGTATAGGATCAGGTTAAGTGTGGGGTCCGCACCATGAGCAGCTAACAGTTTCAAATCATTTACAATAATATCACGGGCCAACCGCCCCTGTTCACTCAACTCTAATGCAGCCAGCGCAGTTTCATCCAATGTGTCTATATTTTCGGTTAGCCCTGCTTTTGTAACAATCTCTGCAAAATCACCTGTTAGTGTGCGGCTCCAGCAAATAGCATTTATTGCTCCATCAAAAGGGATGGACACAAGGTCTTCAAAATTGGTTACAAAACAAATTTGATCGGCAGCAGGAGATGCATTGTTCATAATGGGATACAAAGGTATAGATCATTTGACTAAAGCGACAGGCCTGAGAAACCTTGTTTTCATCTGTGTAAATCTGTGTAACCTGCCTGACGGTAGGCAAGTCCGTGGCAAAAAAATAACTAAGAGTGGTTAAGAGAAAAAGAGCACAAGGAGAAATACTGTTCACTCTTTTTCCTCCTTTTCTCTTTGGACTCTTTGCTTAAAATGATTTGCTGTATTTTATCTCCCGCAGATAGCGCGGATATCGCAGAAAATGTTAGCCACGGATTACACGAATTAACACAGATTATTTCATCAGCGCATTCTGCGAAATCTGCGGGAGTATTTATTTTTTGTCTCCCGCAGATAGCGCGGATATCGCAGAAAAGAAGTTAGCCACGGATTACACGAATTAACACGGATTGGTTTATGCGTTTCATCAGCGCATTCTGCGAAATCTGCGGGAGTATTTATTTTTTGTCTCCCGCA
>JBAXET010000185.1:0-5754 GCA_037140275.1 Ferruginibacter sp. | reverse complement strand
CCCGTAACCATTGGGATATACCAGTATCAGGTTTTCTTTTTCAGCAATGGCAGCCAAATTTTTTGAAATGCCAATCATATTATCGCTGCTGCCGCCTGAGCCATGCATGATGAACATCAGATTGGCTTTGCTGCTGTGCATTGCAGAAGGGTAATAAGAGAAAGTTCTGTAATGGTTTTCTATCAAAACAGAATCTGTTGTCAGCTGACTGCTGGCAGAAAGCGTAATCATCAGCGTAAAACAGAACAACAATTTTTTCATTGAGATAAAATTATTATTCAACAATTTAATTAAAACATAGAGAAATGTTGGTAAAAAAAATATCTTTAGCAAACAAATTATCTGCCATGCAAAAAATATTGGTCTGCACTTTACTCGTTACCCTTTTTACTCATGCCATTTCATTCAACAGCAACAACAATATATTTCGAACAAAAAGTTGGCAACAATCATGGCTCAGCGTTACCGATTCCACTGAGGATATTACAGTAAACTACCCTTCTAATTGGCAATTAAAACATAACACCGGAAAAGCTCTATTTGTCATCAAGTCTCCTGAGGAAAATCCATCGGACAGTTTTATAGAAAACATCAATCTAATTGTAAGAGATGTGACTCAGGAAGGACAACTGGATTTTAAAACATTAAAAGAAGCAGTTCTAAAACAATTATCTGCATCGATGGATAGCTTTAATCTCATATACACAAAAGGCATCAAATGGAACTTAGAAAACGGATTCGAAATCAACTATAAAATGATTGACAAATCCAGTCAAATGCACATTAATATAACCCAACGCTTTCTTTATAACGATAGCAGGTTATTTGTATGTACCTATACCTCGCAGGGATTGAAAAAAGACAGGTACAGATCAACGGCTTTTTCTATCATGGATAAGATGAGCTGGCAATAAAAAATTAAATTAAATCAGTAAATTCTTTATAACATCTTCTTCAACCCCTCCCAATTCACTTTCCATTTAACATTTTTGGGTATCCCGGGATTGCTGATAGTATCATGATCATAACCGGCACACATCATGGCAATCGCAGTTAGCCATCCACCATTACCGGGTAAGTACAGGGTTAATCTTCCATCTTGATAATTATATACGTTGGGTAAATAAGTATTGGTTGAACCCTTCCAAACTTCAGTGGCGTTGCACAATTGTAAAATATATCTTTATTGAGCTTTTATTGAAGCAGAGAAAAATAGAATCAAAATTGTTACTCTCCCCTGAATCACTTAATTTCAAATCAACATTATTGAAGATATATAATGAATGAGATTGTACAATATTACAACCGACTAGCCGGCCAATACAATGAAGACCGGTTCAACAATACTTACGGCAGGTATATTGATGCGCAGGAAAGAAAAATTTTAAACCGTTTATTACAAAACCCCAATGCTATTGTATTAGACCTGGCTTGCGGCAGTGGTAGATTATTGAACTATGCCAGCTTAGGTGCAGATGCCAGCAGCGAAATGGTGCAGATTGCACAATCAAAATACCCGGATAAAAAAATATGCTGTTGCAATGCCCATCAGTTACCCTTTGATGATGATTCTGTGGATACCATCATTAGTTTTCATTTTTTCATGCACCTGGACCTTACCTATATAAAACAGATCTTACAGGAATGCCACCGCATATTAAAACCCGGCGGTAGGATTATTTTTGATATCCCTTCAAAAAAAAGAAGGACCCTGTTACATCAGCAGCAGCAAGATTGGCATGGCGCATTCAGCCTTAGCCTTGATGAAATAAAAATATTGCAACCTGAACAGTTCACCCTGCAACAAAGTTTTGGCCTGCTGCTTTTCCCCATTCACCGCTTTCCAAAAAGAATCAGACAATATTTTACTGCAATGGATACTGCGCTATCCAAAACATTTTTAAAAGAATACAGTTCCTATCTGGTGATTGACTTTCAGAAAAAATGAAAACCATCAAACGACATATCAGATTATGCCAGCGTACTGTTAAAGACCTTTTGTCGGGCACCCGTTTTCGTTTTGCAAATAAAGTCAGTACTAATCTTACCTCACAAAAATCCATTGAACTGGTTCAGGAAATCAAACAAAATATCCAAACTGAAAATAAAATATTCAACTTAAAACTGGCTGCACAATCCGTTAATCAGGTGATTATTGAACCGGGTGCTATTTTTTCATTCTGGCATATCATAGGTAATCCCAATACAAATTATAAAACCGGCCGCGTAATTTCGGGAGGACAATTAACCGAAGATACCGGTGGCGGACTTTGTCAAATCTCCGGGGCAATATATTATACCAGTCTTAAAGCAGGCTTACAAATTATAGAACGGCACCACCACTCCATCGACCTGTATACCAACGATACTCGCTATACACCATTAGGTACCGATGCTACTGTAGTGTATGGTTATAAGGACCTCAGGATAAAAAACAATTTCAATTTCCCCATTCAATTCAATATTGAAGTAGCTGATCAATTTTTAACCATTCGGTTGCTGAGTACAGAAAGCATAAGAGAGAAAAAACTGGACTTTGAAAAAAAAGAGGAAGCTGATCATGTGGTAAGTATTATCAAATATGATGACATCCATATTCTGTCGAGATATGCAAAACACAGCAGTTGATTTTATGCTTATCCATTTTAATTTAACCCTGGTCGGAGTCGCACCTAACGGAATAGTCCATTCATAAAAACAATGTACTTTACAAAATCACAATTAGGAATTAATTATATTTTTATTATCGTAAAAAAGTAATTTATCGCAATGAATACATCCCAACAAATAGCCAAACATTTTCGTGATGTAGATTTCGGCGGCAACTGGACATCGGTAAATTTCATTTCCCATGGCAGGCGAGACACCGACCATGGAATAAAAATGAAATTGCACCGCATTTTAATTGGGCTATAGAGTAATGAGATTTGTATACAACAATTATAGTAAATAAAGCTTTCAATTATACTGTTATACCCCTTTTAATACTTCTTTAACCCACGCTGCTTTTTGCTTTAACGGAAATTCTATGAAGCAACTGGTGAGCAAATATTTTTGTTTAAAGGAAAGTTTTTTAAACAACCATAATTTTAATTGCTCATCCATAAGGGCTATATCAAAAATATGAGCCCATTGCATGTCTTCGGTAATTAAATGATGTTCTGCCGCCATCACCTGTTTTTTAATAAAGTGGAATTTTAAGGGAATACTGCTATCGCTCTTATTCATTATAGTGTTTAAACAAAATCCTTTTTCGTTTAATAAGCGGTTATCAAATCCCAGCCAGTTTTTACGCCACAAATAATTTTGAATTTTGCATTGCACCCAGCTGAGTTTGCCATGTGCTATATTGCGTGCATACTGCATAGTGATGATACAACTGGCCGGCATGTGCAGACTGATTAAACTGTGTAATTCCAATCCTTTTAAATTTTGCAGCCTGTCTTTGTGTTGCTGTAACCAGTCCCATTCCCTGCTGAAATAATTACGTGCAAAATAACATACTGTGTTCATTTGAAAATTACAGTCGCCCGGCACATCCTGCATATCATCATACAATTGCATACTACGCACCATACTGCTCCAGCTACTGAATTGTTTTTGATACTGCAATTGTTTTTTATTCAGCAGCACTGCCCTTAAGGTTAGCAGCACCTGTATAATATCATCGTCTTTTGTTTTTTGATAGCGCACCAGATCAGCCAGTGAATAGCCTGCCTCAAATTCGTTGATATCAGATTTATAGGTATCGAAACATTTATTACAGACTTTGCAAATCAGCCTTGCAGCTTCTTCAGCATGAGTATATTCAAGCCTGTTCAGATATACATTCATTTCCTGTAATAAAAATTGCAGGTGACTGTAAAATGCCCGGTAAGTAATACCATATTTATTGTTAGTGACTTCCAGCACTGCTTCAGGTAATACATGGCAGATATCAAATTCATAATAGAGTTCATACCCCTGATTACCCTTTTTACAACGGAGATAATAATTTACAGTACTATCATTTAATAATTGGCGGATATTATTTTTACCATGCACTGCAGCAATGCCATCTATAAATTCGTCGCCAAATAAAATAGCCAGACAAACCAGATTAGCCAAATGGCTTTGATTTTTTAACAGGCCAAGCGGTGATTGCTTGAACAATATGGTATCGTAAGCAAAAGATCCTTTTTCAATATTATTGCGCACCTGCTGCAATTCATTGAACTGTAAAATATAATTGAGTCTTTTATTTTTACGTATGCGCTTCCGCATGTACATGCCCAAAGGAAAAGCTACCAGCATGGATACACTGAATTTGAGAAAATGTGCCAATTCAAGTGAAAAGGAAGTGTTAAATGACCGATCGTATTGTTCGTTCTCCTTTAACATTTCATACACTGAGCTGACCTCACTATTTATAACAGTAGTTGGTTCAGAACCGCGGTTAGCAGCCAGACTATTTTTGCGAAACGAAGTAAAGTACGATATCATTGATTATTGAAAGTAAGCATTTAAATAAATAGGATTATACCCTCTGTAAGGTATTTTTAATTTTGCAGGATGCTTTAAGTTATTCGTATCGCTTTGTTTTGTTATCAAATAGTTGTTTCTTTAAATAAAATTATTACCCCTTTCAATGTCAGCAGATGCACCCAAAAAATGGATATTACCAGCGATTATTATTTCGCAGTTTTTTTGCACATCTCTGTGGTTTGCCGGCAATGCCATTTTACCAGATATAGCAAAGCATTTTGAGGCAGATGCAAATTTTCTGGCTAATATCACCAGCGCAGTACAGTTTGGTTTTATCATTGGCACATTGGCTTTTGCCTTTTTAACAATTGCAGACCACTTTTCTCCTGTCAGCATATTTTTTTGTTGTGCTATAATTGGCGCTTTGTTTAATGCAGGCATGATATTGCCTGGAATTTCACCAGCCATATTATTGCTCTTTCGTTTCTGTACAGGCTTCTTCCTTGCGGGAATTTATCCCATAGGAATGAAGATTGCTTCTGATTATTACCAAAAAGGATTAGGAAGATCATTAGGTTTTTTAGTAGGGGCACTGGTTTTAGGAACCGCCTTACCCCATCTTATAAAAAGCAGCACTACTGAATTGCCCTGGAAATATGTAGTCATCTTCGTTTCTTTATTGGCAATGCTGGGCGGACTAATAATGAAATTATTTGTTGCAGATGGGCCTTACAGAAAACACGGAGCGCCATTACAATTTGGAAAATTTCTTACCGCTTTCAGTAATAGAAATTTCAGGGCTGCTGCAATGGGCTATTTCGGGCATATGTGGGAGTTGTATGCCTTTTGGGCTTTTGTGCCTGTAATGCTGGCTGCTAATAAAGTATTTCAACATAATACTATTAATATTCCTTTATTTTCTTTTTTGATTATTGCGCCGGGCGCTTTATCATGTGCTGTAAGTGGTTTACTCTCTCAGCGCTTAGGCACAAAAAAAATAGCCGCAATCGCATTATCCCTATCCTGTTTATGCTGCTTAGTTTCCCCTTTCTTTTTATTCAGTTCTTCTACTCCTTTACTATTGGCATTTTTAATTTTTTGGGGATTAGTGGTCATTGCAGATTCTCCTTTATTTTCAACACTGGTTGCTCAAAATGCAGCAGAAAACGCCAGGGGAACTTCACTCACTATTGTAAACTGTATTGGTTTCAGCATTACTATTATCAGTATTCAAATTTTAAAATTATTATCCCAATATATTGACCCCCGCTATTTGTATTTGATATTAGC
>JBAXET010000184.1:0-5783 GCA_037140275.1 Ferruginibacter sp. | reverse complement strand
CGCTTACCCCAATATTTGTGATTATTACAGGAGCTTTATTTTTTAATAGTAAAACAACTGCTAATAAAGTGCTGGGGATTATAATTTCATTTACAGGAAGTATTTTACTCTTATTCAGTAAAGGTCATATGCAGGAAAATCAAAATCTGCTATATATAAGTTATGTTGTTCTGGCCACTGCATTATACGGCATTAATGTAAATATGGTGCACCGGCACTTAAGCCAAATTGGTTCTTTACAAATTGCGGCTGTAGCACTTACCTTAAATGCAATACCTGCATTAGTAGTTTTATACAGTACCGGCTATTTTAATTTGCATTTGGCAGACAAAGCTGTTTTAGTATCTACAGGAGCAGCTGCAGTATTAGGAATCATGGGTACTGCAGTAGCCTCAGTTATTTTTTATATGCTGGTAAAACGTGCAGGTGCAGTATTTGCCTCGATGGTAACTTATGGAATTCCCTTTGTAGCTATTGGATGGGGTATAATTTATAACGAACAAGTTGGCTGGAAGCAAGTACTTAGTCTGATATTAATTTTATGCGGAGTTTATGTATCTAATAGAAAGCCCAGAAACTAGATCAGTTTTGTTGTATAAATTTCTGCTTCAATTCTTTCCTTAATTCTTTTGCAGTTTTAGAGCTTCCGTCATGGCTCCATCCGGGTGGCATTAATACGTACTTGAGCTTTGTAAGAAAGGAAGATTTTTTAGCGATATCTTTTCCAATACTCTGCCATTCATGAAATACAATTTTCAACGGATGTTTGTAATTATCTGATGGTTTTGTTAGCCCAAATTTTACCGGCTCTTCAACCAACTCTTCCTGAAAGCTGCCAAATAATTTGTCCCATATAATGAGGCACATACCCATATTCTTATCCAGATAAATAATATTACTGGCATGGTGTACCCTGTGGTGGCCGGGACTCACAAAGATGGCCTCAAACCAACGAGGCATCTTTTTTATGTATTGAGTATGCACCAGTATGCCATAGGTTTGAGTAATAGAGTACATAAATACAATATCAGCGGGATCAAAGCAGGTAAGTGCAAGGGGGATAAAATACACAAAACGGTAAACCGGTTGAAAAACAGAGGAACGGAAACCTGTAGTAAGATTATATTCCTCTGATGAATGATGGGTAACATGCACTGCCCAGAATAACCTACAATAATGGTCTACGCGGTGTTCAATATAAAAAGCCAGATCTTCAAATATAAATAGCAAAAACCAGTATAGGTATGGGTTTTCTATTGTAACAAAATGGTAGTGAAATGCCCAGTTAAGAATGCTGATATAAAATGCCCATCGCAGTAATAAGTCCAACCCCGCATTTAGCAGGGTTAGGTAAATATTCCAAATGGTTTCCTTAAAAGAATAATATTTTTTTTGCTGCCAGTTACTGAAGAAAATCTCGATGCCAATAATAACTGCATACAGGGGAACAGATAAGATAAAGAACCATGTTTCCCTTACTGATTGCATAAAAGCTGTAGGTATTATATTATTAAGTTGAAGCAGGTCAACTAGTGCAATTCAACTTATATAAGATTGCAAAATCTAATCTTACACCGCCATTATTTCTTTTTCCTTTGCAGCCAAATGCTTTTCAACGAATACTATAAACTTATCTGTAGTTTCCTGCACTTCTTTTTCAGCATCTTTACAAAGGTCTTCACTTAAACCATCTTTTTGTAGTTTTTTAATGGCTTCAATGCTGTCTCTGCGAATATTACGAACCGAAACTTTGGCATGTTCTCCCTCACCATTACATCTTTTTACCAACTCCTTCCTTCTTTCTTCAGTTAATGGAGGCAAGAACAGGCGAATGGTGGAGCCGTCATTTTGCGGGTTAATACCAATATTAGCCATAATGATAGCTCTCTCTATAGGTTGTAACATGTTTTTCTCCCAGGGTTGTACCGAAATAGTACGGGCATCCAGAACTGTTATATTTGCTATCTGACTAATTGGAGTAGGGTTACCATAATACTCGGCCATTATACCGTCAATCATATTGGGATTGGCTTTGCCTGCACGTATTTTAACCAATTCTGCTTCAAGATGATTGAGCGCTTTGGTCATTGATGTTGATGTATCGTTAAGTACTTTGTCTAAATCTTCGGCCATAAATTAAAAGTTAAGTGCTGCAAAGCTATAAAAAAGAAGCGTGATTTGTACAAAGCCAAACTGTTTTACCATCAATAAAACAGAAAAATTAATCGGCTTCAACGCTCTCAGGTGCAAGTGTAAAAATCTTATGTGCTTTTAAAATGGAGGTGTTACTGGTATTGTTTTTCAATTTGCTGGCTTTCACTTTTGGTCTGCTGTAGTATATTACGCCAATAAATGTAAAGGCAGCAACCAGTAAAATACCCAATACAGTTGTAGTACCTAAATGCCTTAAGGAAACAGCCAGAATTATAAAGGCAATATTTGCAGCTACACAAGTAAGGGTAACTTGTCTGTGATTTAAGCCACAGTCTAATAGAAAGTGGTGCACATGTGTCCTGTCGGGGCTAAATGGTGAACGGCGGTCTAATATACGCAGTGTAAATACACGTAATGTATCAAATAAAGGAATCATTAATATAGCTACACCAATGGCAGGAGATGCTTCCACCGGAAACTTAACTGCTGGGTTGCCGGCAACATTAATGAATTTGATAACGAGAATGGAATTGATTAATCCTAATAATAAAGAACCAGTATCGCCCATGAAAATTTTTGCAGGCGAATAATTGTAAATTAAAAAAGCAATGATACTGCCCGATAAGGCAAAAGCCATTACCGAATAGGTTATCTGACCGGCGAAATAAAAATAAGTGCCAAAAACCAGCGTGGTTAAAACTCCCAGACTTCCTGCAAGCCCATCCACACCATCTATAAGATTAAATGAGTTAGTGATTACTATTATGGTAAAAATGGTAAAAATAATGCTGGCAATATGCGGAATTTCATAAATACCTAAAAAGCCATGCATATTGGTAATCTGTATCCCTCCAAACTTGATAATGATGCCTGCAGCAACCAGCTGGCCAATGAATTTTTTACTGGCAGATAATATGAGGATATCATCTTTAAGTCCTAAAAAGAAAATAACTGTAGCAGCAGCGGCAAAGTATTGTAATTCAGAAGTAATACCAGAAGGAACACCCATTAAAGTGGCGATGATAAAGCCAGCAAAAATGCCCAGGCCGCCTAAAGTAGGGATAACTGTTTTGTGAACCTTACGTTCATCAGGTTCATCAAATAACTTTTTGTCTTTAGCAATCTGAATAATAATCGGTATGGCAAAAAAAGTAATCAGAAATGCCAATGCCGCACTAAGTAATATATTATCCATTCAATTTATTTAATGGTATTCATTATGGTACAAAAACTTGTAATGCAAAAGTATTAAATATGTTTTAAGTAAACCTAATAATTTAATGAAATACTTGTAACATTTTACATTAAGAGCCTGTTGGCGGCAATTAAGTTGCCTGATATGACCGGAAGATTTGTTGAAACTGATTTTCCGGACTTATTAACCCAATAACGCAGAAATTATGAACTTATTATTAACTATTTACCCAAGTTTGGCTTTTTTAATTTGTTCATCAATTGATTTAAAGTAGGTTTGCAAATGGTAATATACCTGCCATTTTTGAAGGTGTATTATACCTTTCTCATCATCTTATTTAATAAAAAAGGGATATTAATAATGAGCACGCTTAAAGAAACAGCTTCACAGGTTCGCAGAGATATAGTACGAATGGTACATGCAGTACAAAGTGGCCACCCCGGAGGATCGCTGGGTTGTGCAGATTTTCTTACTGCGCTTTATTTTGATGTGTTGAAACACAATCCTGAGTTTTCAATGGATGGAGTAGGGGAAGACCTGTTTTTTTTGAGTAACGGACATATTTCTCCTGTTTTTTACAGTGTTTTAGCCCGCAGCGGTTACTTCCCAGTAAGTGAGTTGGCAACTTTTCGTAAACTGAATTCCCGTTTACAGGGACACCCTACTACACATGAACATCTTCCCGGTGTTAGAATGGCGAGCGGTTCATTAGGGCAGGGTATGAGCAATGCCATTGGCGCTGCTTTATCAAAAAAATTAAACAACGATTCCAATATTGTATACTCATTACATGGTGATGGAGAGTTAGATGAGGGGCAAAACTGGGAAGCCATCATGTTTGCAGCTCATAAAAATGTAGATAATCTTATAGCTACTATAGATTACAATGGTCAGCAAATTGACGGGCCTACTAAAAAAGTAATGAATCTGGATAATTTAAAAGCCAAATTTGAAGCTTTTAACTGGCAGGTGCTCGAAATGGAAGGGAATGATATGGATGCTGTAGTGGCCGGACTCAATATTGCCAAAACATTTGTAGGAAAAGGAAAGCCAATTGTAATATTAATGACCACTTCAATGGGTAAGGGGGTAGATTTTATGGAAGGAAGTCACGAATGGCATGGCATTGCACCTAATGATGAGCAACTGGCAAAAGCCCTGGCTCAGCTGCCCGAAACAATGGGAGACTACTGATTATTTTAGTTCAAAACTTTGTCGGCTTGCTTTATGAGCAGGAAACCATGATGCTATAAAGGCAATGAGCCCCGCCGTAAGTGTAATCATTATAAAATCACTGCCCATCAGTTTTACCGGGAAGTAATCTATTAAAAAAGAATCGCCGCCAATTTTTACAAACTTAAACTGAATTTGTAACAGGCATATTACTGCTGCCAGCGAAATACCTGTTCCTGCACCTATAGTACCCAGTAATAAGCCCTCACTTAAAAATATTTTTTTGATAGACTGCCTGCTGGCTCCCATACTTTGCAATACACTGATATCTTTTTGTTTTTCCAGTACCAGCATGGTCAATGCACTGATCATGGTAAATGCAGAAATAATCAGAATCAAAGTGAACACCGCATAAATGATCCATTTCTCCAGCCTCATGGTATTATACAGGCTCATGTTTTGTTCATATAAAGTCTGCACTTTGTAAGTAGTGCCTAATATTGCAGACAGTTTATTTTGTGCATCGCTGATATTGGTGCTGGTTTTTAACTTCAGTTCCAAAGCACTGTATTCATCTGCGCCTAATCCCAGCTGTTGTTTTACAAAAGCAATATTGGTAATGGCATATTTATTGTCAAAATCCTGCTGAATGGTAAAGATGCCTTTTGGTACCACATTTCCTTCGCTTAATGATTGTAAAGGATCATACCCTGTGCTGTGCTTTTTAGGAAGGATGACAGTAAGTTTTGAAGTGGCAAAAGCAGGATTCATATTTACTGCAGCTGCATATTGTATCCCTGAGCCCAATACCAGTCCAGGCTCTTCCACAGTGCCAATATCAAACTGCCCCCTGTTGGTTTTAGCAGCCACCCCGCAAACTGAACTGTAATTATCATCAACACCTTTAAGATAGATAACGGTTTGGGCACCATCAGCTTCATTATTTTGTAACAGTGCTTTTTCTTCGGCAATCAAAGAAAAATTTTGAACAAAGGGTTGTTGTTTAATCTGGTTTAATTGTGCAGTAGTAAGGGTAAAGGTTTTTCCTTTTTTTGGGATGATTTTTATATCCGTATAGAATGAAGCGTATAAAGATTTCACCAGATCTTCAAAACCATTGAACACACTTAATACCAGTACCTGACAGCAGGTGGCAAAAGCTATAACCCCAACAGTTACCCATGCAATGATATTAATGGCATTGGCAGATTTTTTTGCTTTAAAGTATCTCCAGGCAAAGGTTAAATACATGGCGGATGGT
>JBAXET010000183.1:0-5794 GCA_037140275.1 Ferruginibacter sp. | reverse complement strand
CAGAAAGCTTCAGGGTGCCAGGTTGTGTAAAATAAATGTAGGTGCTGAAAACAGCACTTGCATGTTGCCAGTTGACCCAGCCCGCATTGGTGATTGCTTCTTTGCCGCCCGGGGCTTTTTTTGTAACAAAGGAATTGCCTCCTAACGGGACAGTATAAGAATTCGCATGTTGTTGCGAGAGGCTATTAAAGGCGGCAATTTGCAGTACAAACAGAAAAATGGCAAGTTTAATTTTCATTTTTTTCATTTTATTACCCAATGCTGATTAAAGTATTATAAAGTACAAATGTAACAAACAAAAAACCATGCTGCATTTTAGTGTCCTTCGTTACACTTTTGCAGCATGGCTGTATTTTCTTGCCGGTTTCAACTGCCTGTACAGGCAGGTCGTCATTTATTTACTGGTAGAAATTTTGAGATAATGAGTTAGAGACAACTTTAAATTCCCCTTCTTTTTTAACAAAATCATATTTGTTATTAATGGCCCTCACATTTGGGTTAGACAAATGTTTTTGATTATATGGGTCAACCATATTGGCTTCACTTACTAAATTTCCTTTGTCATCCATTGTTTTTACAATTGCCCTGTAATGAAAATGCCATGGGTTAAGTTCTATACCGTCACCAATAGAATTATAGGTATCATTATAACCTTCAAAAATCAATTCGTTTGTATGATTTGCATTCGCCAGCAGTTCTTCTGTAATATTAATATGGTGATCCAATTCAGGATCATCGTGAATGATACCACTATCCCAGATAGTATTACCATTTAAATAAATAACCATCCTGTTATCTACATGTTTTACATTTATCCAGTATTCCTTTTTCATGTTCGTTAGTATTAATTGTTGAATGAATAGGTGAATTTTACTATACAAAAATCAGTCTTCTACAATAAACAGGACATGATGAAAATTATATTTCGATATGATTTTTCCCCAATTTTAATACTATTGTAATCAGTAAAACCACTAGTTTAGTGCAAATCGTTAGTATGAAAAAAATGGTTGCCTTTTATTTGCTTTTGCTAATGTCTGTTTCAAGCCAGGCTCAGAAGGTAAAAGACAGTCTGTATTCGGGCAATCCGCTCTTCCCGGGCTGGTATGCCGATCCGGAAGCTGCCATCTTCAATAATAGGTATTGGATCTATCCAACATTTTCGGCACCCTATGGTAAGCAGGTATTTTTAGATGCATTCTCCTCCCCTGATCTGGTGCACTGGACCAAATATCCGCACATATTGGATACTGTAAATGTACCATGGGCCAAAAGAGCGGTATGGGCACCTGCCATTGTACAAAAAGGTAAGCAATATTTTCTTTTTTTTGGAGCCAATGATATTCAGAATGATCGGCAATACGGAGGTATAGGTGTTGCAGTAGCCGATAATCCGGCTGGTCCGTTTAAAGATTATCTGGGGAAGCCGTTAATTGACCGCTTTTATAACGGAGCACAGCCCATCGATCAGTTTGTTTTTAAAGATACTAATGGGCAATATTATATTATTTACGGAGGATGGCAGCATTGCAATATTGCCAAACTCAAAACTGATTTTACCGGCTTTGTTCCATTTAATGACAGTACTACATTTAAAGAAATAACTCCTGCGGGTTATGTAGAAGGCCCGTTGATGTTTATTCGCAAAGGGAAATACTATTTAATGTGGTCAGAAGGTGGCTGGACGGGTCCGGATTACAGTGTGGCTTATGCTATTGCTGATAACCCATTGGGGCCATTTAAACGCATAGGGAAAATCTTACAGCAGGATGCCACCATTGCAAACGGAGCAGGACATCATTCCATAATAAAAGTACCAGGGAAAGATGACTGGTATATTGTTTATCACCGAAGGCCTTTAAGCGAAAAAGACGGTAATTCCAGAGAGACCTGTATTGAGCATATGTATTTTGATAAAGTGGGTTTAATATTGCCGGTGATCATCACCAGAGATGGAGTGCGTAAAAATATACTTAAGTAAATAAGAAAATAATTATTGCAAATAAAAAACCTCCAGTAATGGAGGTTTTTTATAACGAAATAGTCATTAACTATTGGTTTTCTTGTTTGGGTTACCAGTTTTTCAGAGGTTAGGATTCGAGTTCTTTAATTGGATATTGGTAGAACAAATGTACTTCCGCCTGATGCGCCATTTTATAATAAGGTGTATGATTGGGTTGTAGTAATTTCAATATTTGTATATCGTAAATTTCGCAGTGTAAATACTTGACGGAAAGGAGAAAAAAGAAAAAACCTTCATTGCTGAAGGTTTTCATAGATTATCTTTCATGTTCCATGGCCGGATTAGGACCATCTGTTTTCATAGGAATTAATTAGTTTCAGAGGTAGTGGATATGTGTAATTCTTTAACAACACAAAGATAGCTGTGGTTATTTTTACACTTTATAATGAAAAAGCTTTTGTTGATGTAGTTTTTTTACTTCATTCATGAAAAAATATACTTATACCTCCTATAATATTGGGGTATACATAAAGGTGAAATTGCAAATAAAGAAAAGGAAGATGCAATTATATTTGCATCCCATTCCTGACTAAAACAAATAAAATGATTGAACAAACAGAAACCATAATTACTAAATGGCATTACAGTGAACCGGAAACCACCATTGCAGCTGATGCAATAATATTAGGTTTTACTTCATTGGCAGTAATGCCCAAAAGAGCCACTACAAAAAAAGGCATTGCATTACAACTCACCAGCAATTTTGTTTACGGGAATAAGACTATACTGGAAATTGTAGGAGAAGACTCTTATGTGATAGACTTTGAAGATGTGGTGGATAAAACTGAATTACTGAACATGATCAGAAATTCATTTGCCAAGCTGGAAGAAAAATTCAATATCCGCAAATTAGGTACAGTACTCCAAAATCGGGCATTATATCCCCTGAATGAAAATATACTTGACCTGGAACCAATTCTGCCGCTGCTGATATAATAAAAAAGAACCTCTGGTTTCAAAGATTCTTTTAAAAATCACTCTCATTTTTTATTCCGATCAGATACTTTGGTAGATTTTACTTTTTCATAGGGTTGGATCGGTAGTGGTGATTTGGCTTGTTTTCTAAGGGGATTGATTTTGTTTTTTTTAGGATATAGGATTCAATTGTTTCACAAAGATAGTCGGCTGCTTTTCACGTATTTATAGCCAATTAATTTGTTTTGATGTAGTAATTTTTCTCTGTTAAAAAAAACTGTAACAGGGATATCACTCAATTAAAAAAGGCCTTCATAAATGAAAACCTTTTTTATCACACTCAATTTTTTTTTCCAATCAAAAATTCTTTGGTCGATCGATTACATTTTCATAGGTTTGGATTAGACGGGTTCTTGTTTTTTTGGGGATTCGCTTGGATAATTTTGATATTCAATTTTTAACAATTCAAATATCACTATATGCTTGGGTACTTTTTATAGCCTACTCAACGGTTCGATTGTAGTATTAGTTCTACTAATAATATACTTATTATATGTGTTTAGCCCTTATTTGAAACACGCAAAGGGGATATAATGAAAAAACCTTTATTGCTAAAGGTTCTTTTATAAAAAATCATGCTTAAACTTTATACCGATCAGTTTCTTTGGTAGTTGCGTATTTTCATAGGTATAGGATCGGTTTGGATAATTAGCTCAATTGGATATTAGGATTTTGATAAAATAAAGGTCGGCCGTATTATATTGACCGTTTATAATCAAACAGATTGTTGTGTTGTAGTTTTTATACTACCCTTTTGCAGGGTATGAGGCATATGGCTCAGCAGATTTTTTCAATAAGGTATTCGATACCGTTTACAGCAGCTGTATCTCCTGCCTTATTACCTATCAGTTTTTTACCCAATGGAGATTGCGGTGATAGGGCAATAACAGTTTGCCCTTCAAAACTAATTTTACCCAGCGCGGTACTCATAAAAAAATATCCTTTATTGGTTTTGATGAGGCTGCCCGGCACAATTACAGCAGGTGTAAGGGTTGGGTTAATTCTATTTAAACTGGCTTTTTGTTCCTGCAGTTCCAGCAACTGAGCTCTTTTATTAGCCTGCTCAATTTGCAGCATAGCTAAAGCGGTTTCATGCTTATCCCCTGCTGTGCTTTTGGTTTCATTAGCACCGCTTTCTTTTAAATCGGCCAGTACCTGTTCCAGTTGCTGAATTTTTTGGCTGATCAGCAGAACATATTGCAGGTATATTTTCTCTTTCAGTGACATGGATAAATGAATTGCCTGATGATGCGCAAAGCAAATGAAAATAATTGGTATTGCCCCTCGTGATTTTAAAAATCTAAATGTCTTACATTCGTGATATAGTTTATTAACCGGTATACAGTGAAAAAAAGACAAGAGTATATTTCATGGGACGAATATTTTATGGGTGTGGCATTGCTGAGTGCCTGCCGTAGTAAAGACCCCAATACACAGGTGGGCGCCTGTATTGTAAATGATAAAAATAAAATTGTAGGCGCCGGTTATAATGGATTGCCTACGGGTTGTAATGATGATGATTTTCCCTGGGATAAAGAAGGTAATTTTTTGGATACCAAGTATCCTTATATCTGCCATGCAGAGCTGAATGCTATTTTAAATAATATTGGAATGGATCTCAGTGGCTGTAAAATTTATACTGCATTGTTTCCCTGCAATGAATGTACTAAGGCCATTATTCAATCTGGTATTACTGAAGTAATATATCTCTCCGATAAATACGAAGGTACTGATGTTTTTAAAGCTTCAAAAATTATGCTGGATAAAGCCGGAGTAACTTACCGTAAAGTAGTGGCCACTATCAATAGTTTACAATTATCGTTTAACGAGGCTGATGTATAAGAGTTAGTTTAATAAAGCTTTATTGTTGTTGCTGACAAATATGGGAGTATCGGTATCAACAAAATACATGTCGATTTCACCAACGTTTTTAGCGTGTATTTTTCCTCTGTAACTGCAGGGGAAAACATTTTTTATCAGCTCATAGGTAGAGGCAGAAATATTTACCCTGCCCGGCTCTCCATTGCTTTCCATACGGCTGGCAATATTTACAGTACTGCCCCAAATATCATAAGCATATTTTTTCATGCCTACCACACCGGCTACTAATGGCCCTACATGAATTCCAATTCTCAGGTCCCATGCTTCCAGTCCGGCATCAGTTCTCCTTTTATTATTCCGTACTATGTATTGCTGAATTTCCAGACTGGCATTTACCATATTATACGCCTGCATTTCATCAGGAGTGGGTATACCTCCTGCGCACATATAAGAGTCACCGATGGTTTTTATTTTTTCCAAATTGTATTTACCAATAATTTCATCAAATGCAATAAAGCAGGCATTCAATTCTTCTACCAGTTCTTCCGGTGAAAGTTTATCTGCATGCAGCGTAAAGTTTTTAAAATCGGTAAACATTACAGATACACAATCATAATTTCTTGGTGTGGCCTGACCGTTTAATTGTAATTCCCGGGCTACTTCTACCGGTAAGATATTCAGTAATAAATCTTCAATCTGCACTTTTTGTCTGTCGAGTATAATATTGGTTTTTACTTTAGCACGGTAGTTTCTATAGATCAGTAATGCAATCAAAAATACCAGTATCAATCCTCCTGCAAAAGCATTTTTGGCTAATTTTTGCCTTTTAAGCTGAGATTCGTTCAGCGCTTTGTCTTTGGTTAACAGGTTAATTTCTCCCTGTTTTTTTTGCAGGTCAAAATCAAACTGAAGACTGCCTAATTTTTTATCTGCATCAATATTATACAGGGTATCTTTTATTTCAGAAAACCGGGT
>JBAXET010000182.1:0-5795 GCA_037140275.1 Ferruginibacter sp. | reverse complement strand
GCCTAATGTGGTGGTGGTACCATGAGCATCTGATGCAATAAATCCCGGTAGTATAAATAAAGCTGACGTATTAGATGAAAAATAATTGCTGATATTGGCATTGGTTTTTGCAAATGCAACTAATGCTGCACCAAAGCTGCTGTCGGTAATAATTAATTCTCTTGAATCTTTCCATTGCACATTCATTTCGGCCGACCTGAATTTGGCAGCGATGATCTGTGAAGACAGTAATTCTCCGTAGCTCACAATTTTATCCTTGGTACGGTCAGATAATTCGCCCAGTAAAAAAATACCATTGCAGATATCTTCAATTTCGTTGCACATTTTTTTTACGGCACTCAGTACACTGCTTTGCTGTGTTACCGGAATCAGTTCTTTAACCGTATTTAAATGGCGCATTTCAATTTCCTGTAATGACACTTTATAAGTTTCATTATTGCCTGCGGCCAGGTGGGCACATTGTAATAACAGATCCGTAATACCACCCAAAGCAGAAACCACCACCGAAACTGTTGCAGTTCCCGTTTTGCCTTTTACAATATTTACTACTTTATTGATATTTTCTGCGGATGCAACCGAACTTCCTCCAAATTTTATAACCTGCATGATGTATTTTTTGATATATTAAATAGTAGAATTGATTTCTTTTTAAGAAAAACAGCTTAAGCCCAAGTGATGATATGATAATGTACAATCCGCTTAGCGGATTGTGATGGTAATAATAGTACCACTGATAGTATGTACTATCTTTGAAGAAGGGGTGATATGATAAATGCTGTTTGGCATCTGAATAGATTGCAAATATATAAAAAATGATTGGATATTATCAAAAAATATTTCATCTTTGTTAACCGATTGCTGCCATTTTTATCAATTTCTTGAATAATTAACATCAAAACACCATGGATCATCACAGTTCGAAGGGTTTGCAGCAGTTTAATAACAATGTGAGCATTAAATTTCAGCTCTACAACAGTCTTTTTTCGTCATTACCTTTTCACCGTATTGAAAAAACGGGTATTCTGTTATCGATGCTGTTGAGCAATTGCGACGAAGGTTTTAAAAAGAAAATGAGCCCCACCGCCATCATTGAAGATTTTTTTAAAAAACATACCACTTATAAACAAGAACAGGAGAAACTGGACATGCTGTTCAGGATCATTCAGTATGTGGAACGCCAGGTAGTATTATTTGATGCTTTGGAAGATGCAGCATTTACCGATGTAAGAGATATGTCGGGTGCGGGATCGCTCCGGCAGCTGGAACTGGAAGTAAATCAGCAGCAAAAGGAAAAAGAACTGGAGAAAAAATTAAAAGAGTTTTCGGTATTACTGGTACTAACGGCACACCCTACCCAGTTTTATCCCGGCCCTGTATTGGGTATCATCAACGACCTCTCGAAAGCCTTATCAGAAAATGATGCGGGTAAAATCAATATCTATTTACAGCAATTGGGCAAAACCCCTTTTTTACAAAAACAAAGGCCCACTCCTTATGATGAGGCCATTAGTTTGATCTGGTATTTGGAAAATGTATTTTATCCTGCTGCAGGCAGAATATCCGCTTTTTTAAAAAATCAGTTTGCTTATGCGCTGCCGCAGAACAAATCAGTTATCAATATGGGATTCTGGCCGGGTGGCGACAGGGATGGTAATCCTTTTGTAACGGCAGACATCACCTTAAAAGTTGCCAATGCATTAAGAGGCAGTATTATTAAATGCTATTATCTGGAAGTTAGAAGAATAAAACGCCGGCTTACATTTAAAGGTGTGGATGTAATTCTAAATGAATTGGAAAAACAATTGTACGATAATATTTTTATCCCGGGCTATCAAACCGATATCAGCAAAGAATATATTTTAACAGAGCTGGAAAAAATAAAAACCATTTTAGTATATCAGCACAACAGCCTGTTTCTACACCTGATTAATAACCTGATCAATAAAGTAAATGTATTTGGTTTACATTTTGCTTCGCTGGATGTTCGTCAGGAAAGCACCGTACATCATACTGTACTGGAAGCCATTCATGGAGAAAAATACAGCAAATTAAATACAGAGGAAAGGATAGCTTTTCTCACCAATGTACCGGAAACCATACTGGAAGCCACATACAGTAACAGTCTGGTGCAGGATACGATTGTAAATCTGAATGGTATGCAGCAAATTCAAAAAACCAATGGTGAAGGGGGTTGTAACCGCTATATCATCAGCCAGTGCAACAGTGTGTTAAATGTACTGGAAGTATATGGCCTTTTTCAGAGTTGCGGATGGAAGAAAGAAGAAATGACGATAGATATTGTTCCGTTATTTGAAACCATTGACGATCTGCAGCATGCAGAATCTATTATGCAGATTTTATACTGCAACAAAGCCTACCGACAGCATTTGCGTAACAGAAACGGACGTCAGGTAATAATGCTGGGCTTTAGTGATGGTACTAAAGATGGCGGTTATCTGATGGCTAATTACAGTATTTATAAAGCCAAGGAAGCCCTTACTAAAATTTCGAAACAACATGATATTGATGTAGCGTTTTTTGATGGTCGCGGCGGGCCTCCTGCAAGAGGTGGTGGTAAAACGCATCAGTTTTATGCGAGTATGGGAAAAAATATCAGCAGTAAAGAAATTCAGCTCACCATACAGGGACAAACAGTGAGCTCTAATTTTGGTACCATTGATTCGGCCCAGTATAATATTGAACAACTGATTCATGCAGGCTTAAGTAACGACCTGTTTACCAATAAGAGCATTACCATGCACCACGATGAAGAAGCCCTGTTGCTGCAATTGGCTAAAGTTAGTTTTGATGCATATATCAAATTGAAAAATCATGCCGACTTTATGGACTATTTGTCGCATATCAGTCCGGTTAAATTTTACAGTGAAACCAATATTGCCAGCAGACCAAGTAAAAGAAACACCGGCAGCAAACTCAGTTTAAAAGACCTCAGGGCAATACCTTACGTAGGCGCTTGGGCGCAATTAAAACAGAATGTTACCGGTTATTACGGTGTGGGTTCGGCCTTGGCCGCTCTGGAAAAAGCAGGTAAATTTTCTTCCGCAAAAGACTTGTATAACAACTCCCTGTTCTTTAAAACACTGATGGATAACTGCGAAATGGCTATGAAGAAATGCTATTTCCCGCTGACTGAATATTTAAGTACCGACAAAAAGTATGGCGATATCTGGAATATCATTTACAATGAGTATGAGCTTACCAAAAAATACATTTTACAACTGAGTGGAAGAACAGAACTGATGGGAAATTATCCGGTAGACAGCATGTCGATATCTATGAGGGAAAAAATTGTATTACCCTTATTAACGATACAGCAATATGCATTAAATAAAATAAGAGAGATAGATGAAGAATTGGTTAATGCACCATCTAAAGAGAGTTACGAAAAACTGGTGATCCGTTCATCATTTGGCATTATCAATGCAGGAAGAAATTCAGCTTAAAAAAACAATACCGGCATTAAAAAATAGAGTCCCTTCATAAAAATGAAGGGACTTTTTTTAACGATTGCTTGCCATATTGAAAAAGAGATCATTAGAATTTATATACTGCTGCAATTAATGCAGTAGCAGAAGATTTGGTACCTGTACCGTTATTCTTCAGGTAAAAATTACTCTGAGCAGATTCGAAACGAAGCTCAGGTATGATAGTTAACGGACCAACTTTACAATTTACAGAAGCTGTGGTAGCAAAAATACTTTTTGTACCATAGTAAATTGTTTTACTGTCGCTGATTAATTCAGCTCTTACAGTAAATCCTGTTTTATCAGAAGGATCAAAATTTAAATACAGTGCATTACCTATCCAGCTGCCGTTTGCAATAGTGCTGCCTTTAATCTGTTTTCTCGACTGAACAGTACCGTTATACCCGATGTTAAATTTGCTGCTGATAGTTCCTAAAATAACCGCATCAATCTGATTTAAAGATTTTAAACCACTGGGATTAACACCTTTATCTGAACCACCAAAGCCGGAATAATTTAAGTAAAACTTAAGTTTACCACTTTTGCTTGCACCGCTAAACTGAGCAATAAAATTTTTAGTACTGGTGGTAGCAGTGCTTTGATCGGTGTAGTTAGTTAACCCCACCATAAAAGCAACCGGACCTGCAGTGATATCTGCTTTTACACCTGTATGAAAGAAAGGACCATTGGTAAACATATAACTCATGCTGTAGTTTCTGTTTAATGGTGCATCCAGTAATTCGTAGCCAACGTGAGTGGCAAATTTACCTGCAGTAAACTTTACTTTAGAAGAAGCGGCATAAGTAACATAAGCCTGCTTTACAGCAGCCAGTGATAAAAAACCATTTTTATCAGCACCGGTACCTACATTATCATTACCATCATTATAAGAAAATTCTTCTGCACGGCGACCAAAACCCAAATCCACTGTAGCGCCTACTTTACCGGATAATGCAGTAGCGTCGGCCCTTAAAGAAGCCATGCCTAACTCAAATGAACCCTGTGAATTGGTAAAGCTGGTATAGTTATTTGTTTTGCCTGCAAAATTATGGCGATAGTATCCATCAATTGAACCAGAAAAGGTCAACGTCTTAGTAGAATCCTGAGCAATAGAGGCAAAAAATAGAAATAGAGCGGCAGATGCAAGAGAAATTTTTCTTAACATTGTAATTGATTTTAATTATTAAATAGGAGGTACGACCTATGAACTTTGTCCAGAAGCTCATATTCAGGTTGTACCTTTTTTATTAGTCTTCGATAACAGTTTCTGTTAGTAATCCTCCGTTTTGAACCAAAAGAGTACCCTGAGTATAATTTTCGTTGTGCTGAGACGCATCCAAACCAAGTAATTCATCTTCCTGACTAACACGTATGGGTAAAATAAAGTTGATGAATTTGAAGATTAAAAATGAAACGGTAAAGCTGTATGCTACAACTATCGCCAGCCCTTTTAACTGAGTAAAAAAGAAAGTAGATTCACCATAAAATAAACCATTTGCCCCTGCTGGGTTAACAGATTTAGTAGCAAATACACCAGTTAAAATCATACCCACCATACCACCTAAACCATGACAAGGGAATACATCCAACGTATCATCCAGTTTAGATTTTGATTTATAATATACCGCTACATTAGAGATGATGGCGGCAACAAAACCAATAAATATACTTTGAGGAATGGCAACAAAACCTGCTGCAGGTGTAATTGCAACAAGGCCAACCACTGCACCAATACAAAAACCTAATACAGATGGTTTTTTACCTTTCATTACATCAAAGAACATCCAGCTTAAACCTGCTGCTGCAGCTGCTGTATTGGTAGTGGCAAAAGCAGATACAGATAATGTAGTAGCCCCCAATGCAGAACCGGCGTTAAAGCCAAACCAACCAAACCACAATAAACCGGTACCAATTAATACATAAGGAATATTAGCTGGTGGAATTTCTTTTTGATCAATATGAGATTGTCTTCTTTTTAATACTAATGCACCGGCAAGGGCTGCACAACCTGCAGAAATATGTACAACAGTACCACCTGCAAAATCCAGTACACCCATTTTAAACAGGAAACCCTGCGGATGCCAGGTCCAGTGTGCTAACGGAGCATAAACCAGCAGACTGAATAATACAATAAACAAAGTGTATGCTGCAAATTTGATACGTTCTGCCACTGCACCTACTACCAAACCCGGAGTAATGATGGCAAAGAGGTCGTATTTGGGCCGCAAATTGAGGTGGATCCTTCAGCTAGAGCATGGTCGGGCGGGGTATACGATGAACAACGTCGCGAATGGCTGTACATTCCCAACA
>JBAXET010000181.1:0-5804 GCA_037140275.1 Ferruginibacter sp. | reverse complement strand
ATATAAAGCTGAGTATTTAAATACAGTCGTAAAATAAATATTTATACAAAAGATAAAATACAATGAAACAAGTCTATTTTTTTTCTCTTACATTTTTTTTATGTTTTAGCCAGATTGCTTCCGGCCAAAAATCGAAAGAATCCAACCATACAAAATCTGTACAAACAACTAAAGAAGAGGACGATGAGAATGAAGATGTAAAAACATCGGCATTACACTCAAAGCAATTGTGGTTTAAATTAATACATCAGCCTAACGTGAATTATTTTGCAGTAAAAAAATCATATGATGCTTATTTTAAAGCACATCCATTAGAAAACAGTGGGCCAAAAGAGTATGGCTTAAGCTGGCTTAAAACAAAACTATTTTATTTAGATGTATATGGAAGAGTACAAAAAAAGCCTGCTATTAATCTTAATAAAATTGACAAAGCCAAATTTGCACCTCCGGTAACTGTTACAGACACAACGATGGGCTCCTGGCGCATGTTGGGGCCACGCAACACTTTTCAGGGATCAGGCTCGGGATTGGGCAACAACGGTGGTTATGCATATTGTGTACGCATAGATCCTACCGATGCCAATAAATTATTCTGCAGTTTTGTAACTGGTGGCTTATGGGTAAGTGCCGACAACGGCGCTGCATGGCATTTAGCAGATGCGAATTTACCAGCCGACTCTTACTATGATATTGATGTTTGTAAAGCCAATAATAATATTGCATATGCCATTGGAAATTCTGCTGTAATTAAATCTACTGATGGTGGCATGAGCTGGAATGTAACTTCTCTTAATAAAACAAATTACACCGGTAAAGCTTACGACATTGCAGTATCCCCTACCAATGCAGATATTATTGTAGCAAGATGGGGAACAACGATTTACCGCAGTACAGATGGAGGCGCCAGCTGGACAAGTATTATTACCGGATTAAAAGACTTTAGTATTTGGGACAGCAATTTAAACAGCGAAGTTTTAGATTGGGATAATAACAACAGTAACAATGTATATTTTACCAACAGAAGTGATAATCAAAATTATGTGGAAGTATATAAATCTACAGATGCAGGATTAACTTTTACGTTGTTTAAAACCTTAACCTTATCCGCAAGTGCAACGGGCACAATTACCGGTTGGTCAAAAATTTGTACCGCCACCAATAGCCCTGCTGCAATGTATATATTAATAGGAAGTGGCACCAGCTCCTATTCTCACACTGCTGTTCAGATGTACAAACTGGACGTAGTAACCGGAAATATTTTATTGCAACGTATCAATATGATAGATGGAATAAATACAGATTATGGTTCTAAAACCTCCTTACATCATGGTGATATTGCAATGGATATTACTGATGAAAATAAAATCGCATGGGGTTCATACAGTCAGCAAAATGTACAATACTCAACCAATAACGGCGTAAGTTTTTACACTTCGTCTACTTCTGTTCATTCAGATTTAAGAGGAGTTTTTATGGCTAATGGAAAAGTAATTTTAGCCACAGATGGTTCAGCTTTAATTTCTACAGACAATGGTAATAACTTTAATATTGTAACCAAGGCAATATCTAACCATGAGCTTTGGGGTTTTGGAGCTGCTTTTAAATCTGATATTCTGGCAGCGGGCTGTAATCATGGTCCTTTAATGTTAAGAGAATTTGAAGGTGCCGGTGGATGGTATACATTACTGGGTGCAGATCAGGGGAATTCTGATTGTAATCCGGTAGATAGTGTTAGTGCTTATTCGCAAGGATACGACAGTTATCATATTACCCGTACCGGAATAAAAACATTTACCAACAGTGCTCAGCAAATTGATCCCGGTGGCATCTACAGTTATTTTAATACACTGGAATTTCATCCTAATCTTTATCATACATTAATCACACATCATGCCGGTGGCTATCCTTCCGGCGTACCGCAGGCAACCAGAGATATCTGGAAAAAATCATTGATCAGAAGTGATGATAATGGAATAACAGTAAAAGTGGTATACACTTTTGCCAATCAACTTTTCAGAGAAAAAATTTGCGTTAGTGATACCAACCGTATTTATGCAGTAGTGGGATTAACCAATAATACATTAATGAAAACTACCAATGGCGGCAGTAGTTTTACCGACATTACACCTGCGGTTGCTGTTACCGGCGCATCAGTACGTAACATCAGTGATATTGCTGTAAGCGATGTTAACCCTAACGAAATATGGGTAAGCTATTCTGGCGTACAAAACACCTGTAAAATACTGCATTCTACTGATGGTGGTGTAACCTATACCAACCTTACTCAATCTATATTAACCACTAATCCAATAACAAAAATTATTTTTCAAAGAAGTACCAATGGAGGCATTTATGCAGCCAATACAACAGGAGTATATTACAGAAATAATGTAATGACCAATTGGGTTAAACTGGGTAATGGCCTACCTGATATGGACATACGCTTTATGTTCATCAATTATTATAAAGGAAAATTATTAATAGGCACCAGCCGCGGCGCATGGGATAATGACCTGTATGAACACTCCGCTACAAAAGCACAAATTACAGCAAGCGAAGCCAATCCAACCTGTCAGTCGCCGGTAGTTACATTCAGAGATTACAGCGTTGTAAGTAATGGAGGGGCCGGAGCAACTTATAGCTGGAGTTTTCCGGGTGGTACACCATCTACCTCAACACAAGAGGCTCCTGCAGTTACGTATTTGGGAGCTGCAACCGGAAAATACAATGTATCGCTTACAGTTACAGATCAATATGGAACCAGTACACAAGTACTGAACAATTTCATTAATTACACGGCAGTAAATTGCTGCGAAGCAGCACCAACAGGCTGGACCAAAACTGATCTGGGTACAGCAACTGTACCAAGCGAATTATGTTATACTCCGCTGAACGGCAATTATAAAATTACCAGCCATGCAAGCGGACTTGGGGGCACCAGCGATAATATTCCTTTTATATATAAACCACTTGTGGGTGATGGACAAATTATAGCAAGAGTAAACAGCGTTACCAATACCTGGAATTATGCAGGTGGTATTATGATCAGAAAATCACTTGCAGCAAACAGTGCATTTGTATTTTTAAATTCATTGGATGCAAGAGGTGTTTTTGATATTTTCAGAAACACAGATGGCGCTGGTACAGGCTACCATGCAGTTACAGGATTGGCAATGCCAATGTGGTTAAAACTTTTACGTGAAAGTAATACCATTACTGCTTACTACTCTTTGGACAGTATTACCTGGACAACCTATCAAACATTTAATTTACCATTGGGGAATACAGTATATGTAGGTATAGCCGCTACAGGAAATGGTTGTGTAACTAATATTGACAGAGTATCTGTTGGTCCGCCGCCACCCTGTGTGGGCGGCTCAGAAAATGGATGTGCTGCAATTGATACCATCCCCGGCAGAGCAATAAATTTTACAAATTATACTTACATTGCCAATGTACCTTTTAGTGCACCTGCTACTAATAATTTCACCATCTCAGGCTGGATAAAACCTACAGGTATTTTAGGAGAACAATCCTCAATACTGGCATGGGACAATGGGTATTTATATTTGGGACAAAGCGCCGATAACCAATTGGAGTATGTATGGAATTCAGGTGACGCTGCTACTACCTGGAGCAGCGGACTATTTGTACCTGCAGATAAATGGTCATTTATTGCTATGGTAATTGAACCTGTAAAAGCCACTTTATATCTGAACGACAAAATGGTTTCGGAAATAAAACCGCAAGGTTTATCTGTTGTTACTAATCCTGTCATCGGCAATTCAAATCCGGGTGCAGGTTATTTTTTAGGACAGATGGATGAGTTTGCAATATGGAACAGGGCTTTATCTGCCAATGAAATTGATAGTTTAAAACATTTGACCAAAGAATTGATTGCAACCACCTCATCTGCAAAATATGATCCTGCATTGGTTGGCTATTTTCAGTTCAACGATAATAATGCAAGCAGCAGTTTTAATTTAATTAACAAGCAACGTTTTACATTTGGCGGTGGTGCAGGTAAAACCAAATCTACTGCTCCTGTGGGTGCTGGTGTCAGTGCTGTTAAAAGTGTAAATGCTGCCGGCAGTTATAATTTTACCAATACAGGATTAAGCTTAAAATTTCCTCAAGGAGGATCATATCCAAATGGGAATATCTGGGTAACTAAATTAAATCAACTACCTGATAGTCTTCCATCAGGCATTTCTAAATATGCAGAAAAATATTGGATCATACACAACAAAGGTACATTCACCAATTTTACACCGTTGGAAGAAATGAGGTTTGATGATTTAGCCATTAAATCAAATGATGCGGCAAATCCCGCTGTACTAAAAAGTTTTAACCGCTCAGCCATTGAGCATCTTAATAATTGGTCAGTGGCATGCTTAGCTAGCAGTGCAGATGCGGGCAGTAACGGACATATGCTCTTTAATAATTCCTGTAATATTATTAATGGATTCAGTCAATTTATTGTGGGCAGTGCAGGCAGTTCAATTTTTAAAGCAGATATACTCAGTTTTACTGCTGAAAAAGAAAACACCGCAGTATTGCTGAAATGGCGTTTGGCTCAGGGTATTGACTACAGCAGTTACGAAGTACAAAGAAGTGCAAATGGCATTAACTTTAATACTATAATTGGCACTGTAAAAGGAAACAATAGTGCTCAATATATTTATTATGATAATTTTCCTGTTAAGGCAAATTATTACCGTTTAAAACTTACTGATGCAAATGGCAATTTCAGTTACTCTGATGTGGTTATTTTAATTAATGATGCACAACCATTTATCTGGATCACTCCTAACCCGGTTACAGAAAATCAAATATTAACAGTACATAATTTTGGAAATACAGAAGCCCGACTGACATTTTATTTATCAGATGGACGATTGTACAAAATGTATACACTGTTGCCGAACAGTAATACGCCTATAACAGATTTACCTAAAGGTGTTTTAATTTACAAAGCAACTAATGCAGGTGGGGAATCCATCAGTGGTAAACAGGCAGTATTGTAAAACAAATGCAACAAGTTAAAACCGGCTGCAATTAATGCAGCCGGTTTTCTTATTTTATAAATAAGCATAAACAGAGTGATTTACTAAATAAAAAAATCTTATGCCAACAATAAAATTGTTATCTGCTATTCACACAGGCTGATAAAGCTGTACCTGAATAGATACCGATTTTTAATCCTTTTTGATGAACATAATCTGCCAGATATTTTATTCTATTGAGAAAACGTTTTTGATCAGGATATAATTTATTTTGATTATCATGGCCACCTATCAGGCAATCACCCACCTTGGTTTCAGGGCAGAAAGCACAAAAAAGCCGACTATTAAAGTCGGCTTTCTAAATGTTATTTTAGAAAATAATAAAGGTCGGGATGACAAGATTTTCCGCCTGTGGTGGGACGACCCCACGCCCCCCCAGACGTGTGCCCCGCCTAAGGCGGGGCTACATCCCGAATATGAGATTTTTAAAAGCTACGCCACCTTTCCAGCTTTTTATTTGCTTTTCCCTTTGTAAAGCAGCTGTTCTTGTTTCAAATTCTTCAATCAAAACAATACGAAAAGGAATCCTTTTTTTTGTAGAACGTTGCTTACCTGAATTGTGATATAATAGTCTTGCCGCTACATCAGCTGATTCTCCGATATAGTATTTATTATCTTTTTGGCTTTGTAAAATGTATACAAATTGAGGCATAAAAAAAATCTCTACAAATGTAGAGATTTTCACTTGTCGGGATGACAAGATTCGAACTTGCGACCCCACGCCCCCCAGACGTGTGC
>JBAXET010000180.1:0-5852 GCA_037140275.1 Ferruginibacter sp. | reverse complement strand
TATTTCTGCTGTACGTACTCCCTTAGGAAGTTTTGGAGGGTCTTTAAAAGATTTTTCTGCCACTAAATTAGGTGCTGTTGCCATTAAAGGTGCTGTTGAAAAAGCGGGTATTACACCTGAACAGGTGGAAGATGTACTGATGGGCTGCGTAATACAGGCTAATCTGGGTCAGGCACCTGCAAGACAGGCGGCCAAATTTGCCGGATTACCCAACGAAGTAAATTGTACTACTATAAATAAAGTTTGTGCCAGCGGTATGAAAGCCATTGCGCAGGCGGCACAAAGTATTTTACTGGGTGATGCAGATATTGTTGTGGCCGGAGGTATGGAGAGCATGAGTAATGTGCCTTTTTATTCAGAAAATTTACGCTGGGGAAATAAATATGGTAATGTGAGTTTGGTGGATGGTTTGGCAAAAGACGGTCTTACAGATGTGTATGATGGTAAAGCAATGGGTAATGCCGCCGAGCTTTGTGCCGGCACTTGTAATGTAAGCCGCGCCGATCAGGATGCATTTGCCATTGAGAGTTATACACGCAGTCAGGCTGCAGTAACAGCAGGTAAATTCGACAATGAAATTGTGTCGGTATCCATTCCACAACGCAAAGGTGATCCTGTTTTGTTTGCAAAAGATGAAGAACCATTTAATGTAAAATTTGATAAGATACCCGAACTAAAAGGGGCTTTTATAAAAGACGGAACTGTTACTGCTGCTAATGCTTCCACCATGAATGATGGCGCTGCTGCATTAGTATTAATGAGTAAAGAAAAAGCGGATGCATTAGGCCTGAAACCCATTGCGAAAATATTAGCATACGCTGATGCAGAGCAGGCTCCTGAATGGTTTACCACCACTCCTTCATTAGCGGTACCTAAAGCGGTGGCTAAGGCCGGTTTAAAAATGGAAGACATCAACTACTGGGAATTAAATGAAGCTTTTGCTGTGGTGGGTATCGAAAACAGCAGGCGCATGAAATTAGATCCGGCAACTGTAAATGTAAATGGTGGTGCAGTTTCATTAGGCCATCCATTAGGTTGCAGCGGAGCAAGAATTATTGTTACACTTATTAATGTACTCAAACAAAATAATGCCCGTTACGGTGCAGCCGGAATTTGCAATGGTGGAGGTGGTGCCAGTGCTATGGTAATTGAGAATGTGTAGGGGGATGCTGGATACTGGATTCTTGATACTAGATTCTTGATACTAGATTCTGGATACTGGTCGTCCCTTCTATATTCTAACTTCTTTATGCTCTTTGCTTTCAGCTTTTCGCTTTCGGCTTTCAGCTCTTTGCTTTCAGCTTTTGGCTTTCAGCTTTTTACAATTTCACCCTATACTTTTTCATAATACCGGCAAGCAGGTCAAAACGGTATTGTATATCATGTTTTTCAGCAAGTAATTTAAAATCCTCCGGTTTAGGGCGGTTATTGTTTTCAAATAAAGCAGCCAGTTCCAGCATATAATCTTCATGCCCTCCCGGCGTACATATATCTATAGTTTTGGCAGGTTCATTACTGCTGTTCCAAAAAGTATGTACTATACCTTTTGGTCTGAGATGCCAATCGCCGGCTTTTACTTCCGTAACTTCTTCTCCTGTCATAATAAAAATACTGCCTTCAACTACCCTGCAAATTTCATCATAGGTAGTATGCAGGTGGGGTGGGGCGCCTAATTCACCTGGCTGTATAATTGATTCCCACATGCCTAGATGCCCACCTGTTTGTTGTTTGTTTAATTTAAATGTGATCAACATGTCACCTACATGTCCTTTTTTTCCTTCACCGGATCCTATGTGAATAAATTTTGGATATTCATAATAATTTGCGGCAAAACTAAATGCCGGTGCAACGGCAGTACCTAATGTAAGTGCGGCAAGCCGTTGCATTAACTGGCGGCGGTTGATGTTTGTTGTATGATTCATGCGATAAATTTTTATGGCATAAAACTACTTCGGCAACATTTTTTTAAATAGTACAAACACGACAATTTTACAATGTCAATGGTGGTCCTACCACTTTCATCTGGTGATCAGCATGAATTTTATCTATTTCTTTTTGAGTAGGCTGGTGATCCAGATTGTTCATCCATCTGAAAAAATCTTCCATTTTACCTGCAGGCTGAACAAAATAAATCAGTTTACCGGTATCACTAAGTTGTATCCAGGTGTGCGGAATATTACGGGGTAAAAAAATAGTATCACCTGCTGCTAATTCCTGTGTTTCTTCTCCTACAACGAAACGGTATTTTCCTTCGGCAACATAAAAAATTTCATCCTGGTTAAAATGCAGGTGTAAAGCCGGACCAGTTTTTTCATACCCGATATATTCAAATACCGCCAGCTGATTCCCGGTATCTTTTTTAGAAATTTTAATGTCATTCGGATTTTTTCCTTTAAATAAAAACTGCTCTCCAAAGCGGCCCTTACCGGCTTTTACCGTAAATGTTTTTTTATTACTTTGATTGGTTACCTGGGTGCCGGCAAATGCTAAAGCCGGAATAGCAGCTAATGTGGTGGCTAAAAATTTTTTTCTTTGCATAATAAATTGTTTTTATTATGCAAACTTATTGGTGTGAATGATAGTTTTAGTAGTACAAAACAGACGTTTAAATTTCAGCTGCTCCCAGTAAACGTTCCGGTGCCTGATTGTCTATCTTAAAAAATTCAGGAGGGGTATGTCCGGTAAACAATTGATAGGCTTTGGAAAGATGCGGATAATCATAATAACCACAATGAAGGGCAATGCTGAGCCAGTCTTTATCAGGAAAACGGTTCTTCATTCTGAAAGCTTTATCAAAGCGAATGATTTTTAAAAAATCTTTTGGGTTTACGCCGGTACTGTCGTAAAATTTCCGGTCAAACTGCCGGTGACTTAAATGCGCCTGTTTGGCAAACCAGTCAAGCTGCCTGTCTTCTTCTTTCAGCATCAGCATACAAATATCATTTACCGGATGATTTGACTTTTTGATCTTACTGAATTCATCCAATAAAAACAGCTCTACAATTTTTATCATTGCTGCATAATCAGCAGCATGAAATAACTGTTCATTTACCAATGCTATTTTAGGGCCAATGATATCTTCTGCATCAGTTAATATATTGGTAAGTTGTACCGAGGGTATGCCTAACCAACGGTGTAAAGCGCCTGGTTGAAACACCACCTGTATTGACAAAAAAATATTCTCTAATTTCCGGTTATTAATTATGGTGTGCTGACCGGATATGATGGCGTTTTTTGTAGTTAAGGTTTTACCGGAATTGGTATAACTAATCTCATTCTTTCCTGAAGGAAAAAATTGGAGGCAATGTTCGGGCCTTGGAGTATACGCTTTTGCAGGAATAACAGTGCCCGGCGGAAATACAAAATGCATTAACCGGTATAACCTCACATATTCTGTTAGGGAAGGGTGTGGTATGATTTCGTTCAATAACATACTGTCTACCTCAAATATGCGACTTATTTATTATTTCCGGAAGTATAAAACGGACATTTTAAAAATTAAGCATGTACTGCAACTGGGTCGGAGAATTGGCTACTTCTTTTGCAATAACTGTTGGGGTAACTCCCGAAAATTCTTTACAGTCTCTTATGAAATGCATCTGATCAAAATAGCCGCAGCTATGTGCAATATTAGTCCAGCTTAGATGTGGCTGCTGTTCAAATAAGCGGTAGGCTTTGGAAAAGCGTACAAGCCTTGCATATAATTTAGGGGGTAAGCCAATCCGTTCTTTACATTGTCTTTCAAATTGCCTCGTGCTTACACAGGCCATTGCAGCTACTTTTTCAATAGATAAAAGCCCGTTTTGATTGGTTAATACTGCCATCGCAGAATCAAATGGTAAAGCAGGTTTTGCCCGGCCAATTTTTTGTAATAAAAAATTTTCCACCACAGTAATCATATCATGGTAGGCTGCTGTATTAAATAACTGCTCATTTACCTGCCGTATTTGCTGTTGAAAAAAATTGGCTGTATCACAGGCTTCATCAACAATTTCATGCATGGGTAAACCAATCAGCCGGTGTAACCCTCCCGGGTGAAAACCCACCCTAATAACTATATGGTCGTGCCCTAATTTAATATTCACCCGCTGTAATTGAGGTCCTACAATAATACTATTAGGATTCGTAACTGCTTTCCCCGACCCATGTATAGTGGCAACAATGGGAGTGCGGGCATAAAAAAACAGGCTTTGTTCCGGTAAAGGAGGATAAGGAATTTCGGCAGACGGATTATGGGCACTAAACTGCTCGGCAAATACCATCAGGCTGCTTACAACAGGCTGTAATAAAGGATGCGGCTGGTAAAATTTTAAAAACAATTTTGCCTTTTTAGTCGGTGATATTTATTGTATAGTGTAATTATTAATAATAATATGAAATTAAGGGCTTTGTTTAATACTGCATAGTATAAATGCGACATTCTAAAAATATTGCCTTATATCAGATTCCATGCCTTTTAATCCATCACAAACTGGAAATATGCTGAATTTTAACTTGTGGGACCATTTTTTATATAATAGCAGTAATATTGTACTTCAAATAATCAATATGAAAAAAATCATCCTTGCGTTTGCTGTACTGGTAGCAATTGAGGCCGGAGCCCAGAACAAAGTTGCCTATACAGTTGCAGGCAAAATTACTAACCTTAATAGCGGGTTGGTGTACCTTACTATTTATGGTGAAGACATGCCTAAAAAAGATTCAGCCGTTATTACCAATGGCAGCTTCAGTTTCAGTGGCTCCATTGCCAAAGAATCGATGGGTGTACTTACAGTAAAAGATGCCAAACAGGATTACCTGCGTTTATATGTTGAAGCCGGAACTATCAACATAACAGGAAAGGGGCTGCCAGTTAAAGACTGGACCATCAGTGGATCTGCATTAAATGCAGCAGATAAGGATTTGAAAAATTTGTTGAAACCGATTGATGATAAATACACTGCTTTTTATAAAGCCTATAATTATGCCGATAGTACAAAAAATACTGCCGCTACTGATAGTTTGGATGAAGTAGAAAATACTTTAATGCAGGAAAAAAGAAAAGTAGTAGGCCAGTTTGTAAAACAACACCGTGGCTCTATCCGAAGTGCTATGGCTATTGAAGAAAACTTTGCTTATTATGCCGAAGCAACTGATGTGGAGCCTTTATACAATCTGCTGGATGAAAAAGTAAAGCAATCTGCCAGTGGCATTAATTTACAAAAAATGGTGGAGGCATATAAATCTGTGGCTATCGGACAGCTAATGCCTGATATCAAGCAAAAAGACACATTGGATAATGATCTTAGCCTGTCTTCTTTAAAAGGCAAATATGTTTTGGTAGATTTTTGGGCCAGCTGGTGCGGGCCATGCCGTAAAGAAAATCCCAATATTGTAAAAGCTTATGCTGCTTTCAAAGAAAAAGGCTTCGATATTTTTGGAGTTTCTTACGATAACGACAAAGGAAAGGCTAAATGGAAGAAAGCCATTGTAAGTGACGGGTTGGTTTGGAATCAGGTAAGCGATCTGCTGGGTTGGAAAAATGCCACTTCGGATCAGTTTCATATTAAAGCAATCCCCAGTAATATCCTCATCGATAAAGACGGCCGTATCATTGCTAAAAACTTGTTTGGTAAAAAACTGGTAGCCAAACTGGCCGAAATAATGCCATAAACTGTTGTTGCAGCAGTAAAATGTTCCATGTAATACGATTTGCTGATATGGCTTCGATGGAATAAATTTGCACTCCTGATAAAGGAATCAGTTAATCAGTTAATCAGTTAATTAGTTAATTGGTTAATTTGTAGGTACACAGTAACAAATACCTGATTAACCAATTAACGGATTAACTAATTAACCAATTAACCAATTAA
>JBAXET010000179.1:0-5904 GCA_037140275.1 Ferruginibacter sp. | reverse complement strand
GTATGTGGAAAGAAAAAATATGGAAGCCTGTTGCCGCAGATGCGCAGATTAAAAAATGAGTATGATTATTCTCCCCATTTACTTACAACTTATTACTTACAACCTATAACTTTCTTGCCGCAGATGCGCAGATTAAAAAGGAGTATGATTATTCTCTCCATTTACTTATAACTTAATACTTATAACTTATTACTTATAACTTATACCGCCACCGGTGCCTTTATCGCAGGATGGCTTTCGTAATGCAGCAATTCAAAATCTTCAAACTTAAAATCAAAAATATCTTTTACCTCCGGATTGATTGTCATGGTGGGCAAAGGGAATGGTGTTCTGGTTAATTGCAGATTAGCCTGTTCAAAATGATTACTGTACAGGTGCACATCACCAAAACTATGTACAAACTCACCGGGCTCCAGTCCGCATACCTGCGCAATCATCATTGTCAGCAGTGCATAAGAAGCAATATTAAAAGGCACACCAAGAAATACATCAGCTGAACGCTGATACAATTGACAGGAGAGTCTGCCTTTTGTTTCCCCCTTCAGGGGGTTAGGGGGTGTCACATAAAATTGAAATAAACAATGACAGGGCATCAGTTTCATCTTGGGTAAATCAGCCACATTCCAGGCACTGATGATCATGCGGCGGCTGTCGGGGTTATTTTTTATCTGATGAATCAGATCTTTTACCTGATCTACTTCCACGCCATCGGCACCAGCCCAACTGCGCCATTGTTTACCATATACCGGACCCAGATTGCCGTTTTCATCAGCCCATTCGTCCCATATCTTCACATTATGTTCTTTTAAATAGCCAATATTGGTATCGCCCTGCAAAAACCAGAGCAACTCGTAAATGATACTTTTTAAATGGCATTTTTTGGTGGTTACCATAGGAAATCCCTTGCTTAAATCAAACCGCATCTGATAGCCAAAAACACTGCGGGTGCCCGTTCCGGTACGGTCGTTTTTATCGGTACCGGTTTCAATAATATGTTTAACTAAATCTAAGTATTGCTGCATAGCTGCAAAATAAGTGAAAAGTTGAAAGTCAAAACCCGAAGATTATTAAGATTAAAAAACTCCCCAAATCGAAAACCCCGGCTATCAACTATCAACCATCAACTATCAACTATCCTTTATCTTTGCACCGGAGACACTATCATGAGTAAAAAAGGAAAAGTTTTAATGGCGATGAGCGGCGGTATCGACAGTACCGTGGCGGCTTTAATGTTGCATAAAGAAGGCTACGAAGTGGTAGGCATTACCATGAAAACCTGGGACTATGCCACCAGTGTGGGCACTTCGGGTAAAAAAGAAACCGGCTGCTGTAATCTGGACAGTTTTAATGATGCCCGGCAGGCAGCGGTGCAGCATGGATTTCCGCACTTTATACTGGATATCCGGGAAGAATTTGGAGATTTTGTAATTGAAAATTTTGTAGAAGAATATATTGCAGGCCGTACCCCCAACCCTTGCGTGATGTGCAATACGCATATCAAATGGCGGGCATTAATGAAAAGGGCCGATGCTCTGGGCTGCGATTTTATTAGCACCGGGCACTATGCACAGGTACACCAGCATACCAATGGCAGATATTTTATACGTAAAGGATTGGATGAAACCAAGGACCAGAGCTATGCATTATGGGGTTTGCAGCAAGACTTACTGAGCCGTACCATTTTGCCTTTAGGTACTTACCGTAAAACGGAGATCCGCCAAATGGCACATGATTTTGGTTACCCCGAGCTGGCTAAAAAGAATGAGAGCTACGAAATTTGTTTTGTGCCCGATAACGACTACCGCGGCTTTTTAAAACGTAAAGTAGATGGTTTGGAAGAAAGAGTAAACGGCGGGCAGTTTGTTGACAAGAACGGGAAAATATTAGGACTGCATAAAGGCTATCCTTTCTATACTATTGGTCAGAGAAAAGGCCTCGACATTGCATTAGGTAAACCTGCATTTGTTACCGAAATTATACCCGAAACAAACACTGTTGTTTTGGGTGAAGAAGAAGAGTTGAACCGGACAGAAATGAAAGTAACCGGACTCAACTGGATCAAATATGATGGTATTACAGAGGGCATGGAAGCCATGACCAAAATCAGGTATAAAGATAAAGGTGCACTTTCTACGCTTCATGCATACGAAAAAGGGGTAAAAGTACGTTTCTACAACGATGTAAAGGGTGTTGCTCCCGGCCAGAGTGCGGTTTTTTACGAAGGTGATGATGTGATTGGCGGAGGTGTAATACAACGCAATGAGCAGCCTTTTGCTGAATAGTTGCACTTTATTTGTAATTTACAATCTTATGAGACAATCATTTTTTTATGCCGCCATTGTAACAGTAATCCTGCTGGGCAGCTGCAAAAAAACCACCGAAGTACTCCCCCTTCCGGTATTAAACGATTACTATCCCTTAACCGTAGGCAAATACATTACATACAGCTTAGACTCGGTTGTTTACTATGCCAATTTTGGTGTGTCGGCAACCATTAAATCGTATCAGGTAAAACTGGTGGTGGATGCAAAGATCACCGATAATCTGGGCCGCCCTGCTTACCGTATTATCAGGTATATCCGCAGTTTACCCACCGATCCATGGATGCCCGACAATACTTTTATGGCTGTACCTACCGCTAACAGCATCGAATATGTAGAAAATAATTTGCGTTTCTTAAAATTGGCCAATCCCATCCGACAGGATTACAACTGGAAGGGCAATACCTATATCAACACCACTTCATTAACTTCCACCCTAAAATATTTAGACGACTGGGATTATACTTACGACAGTATTAATGTGGCTGCTAAAGTGGGCACTATAAATATCGACAGTACCATTAAGGTATCTCAGATTGATTATACTGATGTGTACAATAGGATTTTCAGTGAAGAAAAATATGCCAAAGGCATTGGTATGGTATACCGTAATTTTTTATACCTCAATAAAGGCAATTTAACAGGCCCATACAGTGATGGTTCTTACGGGGTGATTTATAAAATGATCGATCACAACTAAGTGGTATAATAAAATAGTTAAGCTGCCAATGGCAGCTTTTTTTATGCTTATTTTTTAAGCCTGCACCAGGTGGAAAAATCGGTGGAAGGAATTTTATCGGTTTCGCCCAGTTGCCTTAATAAAGTTACCAGCTGCCCGCGGTGAAATGTAGCATGATTGAACAGATGCAGCAACATATCATTTACTTTCATTTTAAACTGCTCTTTACTACGAACAAAAGCAAAAACATGGGTGAGCTGAGCTTCGCTGGCAGCATCCACCCATTGCTTCCATAGCAGGCTTTGCTTGGCCAATCCTGTGGTTAACTCGGTAAAGTCGCCCTTAAAAGTTTCACTTAATGCAGCAATATTCTCCACCAGTTTAAGCCGCTGCCACCAGATATCTTCTGCCTGCCACATATGCACCATGGTTGTATAAACAGAGGGGAAGCTGTTCGCAATCTCCTGATGCAACTGCGCTTCGCTTAGTTTACTCATACGCTCAAACAAAATTTTATTGGCCCAGATATTATAATCGGCATATTGTTGCAAGAGTGCTTTCATTTTAGTTTTACTTTTGTTTGCAAAACAAATCTACAACATCCACAACCAGAAACTATATACCACAAACCATAAACTTATTATGTCAGATAACAAATTACCCATAACCGGATTCAGTTCATTAGCCGTACATGCCGGACATACCGACGACCCCAACTATGCACACCTTACTCCTATTTATGCCAGCAGCACTTATGTGTTTGATGAAGCGGCACAGGGTATGCGCCGTTTTAATGGCGAAGAAAAAGGATATATCTATGGCCGATGGGGAAGTCCTTCCACTGCAGAAGCAGAAGAAAAAATTGCAGCCATGGAAAGTTTTGGATTAACAGATGCTTCGGGGAATCCCCTTCAATTAAAAGCCATATTGCATGCCAGCGGTATGGCTGCATTAAGCACTTTAATGATCAGCAATATAAAAGCCGGCGATAAAATACTCACGCATTTTTCATTGTATGGCGGATCGCAGGAGCTGCTGGAAAAAGTATTACCGCCATTAGGAGTGGAAATAATTATTGCCGACCTGAGAGACCTTGACCAGGCCGCAGCAATTATGCTGGCCGACAATAAAATAAAATTGCTGCATTTAGAAACTCCAGCAAACCCCACTTTAAATTGTGTGGATATTGAAGAACTGACCAAGCTGGCAAAGCAGCATAACATAATCGTTTCCTGTGATAATACATTTGCCACACCTTATTTACAGCAGCCTTTTAAATACGGCGTAGATTATGTTTTTCACAGCACTACCAAATTTTTAAACGGTCATGGTACTGCCATTGGCGGCGTGCTTATAGGCAGCGATATTGAAAAGATGAATAGCCATGTTACCAAAGTGCATCGCCTGCTGGGTGGCAACAGCAATCCTTTTGATGCTTTCTTACTTACCATTGGTATGAAAACTTTAGAAGTGCGCATGGAACGCCATTGCCATAATGCAATGGAAGTAGCCGGTTTTTTAGAAGGCCATCCTGCTATAAGCAAAGTAAATTATTTAGGCCTCGCTTCTCACCCCGATTATTATACTGCCGCAAAACAAATGCGTCATCCGGGTGCCATGCTGAGCTTTGAAATGAAAGACGGTTTAGAAGCAGCCAAAAAATTCATCGACAATTTAAAAATGTGTATCCGTGCAGTTTCATTGGGTACCTGCGATACTTTATTATGCCACCCTGCAAGCATGACGCATTTTAGTGTGCCCAAAGAAAAAAGGGAACTGTATGGTATAACCGATGGATTGATTCGCATGAGTGTGGGCATTGAAAATATTCAGGACATTTTAGCAGACCTTGAACAGGCATTAAACCCCTAAATCCCCTGAAGGGGACTTTAAAGAGTATAATTGAACAAAGCAATTTTATTTTATGCAGGAGAATAAATATTCAAATTCAGAACAGCATTTCGATTCACTAAAGTCTTCAAAAGCCTCCCCTTTGGGGGGAGGTTTGGTGGGGGCCATAAGAAAAGCAGTTAAGGAAGATTGTGCCAGAATGATGGAATTGATTCATGAATTAGCGGTGTATGAAAAAGCACCGGAACAGGTGACTGTAGATTTTGATCATTTTGTACAAAGCGGATTTGGTGAACAACCGGTTTGGTGGGCAATAGTAGCAGAAGTAGATGGAACCGTACAAGGCTTTGCCCTCTGGTATATCCGTTACAGTACCTGGAAAGGACAGCGCATGTATTTGGAAGACCTGCTGGTTACAGAAAAAATGCGGGGCAAAGGTTTGGGTAAATTATTATTTGATCAACTGATAGTAGAATGTACACAGCAGCAATACAGTGGCATGATGTGGCAGGTGCTCGACTGGAATGAGCCCGCCATTAATTTTTATAAAAAATTACCGGGGGCAAATTTTGATGGGGAATGGATCAATTGTAGCATCAATTTTTAGTATCATCACTTACCTTTGCAAGGCTAATAAAAAAATTAAGTAAAGACTTATTGTTGAAAAGTGCGACGCCAACCTGCCTGCCGGCAGGCAGGTGAAGTTCAGCAATGATTCATGGCCCGGCTCAAAAAAATAAAATATTATGGCAGAAAAGATCACCATGGGTGCAGACGGAAAATTACAGGTACCCAATAACCCAATCATCCCTTTTATAGAAGGCGATGGTATTGGTCCCGAAATTTGGAAAGTAGCTCAAATGGTTTTTGATACCGCTGTGGCCAAAGCTTATGACGGCAGCAGAAAAATTGAGTGGAAAGAAATGCTGGCCGGTGAAAAAGCTTTTAAGCAAACCGGTGAATGGCTGCCTGCCGAAACCCTGCAGGTGGCAAAAGACTATATCGTATCTATCAAAGGGCCTTTAACCACGCCGATTGGCGGTGGTATTCGTT
>JBAXET010000178.1:0-5916 GCA_037140275.1 Ferruginibacter sp. | reverse complement strand
AATTCATCCAGATCAATCCCTTCCAGTTCCTGCATACTCAGCTGGCCGTCGGCACCACGGTTAAAATAAAAATCACGTTCCCCATTTTCCATCAGCGACACAAAAGCGAAAGTGGTAAAATATTTTTCATCCTGTAATACCCATTTTGTAGATACGCCGAATTCCTGCATTACAGCTATCAAATGTTTTCCAAATGGATCCACACCCACTTTGGCTGCCAGTTCAACATCTCCGCCTAAAGCTGCAATTGCAGCAGCCACATTAGTTGGAGCACCGCCTGCTTTCTTTAAAAAATTATTTCCGTCAGCTAATGAGCTGCCCTTATCGGTACAAATCATATCAATCAATGCTTCACCTATGCACAAAATCTTGCCCCTGTCTCCGCCAGCTGGCGGAGAGCTTGAATTGTTACTCTCTATGTCCTTTGTATTTTCCATTTAACTCATTTCTTTATTAACACTAATTAGCTTCGTAATATTCTCTTTAGGGGATAGGGCTAATGACCTCCGCCTGCTGCCATGATAATATCACCTTCTGGTTTTTTTGCTTTTATCAATAAGGTCAATAATGCTGCTATCAGCAAAAATGCTCCTGCAAATGCAATAGCATTTCTTGGATCATTATTTAAAAAATGTTTTAGTATAAATCCAAATGTGGTAGTTTGAATAAACATGGGTATTACAATCATCATGTTGATAATGCCCATGTAAACACCATAGCGTTCTTTTGGGATCTGGCTTACCACCATCAGGTAAGGAATGCCCATCATACTTGCCCATCCAATACCAAAACCGGTGATAGCAGGAAAAAGCAACATTTTATTTTCAATATGAGGAAAAGCCAGCAGGCCAATACCTGCCAATACCAAACATCCGAAATGTACTAATTTGGGAGAAAACTTTTTTGCAAACCATACCAAACCAAAAGCACATAAAAAAGTTACAATATTGTACCAGCCATTAACCAGCCCCGTCCATCCAACTGCTTCTTCATACAGTTTAGCATCTTGCTGTGGAGTGGTATGCCAAACAGATAAGGCAATACTTTTTGATGAATTCTGCCAGTAACAAAACAAAGCATACCATTGAAACAGGTACACTAATGCCAGTTGCCACATTACTTTGGGCATATTTAATATTGCATCGATGATCTCAATATTCTGAGCAAATAATATTTTTAAAGCAGGGTGTTGTTCTGCATAATTCAGCACCTTCCTGTATAATCCTTTTGAAAAAATTGAAGGAATAAACAGCAATACAAGCACGATATAAGCAATTACTGTAGTGATGATAGATAAGAAGAATTGAACAGCGGGATGCGGCATACCCTTATTTTTTTCTCTTAACGTTTTCAGATCTGCTTCAGTGGGTGGAATTTCCGGAGTGGTTTTAATACTCCATAAAATAGAACCTATTGAACAAATAGCTCCTAAAAAGAAAGAGGCAAAAACCCATGTGGGCAATTTTCCTGTTTTGCCGATGAATATCATTGGAAAGATGAACAATGAAACATTGGCAAGTGTTTGTCCGAATCCCGTAAAAAAACTTTGCGCCTGAAAACCTGTTGGCTGCTGATTAGCGTCCAGTTTATCGGCAATGAATGCACGATATGGTTCCATGGCAGTGTTGTTACCAGCATCTAAAATCCACAATAAGCCTGCAGCCATCCATAATTCACTACTGAAAGGAAACAGGAATAAAGCAATACTGCATATCATTGCCCCAATAAGAAAATAAGGAGTTCTTCTTCCATATTTGGGATGCCAGGTTTTATCACTTAATGCACCAATAATTGGTTGTATGATAAGGCCTGTTAAAGGACCAGCTAAATTAAGCCAGGGAATTTCATCCGGCTTGGCTCCTAAAAAATCGTAAATGGGATTGACTGCACTTTGTTGTAAACCAAAACTGTACTGAATGCCAAAGAAACCCACATTCATATTAATAATTTGCCAGAAAGATAAATGCGGCTTTGGGATAGTCATTAGCAGTTTGTTTGAATCGTTGGTATAAATGTAATCAAAACAAACTGCTGTAGAAATCTGCAAACGTTTGTGGTGGAAAAGAAATAGGCCTGACGCGGGTTTTCACTGTGACGGCTTTGATTGATCTAATGACTTCACCCTATTGATTGGGCCAGCCATTGCGCCAGATGCTGAGATATCTTTTCCGACTCCACCATAAATCCATCATGACCGTAACTACTGTCTATTGCAATCAATGTTGCATGCGGCAGGTGCTGCGATAAAAACTGTTGTTCTACCAGCGGACAAAGAATATCACTGCTGATACCAATAATGAGTGTACGCTGCGTAATGGTTTTTAATACCGCTTCTAAGTTACCGCCACGGCCACGCCCCAAATGATGACTGTCCATAGTTTTGGTAAGCATCCAGTAACTGTAAGCATTAAAGCGTTGCACCAGTTTATCGCCCTGATAATTGATATAGGAGGTAGCTTTATAATTGTCGGTCTTTTCCGTATCACCGTCAGTTTGCTGCTGCACCATAATACCATAGTTGCGATAAGTAAGCATTCCGATTGCTCTGGCTGCTTTTAATCCTTTCGCACCTGCAGAAGGCGATGCTGTATTCCATGTTGCATCGGCTTCAATACTTAATCGCTGTGCTGTATGTGTGGCAATGCCCCAGGCACTTTCACTGGCAGAAGTGGCCAGTAATAATAAATTGTCAATTACGTCATGTTCCATCACACACCATTCCATGGCCTGATAGCCACCCATGCTGCCGCCCATTAATAAAAATATTTTTTCTATCCCAAGGTGTTTGCGTAGCAGAATATGAGCCTGCACCATATCACGCACCGTGATCAATGGAAAACTGTTATAATAGGGTTGTTGCGTTTCGGGATTGGTACTTAAAGGCCCGGTAGTTCCGTAACAGGAGCCCAGTATATTGGCACAAACAATAAAATATTTTTCAGGATCAATAACATGACCGGCTCCAACCACACCATTCCACCAGTCTGCTGCATCACTGTTAGCTGTAAGCGCATGACAAACCCAAACCACATTGCTTTTATTGGCATTTAGTGTACCATAAGTGGAATAGGTAATGGCTAGATCGGGTAAATAAGCCCCGCTCTCTAACTCAAACTTACTTTTATACTCAAACAATTTCATTAATTACTGCAATTTTTAAATACAATGTTGCACCGAACATCCATCTAAATTCATCACATCTTTTTGCCTGTGATACTGCAAAAGATGCAGGCATTGGAGTCCCGGTTCCCTCTTCAGGGGGCGGAGGAGGTTAAATTCTCCGTATTAAATGCAAAGTAAAGGCTTGCAATATTTATATTTGTAAAAATGTTCTAAAATGATTGAAATTAATTTACGCAGGGTAAATGGAGATTTTGGATTTGAAGCCTCCGATGCTAACGGACATACTGTAAAAATGGACAGTAGTGATGAGAGCGGTGGCGAAAATTTTGGCGTACGGCCCATGCAAATGTTACTGATGGGATTGGGTGGCTGCAGTGCCATTGATGTGGTGATGATATTAAAAAAACAACGCCAGACCATTGATGATTTTTCAATCAAAATTACCGGAGAAAGAGAAGCAGGTAAAGAACCCTCTCTTTGGGCAAATGCAAAAATTATTTTTATACTGAAAGGAGATATTGATAAAGAAAAAGCCGCACGTGCCTGTCAGTTATCGATGGATAAATACTGCAGTGTTGCTACCACTTTACTAAAGAGCGGCACTGATCTTACATGGGAGGTGCAGGTGAATTAAAGAACAGGGTAATCGGTTAAATAGTTAATTGGTCAATTCGGTAATCAGTTAATTCGTTTAGCACTCCACTTTGCCATTACAGTTACTGAAAAATTCGGCTTCGTATCCAGATTTACCAATCAACCGATTAACCAATTAACAGATTTACCAATCAACCGATTAACCAATTAACAGATTTACCAATTAACAGATTAACTCATAATCATGCATCCAATTACAAAAGCTATACGTACACAAACAGAACGTACCAATGAAATGGAACATTCCACGCCTTTATTTTTAACCAGCAGTTTTTGTTTTGATGATGCGGAAGATATGCGGGCGGCATTTGCTGATGAAAGCAATGATAATATCTACAGCCGATTCAGTAATCCAAGCGTGCAGGAATTTACTGATAAAATGGTGGCATTGGAAGGTGCAGAAGCAGGTTATGCCACTGCAACCGGAATGAGTGCTGTATTTGCTTCTTTCATGGCTTTATTAAAAAAAGGGGATCATTTATTAGCCTGCAGTTCGGTATTTGGCAGCACCATTACCGTACTCAATAAATATTTACCCAATTACGGAATAGAAGTGAGCTATATAAGTGCCAATGACCCCGATAGCTGGGAAGCTGCCATCAGGCCCAATACAAAAATGATTTATCTGGAAACGCCTACCAATCCGGGTTTGGATATTATTGATCTGGACCGAGTAGGCAAACTGGCTAAACAATATAATATTTTACTAAACGTAGATAATTGTTTTGCTACACCGGTAAACCAGCGGCCCATTGATTTTGGTGCTGATCTGGTGATTCACTCTGCTACCAAATGGATTGATGGGCAAGGAAGAGTTTTAGGTGGTATTGTATTGGGTAAAAAAGAACTGGTGCATCAGATATATTTATTTTGCCGCAGCACCGGTCCGGCCTTATCTCCCTTTAATGCATGGGTACTCAGTAAAAGTTTAGAAACGCTGGATGTACGTATGGAACGCCATGCATCCAATGCATTGCAAATAGCGAAAGCTTTAGAAGATCATCCCAAGATCAGCTGGTTAAAATATCCTTATTTACCCAGCCATCCGCAACATACTATTGCCATTACACAAATGAAAAATGGTGGCGGACTGGTAAGTTTTAATTTACAAGGCGGATTAGAAAGTGGCCGTACATTTTTGAATCATTTAAAAATGTTATCGCTTACTGCTAATCTTGGAGATACCAGAAGTATTGCTTCTCATCCGGCAAGCACCACGCATGCAAAATTATCTGAAGCAGAAAGAGCCGCTGTAAATATTACTCCGGGCTTAATTCGTATTTCTGTAGGACTAGAACATGTGGATGATATTCTGGAAGATATTTTACAGGCACTGGAACATTGTTAGTAGATAATGGTGAATGGTGAATAGCAGCCCATCAATAAAGTTGAAAAATGGTATGCGGTTGAAGGGAGTGACACAACGATGTTGATTGATGATTCAATGCTAAATAAAAAATAAGTATAGTAAAAGAGGAATACTTTAACATGTGTTCCTCTTTTTTATTTCATTTAAGTCTCCGGTGTTAATGCACTTCTATGGACCATAGACCATGGTCTATTGACCATTCACTATTCACTATTCACTATTCACTATTCACCAATCACTATTCACCTCTCCATTCCCCTTCCAGCATACTCATTTCAACTAAACTCCACCAACTTCCTTTAAACTGTAAACAATCTCTGTTAGTACCTTCCACCACCATCCCTGCTTTTTTATAACAACTGATTGCAGCAATATTAAAATCATATACACCCAAACAAATGCGGTGTAATTTCAACTCTTCAAATCCAATTTTTAAAACTGCTGTTACCATTTGATTGCAGTATCCTTTACCCTGATATTCCGGCGCTACAAAAACCCTGCTGATACGGCCTGCCCTGTTTTTTTTGCTGATGCCGCCTAAAGAAATATGTCCTACTATTTTACCTGTTTCAGTATTTATGGCTTTATAAACAAAAGCTTCAGATTTTCCAATAACATTTACATTTTCTATATACCAGGATAAACTTTCAATGGTAAGCGGAAAACTAAATAATGAACCTGACCAGTTCATTAATATCTCATCATTGCTGATCCATTCTTTTAATTGCAAAAAATCATCACTGGTAAAATAAGCTAATTGTATCATATTG
>JBAXET010000177.1:0-5949 GCA_037140275.1 Ferruginibacter sp. | reverse complement strand
CCCCTTCTTAAAATAATTACTCATAAAAAGCAACTGATATTTTACCGCATTGGCCCAGTATGGCCAGGTATGAGCTCCGGGTCTGGTGATGTAATCGTGCGAAATATTTCTGTATATTAATTGTTCATGTAAATTCTCATTTACTTTATAAAAAAAATCATCTACACCACAATCAATAATTATTTGTAAGCTATTGGGCTGAATCAAGTGCAACATATTGATCACCGTGTTTTGCTCCCAGTATTGAGGATTTGCTGCATAAGCACCCAAACGTTTCGTCATCTCCCAGTTATTGGGAAAGGGCCGTATATCCACACCACCACTCATGCTTCCTGCAGCACCAAATACATCAGGATGTTTGATGGCTAAATACAACGCACCATGACCTCCCATACTTAAACCGGTAATGGCCCTGCCTTTTTTATCGGCAATAGTTTTATAATGCGCATCCACCCAGTTTACCAATTCGGTTGCAATATAAGTTTCATATTTATAAGACGAGTCTACCGGACTATCCCAGTACCAGCTGCTGTAGCCACCATCCGCACAAACGATCAGTACCTTATATTCATCTGCCAACGCTTCTAATCCCTTTACTTTTGTTACCCATCCTGCATAATTATCACCAAAGCCATGCAATAAATACACCACCGGAATTTTTTTAATGGTATCGTAGCCATTGGGTTGTATCACCACGGCTTTTATTTTTTTATGCATTGCTGTACTGTAGGTTTCTACCGTATCAACAACAGCAGACCTTGATACTGTGAGCATCGTAACCAAAAAACCAATCAGTAAAATTCCTTTTTTCATATTTATTTCTTTAATGGTTGTAACAGATATTCTAATCCGTTTAACTTTATTTCATATAATGTTTGCAATAAAATACCCAGCTTTCCACCGGGAAATCCTTTTCGGTTAAACCATTCTAAATACGATACCGGTAAATTACACAATACCGTTCCCTTATATTTTCCAAAAGGCATTTCCATTTTTACCAGTTGCAATAATAATTCACCATTGGTGCTGTTAGGGTCTGTTTGTATCACCGCATAAAGTTATAGATTTCATTGTATGGTTATTCACATAATAAAGCTATTAATCCACTTATTGTATAATTATAGTTAATAGCCTTTTTTATTATACAATGTATGTATACATTTACTTTAATAGGATGCAGTAATAATAAATATTGTACTGTATTAAACCTTTAAACATTACCACACTCTAAGTTCGCATGATAACAACCAACAGCACTGCCGCCAATTTTGAAGTGATCAGTCGTTTTGGATTTGTAGATGTATTGCTTGATCCTTCCACCCAGCAAAAATCTTTACATGCAACCATCAGCTTTGTACCCGGACAGGTGATCAGTAAATTTTATGCAGGTACCACACAGTCATATGCCACTTATTTAACAGTGCAAACCGGTATTGATACACATATCACGCTGGAACCTGATTTTTTACAATACATCAATCATAGTTGTGCACCCAATGTGTTTTTTGATACTACTGCAATGGAATTGGTTTGTTTACGTACTATTGAGGCGGGAGATGAATTCACATTCTTTTATCCCAGTACCGAATGGAACATGAGCCAATCCTTTGTTTGTAATTGTAAAACCAATGGCTGTTTACAGCTGATCAACGGGGCTTCGCATTTAGATTTATCTACTCTAAAAAAATACCGCTTAACCGATTTTATCACACAACAATCTGAACGAAAGCATTCCCTGTAAGCACTGCAATAACTATATGTCGTCTACTTCTTCTTTTTTGCCAATCATTCCTGTTGAAAAACTTAAAGTGTGGGTACTTGCACCCTGCCTTGTTACCAACGACGCTAATATAGATTACTACTACGATTTTAGTCAGAGTATTGCCGAATACACCAAAACATTTGCTGAACTTAATATTAACTGGCAATGGCAGCCGGTTACCATGGCTAACTATGCGGATATCATTGATACTATTGTTGCAGAAAAAGAAGCCGGCGTTTTTGTACCCCTGGTATTTAATATTTGCGATGGTGATGAAGTGAACGGCACACCCGGCGTTTCCGTGGTGAAACTATTAGAATCTAAAGAACTGATATATACCGGATCAGACGAATATTTTTATACCATCACTACTTCTAAAATTCCGATGAAGGAAGCTTTTGATTTGCATGGAGTACCCAATGCCAATTGGGAAGCCATCAAAACAAAAGAACAATATACCAATGGAATTTTCGACAGACTGGGCACGCCAATTATTGTGAAGCCCTCCGTTAGCGGCGGCAGCATGGGGGTGGGTATTAAAAATGTGGTGGAGAATAAAACAGAACTGAATGAACAGGTGGCTAAAATGTTTGATGGCTACCGGGGCTGGAATTTAGCTGCCGATGGTTTAATTGCCGAATCTTTTATTAACGGTGCAGAATACACGGTTTTAATAGTAGGCTCTTATAACCAGCCACAATCTGCAAAAATATATACACCGGTAGAACGTATTTTTCATCCTTCTTTACCCGATAAAGAAAAGTTTTTAAGCTTCGACAGGCTTTGGGAAATTTATGAAGATGAAGCGGCTATGCCGGGGGAAGAAAATTTTTATGAGTATCAGATACCGGATGCCGGTTTAATTGAAGCCATTCAGCAGATCAGCTGGGATGCGTATGTATCTTGTAAGGGGATGGGTTATACCCGTGTGGATGTGCGTATGGATGCAGCCACAAAAAAATTATATGTACTGGAAGTAAATGCGCAATGCGGATTGAGTGAAGATGAAAACTTTACTTCTATTGGAGCGATACTAAGAGTGAGCAATAAAACTTTTGCGGGGCTGGTGGTGGAAATTATTAACGATGCGTTTCTGAGAGGGGAGAATCTCCCGCAGATTTCGCGGAGTACGCAGAATTAGAATTTGTATTTCATCAGCGCTTTCTGCGAGTTCTGTGGAAGATTTTTTTTCTTTTCCCGCAGAAAGCGCTGATTACGCAGAAAGAAAATAGCTAAGAGGCCAAAAGAGAATAAAATGGAAGCGCATAAAAATAATTCAGACACAAGTTTTAACGCTGCTCCGGTTCCCCCTTCAGGGGGCGGAGGGGGTAGAATTTGTGTGTTGCAACCCGATTATTCAACCTCTAACGTGGATTATCAAAACTATGATCCTCCGAGAGACTTATCGCATTTAATGCCCGAAGCCCACTTCGATCATGTGGCATTAAACAAGCTTACCACTTACAAACAACTGAAAGCCCTTCAAAAGAATAAGTACGACATTTTTGTAAACCTCTGCGAAGGCTATTTAGAATGGGAAGTACCCAGTATTGATGTGATGTATACTTTAGAATTACTGAACCTTCCTTTCACCGGTCCTACTTCATTATTATACGATCCACCCAAAGAGCTGATGAAATATGTGGCCTATACCGAAGGGGTAAAAACACCGGCCTATGCATTAATAACAACTGCAGAAAATATTGAAGAAGAATGCAAACACCTTATCTATCCGCTTTTTGTAAAACCTGCCAAAGCAGGTGATAGTTTAGGCGTGGATGATAAAAGCCTGGTGCATGATATTAATGAGCTGCAACAAAAAGTAAACAATATTATTGATGAATACGGTCCGCTGCTGGTGGAAGAATATATTAGTGGCAGAGAGTTTACCGTAATGCTGGCGGCTAATGAGGATGGTAAAACGGTAACTGTTTTTAAACCGGTGGAATATATTTTTCCTGAAGGCAATCAGTTTAAAACCTATGCCCTCAAAACATCCGAACTGCATCCCAATGCAAATATTGCCTGTAATGATCCGGTGCTGGAGCAACAATTAAAAGATGCGGCGGCACAAATATTCCGCAGCTTTAGTGGGGTGGGTTATGCCCGTTTAGATTTCAGGGTAGATGACAACAACCATATTTTCTTTTTAGAAATCAACTTTACCTGTTCTGTTTTTTATAAAGACGGCTACGAGGGAAGTGCCGATTATATACTCAAACACGATGGGTTTGGACAGGAAAACTTCCTCCGTCATATTATAAAAGAAGGTATTACCAGACATGCCCGCAATCAGAAAAAATATCAGATGAAGGGCAATTCCATTGCCGGTTATGGTATTTATGCCACACAGGATATACCTGTTAACGAATTGATTTTCAAAGGAGAAGGTATGAGTCAGCGCATTGTTACCCGGCGCTGTGTGGCTCAAAACTGGGACATTAAGGAAAAAGAAATATTTGCAAAATATGCTTACCCGCTCAGCAAAGAGGTATATTTGCTGTGGGATGATAACCCAAGCGGCTGGGCTCCACAAAACCACAGTTGTAATGCTAACACTGGTTATTCCGGTTTAAATGTGATCGCTTTTCGACCCATTAAAAAAGGCGAAGAACTAACCCTTAACTACGCATCCTTTCTGGATGAAACGATGGAGCCTTTCAATTGCCAATGTGGTGCACCCAACTGTCGAGGCCTGATAACCGGAATTACCCATAATTCGGTTACCGAAAGAGAAAATTTGGCCCGGCTTTAAACTAACCCCACTTCTTTCGGTCTTACTATTGCCCATTAAATTCTGGCTACGGAATCTTTTATTTCGTAAGGATAATTTAATTTATAAACCGAATCAAGAAAGGAACCTATGTCTCGTTTTCAAATATTAAAGAGCTTAATGAATAAGCACCGCAGCCAGTTGGTGCTGACCTACATCTTGTTTTCCCTGGAAATGCTGGGCGTTTTATTGCGTCCTTTGTTTTTAGGTATCGCTATAAACGACCTGATGAAAGGAAGTTACAATGGCCTCATCCTTCTTTCTGCTTCGCATATTGTTACACTTACCGTGGGCACTTTACGCCATATGTACGATACCAGAACCTATTCTGCTATTTATGTTTCGTTGGTGACTAAATTTTTAAGCAGAAGAATTTATCAAAAAGATGTCAGCAAATTAAGCGCACATTCCACCTTAGCCAGAGAGTTTGTAGATTTTTTAGAATTTGACCTGGTGTATGTTATAGAAGCCGTGTATAATATTTTTGGCTCCCTGATACTGATGTTTTTTTATGATGCCTCAGTAGTACTGTTGTGTTTAGCTGTTTTACTTCCTGTTATTGGTATCAGTTATAAGTATGGTAAAAAAATGAATCGTTTAAATAAATTAAAAAACGACGAGCTGGAACATCAGGTGGATGTGATCAGCAATGGCAATGCTAAAGAATTAAAAGAGCATTATACTAACCTGCGCCGCTGGCAGGTTAAAACCTCTGATCAGGAAGCCTTTAATTTTGGCATGATGGAGTTTTTGGTGATGATTGTTTTAGGTGCCAGTTTATTATTAACCTACAAAACTTCGGGCACAGCAATTTTAGCAGGTAATGTGGTGGGTATATTCTTTTATGTTACCAATTTTGCTAAGGGCCTCGAAACCATACCGTATACCGTACAAAGATTATCTTCCTTAACTGATATCACCAGAAGGATAGAATTACAGGCAGAAGATTTTCCGGAAGACAATAATTTAAAACCCGTTACTCAGGAAGCAGCAAATAAGATTGAAGAATTAGCGGCGTAGAGATAAAAATTCTCCCGCAGATTTCGCTGAAGACGCTGATAAAATACAAAACCACAAAAAAAATTTAGCCACGGATTGCACAGATTTACACGGAAAAAATCCGTGCTAATTCCTGTAATCCGTGGCTTATATTTTTGGCCCCACCTAAATCCTCTCCGCCAGCTGGCGGAAGGACTTTTGCAGTACTTGTCTTGTTATTGTGTTCTTTCTTTGCTGACTTTTTTCTTCTCTGCGTGCTCTGCGCCTCTGCGTGAAAATTCACAAAGTATTCTCTGTGCATCTCTTTTCCTCTGTGTAACGCTGTGGCCTTTTTCACTCTTCTGCTCTTTTCACAATAAGGTACCAGTTATGCTCCAGTAGCAAGTACCCATATTCATAGCAGTAAAAATAAACC
>JBAXET010000176.1:0-5962 GCA_037140275.1 Ferruginibacter sp. | reverse complement strand
AGAAAAAGAGGATAAAAGAGAGCAGCGTATTTCTCTTTGTACTCTTTCACTCTTTCCCCTCTTAGCTATATTTTCTCTCTGTGAGTTCTGCGAGATCTGCGGGAGATAAAACAATTCCGTTTCCGTTCGGTGAAACACCGACCAGGGGTGTTGTACTCTTTGTATAGAACAACTATGAAGAGTTACTATGTTGCCCATAGTTCCGTAAGTTTGTTGTATAAAAAACTTTCATGCGCATCATTTCATACAATGTTAATGGCATACGTGCTGCTTTTAAAAAAGGATTTATCGACTGGTTAAAAACCAATCCTGCAGATATCATCTGTTTACAGGAAACCAAGGCTACCAAAGATGATGTGGACATCAAACAATTAGAAGCTTTGGGTTTTCATCACCATTGGTTCAGTGCCAATAAAAAAGGATACAGCGGTGTAGCAGTATTCAGTAAAACCAAGCCCGATAAAGTAGAGTATGGTACAGGCCATGCCGAAAGTGATTTTGAAGGCCGGGTGATACAGGTTGATTTTGGTGATATTCGTTTAATCAATGCGTATTTCCCCAGTGGAACAAGCGGTGAAGAGAGACAGTCATTCAAGTATGTATGGCTGAATGAATTTCATGCTTATCTCACCAAACTAAAAAAGAAATACCCCAAAATTGTTTTGGTGGGCGATTATAATATTGCACACAACGAAATTGATATTCACGATCCCAAAGGCAATAAAAATTCTTCAGGGTTTTTACCTGAAGAACGCGCCTGGATGACTAAATTTTTAGCCAGTGGCTGGATCGATACTTTCAGAGAATTTCATCCGGAACCACACCGCTATAGCTGGTGGAGCCAGCGTTTCCCCAGTGTACGATTAAACAATAAAGGCTGGCGTATTGACTATATCACTGTAACTGAACCTTTAAAAAAACAATTAAAGGATGCCAATATTTATCCTGATGTAAAACACAGTGACCATTGTCCGATTTATGTTGAAATAAAAGCCTGATACTTGTTAAAACGCATTTTCGGCTGCCCCTCATAAATGTTAAACGAAAGTTTTCATAGGTATTCCTTTAACAAATTATTCCAAATTAGTATTCCATAGCGTTGTATCTTGTTTTACAATAACATTTACACTGCTATGGAATTTTTACTTTTTATTGCACTTGTTGTCATATTTGTCATTGTATTAAATATACAGGGCCGCCAACAGAAACACGCCAACCATCTCAATAACACTTTATCCGACTTTAATACGCAGCTGCAATATTTAAAAACCGAATTGCAAAAGCTCAGGGGTACTGCACCGGTAATTGCTGATACTGATGCAGCACAAAAAGAAAGAGAAGCGGCTGAATTAAAAGCGCAGGAAGAGTATAAACAAAAAATTGCGGCTATTGAAGCCTTGCGCCGTGAGCAGGCAGAAAAGCATAAGGCCGAAGAAGAAAAATTACTACAGCAACAACGAGTAACAAATGTTGAAATAGCGGAAACTATTGAAGCGCCGCAGTTAAAAAAGAAACCTCAGGCTCCTCCGCCGCCAAAAGAAAGCTGGATAGATACCTGGTTTAAAAATAACCCTGACCTGGAGAAATTTATAGGCGAAAATCTTATTAATAAAATTGGTATTGCTGTACTGGTTTTCGGGATTGGCTTTTTTGTAAAATATGCCATCGATAAAAACTGGATCAATGAATACGGCCGTGTAGGCATTGGTTTATTCTGCGGAATTGTATTGGTGGGGTTAGCACATTACCTGCGTAATTCTTACCGCTCCTTCAGCTCGGTATTAGCAGGCGGTGGTATAGCAGTATTTTATTTTACCATTGCGTTAGCCTTTCGTCAATACCATATAATAGATAAAACCCCCGCGTTTATTTTGATGATTGTAATTACTGCATTTGCAGTACTGTTATCCATACTATATGATAAACTGGAACTTGCGGTTATTGCTGCAATAGGTGGATTTGTAGCGCCCTTTTTAGTTAGCTCAGGTGATGGAAATTATATTGTATTGTTTACTTACCTGATTATTTTGAATATTGGTTTACTGGCACTTTCATGGTTTAAAAAATGGCCGCTAATCAATATCCTGTCTTTATTCTTTACCATATTAATTTATGGTGGCTGGATAGTGGATACCTTTCTTTTCAAAGACATTACACCGCCTTATGCAAACGCCTTACTATTTGCCACCGCTTTTTACCTGATATTCTTAGGCATGAATATGATCTACAATATCGGAAGACAAAAAGCATTTGAAGCTTTCGATTTTTTTATTTTATTGCTCATCAATGCTACTTATTATACGGCAGGTATGCTGGTATTAACCGATTGGCATAACGGAGATTTTAAAGGCCTGTTTACCATTTGTATGGGATTGGTGAATTTCATTCTGGCACTCTATTTCTTTAAAACCAAAAAAGCAGATAAAAATTTACTCTTCCTGCTTATAGGTTTAACTCTTACTTTCTTGTCGCTGGCAGCCCCTGTTCAATTACATGGCCACAGCATTACTTTATTCTGGTGTGCCGAAACAGTTTTACTGTTCTGGCTGTACCAGCGTTCACAAATCAAATTATTCAAATTATCTTCTGTAATTATTGCAGGGTTGGCGATCATCAGCCTGCTGATGGACTGGCAGATCGCCGATTCGGATGCAGCCTATAATTTACCCGTAATATTTACCGGGCTCAAAGGCATCATTACTAATATCGTAGCCATAATCGCACTGGTGCTATATTATATTTTACTTCGTAAAGAAGATAATGAAGGGAGTTTTATACTGGGCATATCCAATAAAATTGCGGGGAATATTTTTATTGTTGCTGCAGTAGTACTGGTGTATACCACCTGTTTCTTTGGTATCAACCTGTTTTTTGCAAAAGAAGCGGCATATACATTGCCAAATATTTATCACCGCATTTTAAGTAATGTATTTGCATTGATATTGGTAACACTTGTGCTGCCAAAGATCATCAGCAACAGAACCATTGCCATACAATTTATTTTAGTATTAGCCTGTTTTGCATTTTACTTTGGTAGCGGCGAAATGATCATTGCCTTAAGAAACGGAGTACTCAGTAATCAATATAAAGGCGTCCATCTGGCAATGCACTGGATCAGTGATATCAGTTTATTATTACTTTTTGTAAAGGGCATTCAGGTATTAAGACAAAATTTTGCCGCCCTAAAATCTTCTGTCGGTTATTTAGGATGGATTTTCAGTATTGCAATGGTATATATTTTTAGTTTTGAATGCATGCAGTTGTATGTTACTTTATTTGCAGACCCTAAAACAATTGGCAGTATGGAACAGCAATACAGCAAAGCGGGACTCACTATTTTATGGGGACTCAGTTCTTTTGTTATGATTTGGCTGGGTATGAAGCACCGCTACAAACCACTCCGTGTTATTTCTTTATGCTTATTTGCAGTATCGCTGTTGAAATTATTTTTATTCGACATCACCAATATTGGCCCGGGTGGAAAAATTGCCGCCTTTATTTTGCTGGGTGTTTTATTACTTACCGTGTCATTCATGTACCAGCGTTTAAAAAAATTACTGATCGATGATACAGATAAATAAAAAGATAGCAGCTGTTATTATTTGTTCCTTTTCTGTATTATGTACTGCGGCACAGCAATTCCAATACAAAGCTGCACTGGATTCAGTAAAGCAAACAGGATTTTATCAGCTTAATATCAGTCCTCTTATATCATCACATAGTAAAACAGATTTTTCAGATATCCGTATCACGGATGATAAAGGAGTCTGGATACCTCATATTGTGAAGAACCAATTACCGGGGTTACAACAATCGCTGTTTAAAGAATTTCCGATATTATCCAATATCATTACAGACAGCGGTCAATCTGAATTGATATTCGAAAGCAGGGGCTCGAGTATAGAGATCAATAAAGAATCGCTAAAAAGTATTAATGAAATAGTATTATTTATAAAAAATGCTTCGGTAAGCCGCTATGCTACTTTAAGCGGCAGTAATGATAAAAAACAATGGTTCATTATTGAAGAAAATATTCTGCTTTCCAAAGCCTATACTACAACAGAAAATTATTTTACCAATGCTGTTAAGTTTGATTATTCGGATTATCATTTTTTTAAACTGGTGATCAATAATGAAAAAGCAGATCCCTTAAATATCATTAAAGCGGGTTCTTACACCGATTTGGTGTACCGTACAATGCCCTTAACGGTATCAAATCCCGATCCGGTAATTCAGCAAAAAGACAGCAGCGATGGCAGGTCCTATATTTTGGTAAAAAACAATGCGGCTTATCATATCGATGGCATTGCCATTGGTATCAGCGGCGCTAAATTTTTTGAACGTACTGCCGGAATTTATCTTTTAGAAAACGACAGCTCTCTTAACCGTATCAGTTATACGGCATCAGCCAATATAAAAATCTCTTCTTCCGGAACTAATCAATTTGATATTAAAAAGATAAAAGCCGGAGCTTTTTATATTGTAATTGAAAATAAAGACAATCCTCCTTTAACAATCAGCAGTGTGCGCACAGAGCAGCATATCAACAATATCATTACTTATCTGGAAAAAGGAAAACAGTATTCGCTTTTAACAGATAATGAAATGGCCAATCAGCCCGATTATGATATAGCAATTTTTAAAGACAGTATTCCAAAAAATGCTGACACAATTGGCATTGGTTCATTTGTAAAAATTGAACACAAAAAGCTGGACACTGTAAAAGACACCAATCATAAATGGTGGCTGTGGCCATCAATTATAGGAGCAATTATTATGCTGGCATTTTTAAGCTGGAAATTACTGGGCGATATGAAAAAGAATGATGCATAAGTTTTATTTTTGCCTATGTTTATTTATAACGTTACTACACAGGTTGATCATTCCATTCAGCAGGCTTGGCTGCAATGGATTAAAGATGAGCATATTCCAGAGATCATCAACACCGGCTGTTTTACCAAAGGCACTGTATTGCATTTGTTAGAAATAGATGACAATGAAGGATCCACTTACGCGGTTCAGTATATTGCAGAAAGCAAAGCATTATACAATCGTTATCTCGACAAGTTTGCGCCGCTCATGCGCCAGAAAGCCATTGATAAATGGGGAAATAAATTTATTGCATTCCGCTCCCTGATGCAGGTTATTCACTAAATGTGTACAATTAACGCTCATATACACTTAACTTGATATTTTAAATTACTGCAGCTGCAAACCGTATGCACAGTGCTTTTCAGCAGTTTAATGCTAAAACTTGCTTCCAGCATGGGTTTCAGGCTTTTTCACAAAATTAACTATTTACTATTCCCCACTCACATTCCCCCCAAATCCTTATTCCTTGCGGTTTACAGCGTTTCTTTACTAAAATATTTTTCTTTAAAAAAATTTTATTGCAATTAAAAACCTTCTATATTTGTTCCTCGTAAAATTTTAAAAAATATATCATGAACAAAGCTGAATTAATCGCCAAACTTGCTGATGATGCAGGTATTACAAAAACGCAGGCGAACGCTGCATTAGATTCTTTTGTAGAAGCAGTAACTGTAACTTTAAAAAAAGGTGGTAAAGTAACTTTAGTTGGTTTTGGTACTTTTTCTGTATCAAAAAGAGCTGCTCGTAACGGACGTAACCCACAAACTGGTGCGGTTATTAAAATTAAAGCTAAAAAGGTTGCTAAATTTAAAGCTGGTAAAGAATTATCTGCTAAAATGTAATGCTTGATGTAAACACATTAAAAAAGCAAGGCGCCTTTGCACCTTGCTTTTTTTGTACCAGTTGAATATCGTATTTTTGAAACAATAAAAAATAATAATTATGGGACGCGGAGATATCAAAACAAAAAAAGGAAAAACATTTGCTGGTTCTTTTGGAAAAAGCAGGCCTGCAAAAGCTGTTAAAAAAGCTGCTCCAAAAAAGAAAGCATAATCTTTTAGGAAGTTCTAGAGGTTTAAGAAGTTCTAAA
>JBAXET010000175.1:0-5970 GCA_037140275.1 Ferruginibacter sp. | reverse complement strand
GCCATTCCATTTGCCAACAGAAAATTATTTATAGGTACATTAAGTTTTGGTAGTGGTATTCCTTCAATTATGGAATATGGCGATACCTTAAATGTAAATGTAAACAGCACACTAACGGTTACTAATGCAACCTGTACCAATCCTGCAGGCGGAACTATTACAGTAAACGCAACAGGCGGCATTGCCCCTTATGCATACAGTGTTAATGGTGGTGCTTTCCAAACATCCAATGTTTTAACAGGCTTAGCACAAGGTGTTAAAACAGTTTTGATAAAAGATGCATTCTGCGGATTGATCTCTAAAACAATTACCGTAGGCTTTACTGATAATCTTACTTTAACAACTAATAATGATACTGCAGTTTGCGCAGGCGCACCGGTACAAATGGTAGCTACCAGTGCTGCAAATACCTACTCATGGAGCCCGGCTGGTGGTTTGACCAATTCGTTGATCAGTAATCCTGTGGCAACTGTGAATAGTAATGTGGCTTATACAGTAACCGCATCTTTGAATGGTTGCGTTAGAACCAAAACTGTTAATCTGGGTATGAAGCCTAATCCAAATGTTTATGCTGGTCCTGATAAAACCATTATTATTGGTGACGAAGTAGATCTTGAAGGTAGCGGTATCAGCAACCCAACGTCAATTGTATGGACTCCCGCTACAAATATTACAGGAAGTGCGACCAGTTATATTACTAAAGCAAAACCCACTACTACTACAACTTACAGTTTAACTATAAGGGATAATAATAGTTGTACCTCTACAGATAATGCTGTGATTACAGTATTGCCTTATTGTGTTAAAGTAATGGAAGCCTTTACACCAAATGGTGATGGTATCAACGACAAATGGTTGGTAACAACCAGCGGAGCATGTACCAGCCAGATTATTGTTAATGTATTTAACCGCTACGGCGCACTGGTATATAACAATGAAAATTATCAGAACGACTGGAATGGTACTTACAAAGGAAAACCTGTTCCGGATGGCACTTACTACTATGTAATCAAATACAAACTGGTTACAGGAAATGTGGTAGGATTAAAAGGTGATGTAACAATTTTAAGGTAACAAACATTTAAATCAGGTTATGAAATATATATTAACAGCATTTCTTGCAGCCGCTATTGCCACAGGTAATGCACAGCAATTACAGACCTCCTCGTTGAATGATATTCAGGGAGTATTACAAAACCCTTCGATGGCAGGTGTGCAGCAAACCAATTATATTGGCGCCAGCTACCGCACGCAATGGAGCGGAATAGCAGGAAGTCCTAAAACAGCTACCGTATTCGGTTCATTCGATATGCCCAAACAAAAAGCAGGTATCGGCGGATATATTTATAGTGATAAAACTGGCCCAACTTCAAGAACCGGGGTGGAATTGTCATTGGCAAAACATATCGTTACAGATAATGGCAATATCTTTTCTATGGGTATTGAAAGCCGCTTTCAGCAATATGCATTGGATAAAACAAAGCTGACAGCTGCTTTGGGTAACGACCCAGCAATAGGAGGAGGAGATACCAGGTTTAAATATGATGCAGGTTTCGGCATTGCTTATATCACTAAAACAATTCAACTGGGTGCATCAGTATCTCAACTGGTTCAGTCTAAACTTAATTTTTACAGCGGCAATCTGTCTACCACAGAAGCAGCCCGTTTATACCGCCACTATTATTTTCATGGTGCGTACAAATGGAATGTAGACGGTGTAACTACTATAACTCCAAATTTTATTGTAACCTATTTACCCAATGCGCCAACTGATTTTCAAATTGCAGCAAGGATAGAACACCGAGAAATTTTCTGGTGGGGACTGGGCTACAGGTCAAAACAGAGCTTTATGGCTTCTGTAGGCATTAACATCAACAAAAAATTCAGTTTAGGATATGCATATGATGATTATTTAACTCCAATCAGTCATTTCGACGGAGCATCTAATGGTCATGAAGTTATTCTCCGCTTTAATTTCCAGAAGTAGAACAACCCTTTAATGAGCTATGCAGCAGGTTATTTATTGGCCTGCTGCTTTTTTTTATCTAAAAGTTTCTTTGTTTTCAAAAATTATTGAAAATAGCATATCTTTGTGGTATCAAAATAATCATACCATGAAACTAGTAATAATAGGAGGAGGTTTTGGAGGACTGAGATTAGCCCGTACACTCAACAATAAACCCGGTTTTGATATTACGCTGATAGATAAATTTAATTTCCACCAGTTTCAGCCATTATTTTATCAGGTGGCTACTGCGGGTTTGGATGCCAGTAATATTTCTTTTCCTTTACGTAAAGTTTTCCATAACAGTAAAAACGTTCGGTTCAGGATGGCAGGAGTGCAGCAGATCATATCCGCACAAAATAAAGTGGTAACCAATATTGGCGACTTTGAATATGATGCGCTGGTGATTGCAACAGGAGCCGACACCAATTTTTTTGGTAACCAGCAACTGATAGATCATGCCATGCCAATGAAAACCAGTGTGGAGGCATTACAGCTGCGGTATAAATTATTACAGAATTTTGAGACAGCCACCAATACCAAGGATGAAAAATATTTACAACAATTAATGAATGTGGTAGTGGTGGGTGCCGGGCCAACAGGTGTTGAGCTCAGCGGAGCTATTGCAGATATGAAGCACTATGTATTGCCTAAAGACTATCCTGAACTTGACTTTAGCAAGATGAATATTTATTTACTTGAAGGCGCCGGCAAAACACTGGCTAACATGAGCGAAAAAAGCAGCAGCCAGTCGCAACAGTATTTACAAAAACTGGGTGTTACTGTTTTAACCAATACGCTTTTAAAAAGTTATGATGGCGAAACAATCACCTTACAAAATGGCGAAACTATTAAAACCAGACTGGTAATATGGGCTGCCGGTATTAAGGGAAATATTCCTGCGGGTATTGATGCAACACTTATTGCCAGAGGCAACAGAATTAAAATTGACAGGCAATGTAAAGTATCCGGCACCACAAATATTTTTGCTATAGGAGATGTGGCTTATATGGAAGAACCTGCATGGCCAACCGGTCACCCGCAAGTGGCACCTGTTGCCATGCAGATGGCAGATTTGCTGGCCAATAATTTACGATGCATAGAAATGAAAAGCAGTAAAGCAGCAATAGAAGAATTTATATATACTGATAAAGGCAGTATGGCAACAGTAGGAAGAAATCTGGCTGTAGTGGATATGCCCAAACCCAAATTACATTTTGGTGGCTTTATTGCCTGGATGATATGGATGGGCCTGCACCTGATGCTGATACTGGGCGTTAAGAACCGCTTTTTTGTATTCAGTAACTGGTTATATAATTATATTACTTATGACCAGAATTTGCGTTTGATATTTACCCCCAACCCCCTGAAGAGAGAGTGAAAGACACTAAGCATTAAAAGTAAATTCAAATATAGAGATGGCTAAAAAATTTTTAACTGCAGAATGGAATAATTTGATCATGGCAAACTATGTTATTGATCCGGCTATTTTACAACCCTATCTACCTGCAAAAACCGAACTGGATTTTTATGAGGGAAAATGTTTTGTAAGCCTGATTGGTTTTATGTTTCAAAAAACAAAACTGCTGGGTATCAGGGTTCCCTTTCATACAAATTTTGAAGAAGTGAACCTGCGTTTTTACGTTAAGTATAATGATAATGGTGTTTGGAAAAGAGGAGCAGTATTCATTAAAGAAATTGTACCTAAACCTGCTATCAGTTTTATGGCCAATACGCTGTATCACGAAAAATACAGCACCTGCCCTATGAAACATTTTTATAAAGACGAAGAGGAGCAATTACAATTAGGATATCAATGGAAACACAAGGGCAAATGGAATAGATTGGAAGCCACAGCATCTAATACCTTACACTCCATGCAATCCGGCAGTGAAGAAGAATTTATTGCAGAGCATTACTGGGGCTACAGCAGGTTTAATGCACAAACTACATTTGAATATGCAGTGGTGCATCCAGCGTGGGAAGTGTACAAAGTGAAAACCTATTTAATTGATTGTGATTTTACGGCCCTGTATGGTAATGCCTTTTCTTTTTTGCAATCGGCAATACCTCATTCTGTATTTGTTGCAAAAGGTTCGCCCATTGCCATATTGCATAAAAAGCAGTTGTAGTGTTTTGTTTGTAATGATTTATTAGTGAAGTAAAACTGTACTGCCTTTTCTGTTGATCAGGTTTCCGTAAATATCCACGCCTTGTACAATCCACACAAAACTGCTTTGGGGTTGTAATGCATCATGAAATTTTCCATTCCAACCATCATTAAATGTTTTTCCAAAAAATACTTGCTCACCGGCCCTGTTGTAGATTTTAAAATAATTCAGATGATCAATACCAATGCCTGATGGTTTTAATTTATCATTTACCCCATCGCCATTTGGTGTAAATGCATTGGGCACTAAAATGTTGAATGCGGGTACTATTTCAATAAATACATTATCGGTGGCGGTACAGCCTTCTGTGCTGGTGGTGAGTAGTGTAAAGTTGGTATTATTTTGCAGTTTGGCAACCGGATTAGGTATTGCTGCATTGTTCAAATTAGCAGCAGGTGTCCAGCTATAAATTCCGCCTCCACTTCCGTTAAGTTGTATGGGCTGATTGATAATGGTAATACTGTCTGGCCCCGCATTGGCAACTGCCTTTACCACCCTGATATTTTTTGTTAGCGTTGTTGCACAACCATTTTCAGTTACCACTTTATAGGATGCAGTAAACCTGCCGGTATCAAGATACTGGTGTATAGGATTGTTGAGTGTACTGTTTGTATTATCGCCAAACAACCAGATGGCGCTGATAATATTCCCAAATACATTTGATGCAGTACTGCTGAACACGGTGGGCTGATCCAGGCATGGGAAGCGGTAATCAGCAATAACATCGGGTTTACTGTCAATGATCACCGGTTGAGTAATGATAACATTGGACAAACAACCATAAGAGGATACCTGTAATTGTACATTGTAATTGCCATAATTTTTATACAGGTGCAAAGAATTTTTTACAGTAGCAGTACCACCGTCACCAAATGCCCATTTCCATCCCGAAACCGGTGTACTGCTGCCGGTAGAATTGTCTGTAAACTGCAGTGGTTGATTCATACATCCATTCACCGCCGAAAAAGATGTGAATGGTCTGGTGCCCACAAATACTTGTTTTATCATACTGTCACTCTTGCAAATTCCACTGGTGGTTACCAATAATTTTACATTGTAAATTCCAGTGTTACTGTATGTATGTACCGGATTTAATAAAGTGGATATCGGTGAGCCATCTCCAAAATCCCAAATGCGGCTGATGATATTTCCGCTGGTTAATATAGTACTGTCGCTGAATTGTACAGGTTGGTTAACACAGGTTTCAGTAAATGAATAGTCAACAGCAAAAATATCAGCGCCAATTACTACTGTTTTTATTGTTGTAAAACTATCGGTAATATCAGGGCCGCAGGTGGCAGCACTGGTGAATAGTTTTAACGTAACATCATAACTGCCCGGTTGTTTAAATACATGTCTGATATGTTGTCCGCTATCAATAGTACCATCACCAAAATCCCATTTCCATTTCAGGTTACCAATCAAATCAGTGCTGCCATCAAGATTGGTATGGCAATCAGTATAAGTACTTGTAAAATCAACATGTTTGCTCTCATCAAAAAAACTTGAGATATACGCAGGCAATCCTATCCAGCAAAGCCTTTCGGCAAGATCAATTGAGCCCAGCGAAAAATTACAACCTGCACCATATACATTGGGATTATTGATCACACTCACAGCGCTGCTTTGACTAAAAGCTACAAAAATTCTTTTATCCGGACTTAACTGCAAAGCATTGGGAAAAAATCTGCTGGTACCGATTACGTATCTGGAGGCATTTATTGCAGTGGCATTACCTGATGTAATATCATATTGATGAATACTATTGTCGAATACAGTTGAAACATATAATAG
>JBAXET010000174.1:0-5971 GCA_037140275.1 Ferruginibacter sp. | reverse complement strand
CAGTAGGAAGAAGGGCAGTGCCTTATTTAGATTGGACAACACCATCTTATTACAGTGGTTATGGAAGTAACCCCGGCAGCGATCCTGATTATGGCTGGATCAATGACAGAGCTTTTGGCGGTCCTTATGTTCCTGTAAAAAATAATTTCAGGTACGATAATGGAAAATTTGGTAAGTACAGCGAAAACTATGCACAGTATTATATGCTCACCAGCGGAGTAAATGTGTGCATCATACGCTTTGCAGATGTATTGCTTTGGGCAGCCGAATGCGAAGTAGAAGTGGGTACTATTGATAAAGCAAGAACATTTGTTAATTACATTCGTAATCGTGCAAAAACTGGCAACCAGGTAGAAGTTACTTATGATGATATTGGCGGCTATTCAGCCTCTGCCAATTACAGCATTGGCTTATACAACACACCATGGTCAGACCAGGCCACTGCACGTAAAGCGGTTCGCTTTGAAAGAAGACTCGAACTTGCACTTGAAGGCCAGCGCTTTTTCGACCTCGTACGTTGGGGTATTGCAGATAATTACATTAATACGTATTTGCAAACAGAAAAAACAAGGTTGCCTCTTAATCTTACAGGAGTAAGTTTTATAGCTAACAAGAGTGAATATTTTCCCATACCTCAGGTAGAGATTGATCTCAATTCAAAACTGAAACAGAATCCTGGTTACTAAAAATTATAAATAAAAAGACTGGGGATATTCCCCGGTCTTTTTAAGTTACTATGATATTTAAAATGAGATCATCCTCATATACTTCCTTTATGTGTTCACTTTTTTACTACAGTCTACTGCTGTTTTCCTGCCAATCAGAAATTGATACAAATTCAAGAGACACAGCACTAATACCAAGGGCTTATTATATCAACAGCAATGGAAATGATACCAACGACGGCAGTGCATTACATCCATGGAAAACCATTTCAAAAATAAAAGACCTTGTAATTCAAGCTGGCGATTCTGTTTTATTGAAAGGCGGGCAAACATTTGCTGGGTCATTAATAATAAATTATAATACAGAGGGGGCTGCACAAAAACTTGTGGTAATTGCTTCTTACGGCAGCGGTATTGCCATTGTTAACAGTACTACCAAAAAAGGTATTATTATAAACAACAGCAGTTTTATTCTCTTGAAAAATATTAAAGTAATTGGTGCAGGAAGAAAAACAGGCAATACAACTGATGGGGTAAGCATTGCCCATTGCAATAATATCACCATAGATAATTTGGACATCTCGGGTTATCAAAAATCAGGTTTACATATACGCAACTGCAAAGACATGAACATACAAAATGTATTTGCATATAACAATGGTTCCGCAGGCATTTCGGTTGATGGAGAAAATTTTTTAAAAACAGATTGCCACAATATCGATATTAAATATTGCAGGGCAGAAAATAATCCGGGTGATCCCACCAATTTAAATAACCATAGTGGTAACGGTATTATATTAAGTCAATGTACAAACGCAAAAATATCATATTGTACTAGTACTAATAATGGCTGGGATATGCCTCGAAAAGGAAATGGTCCGGTAGGTATATGGGCATGGGAAGCAGACAGTATTACTATTGAACATTGTCTTTCTTACCGCAATAAAACTTCTGCCGGTGGCGAAGATGGCGGCGGTTTTGATTTTGATGGAGGCATTACAAACTCTGTACTGCAATATTGTTTGTCTTACGAAAATGAAGGTAGCGGCATTGGTTTGTTTCAATACAGCAATGCATCTGTGTGGAAGAACAATACAATAAGATATAATATTAGCATTAATGATGGTAATGTGTCTTCAGCAAAGGCAGGCATCTTTATATGGAATCTTAGTGCGAACAATAATTTGCAGCAATGTTTTATTTATAATAATACCATCTACAATAATAAAAACGCAGCAGTAAATTATTCTGTTGCTGCTGCAAATAAGGATATCTTTTTTTACAATAATATTTTTGTAGGCAATACAGCAATTATTTCCGGCGCCGATACCATCAGTAAATACTTTGGTAATTGCTGGTATAGTTTAACCAACGGGTTTAATGTAAATGGTATTACCAATTTTGATAGCTGGCGCAATCAAAAACACCAGGAAATATTGAATAGTGTAAAAACAGGATTAAACATTGACCCTGCTTTTGCCAACATTAACACTATCAATATTACCGATGCAAAAATGCTTACTGCTTTTTTATTGGTAAAAGCAACCAATCCGATATTGTTAAATGGCGGAATAGATATTCAGCAGTTGTTTAACATACCAACCGGTGGTAAAGATTTTAACGGTAATGCGGTGCAGACTAAAGGTGTTGGCGCAAGTTTTTAAAAGGCAGCAAAAAATAATTAATGAAACAACAGCAAGTAAATAAAAGTTTTATTTTTCTTTTAACAACATCCTTGTTATCTGCAAATTTTTTACAGGCTCAAACTGTTTATAGCATCGATGCATCCAAAGCAACAATGCAGGCAAAAGAAGGGCATTATAAAATGGGTAACCCCGGCCCAGCAGGAAAAGAGATAAAACTTAATACCCGTTATCTAACTCTTGGAGGCATTCCTAAATTACCTGTAATGGGAGAAATGCAATATTCCCGTATAGCAAAAGAGCGTTGGGAAGATGTGATATTAAAAATGAAAGCCGGTGGTATCAACATCATTTCTACCTATATTTTTTGGATACATCACGAAGAAATAGAAGGTCAATTTGACTGGAACGGTAATAAAGATCTCAGAAGTTTTTTACAATTGTGTGCAAAGCATGATTTGCTGGTTTGTGCACGTATTGGCCCTTGGGTGCATGGCGAGGCTCGCAATGGCGGTACGCCAGACTGGATACTCAGTAAAAAAAATATTAAGAACAGAACAAACGATCCGGTGTACCAGCAATACGTTTCAAAGTTTTTTGAACAGGTGGGTGAACAAATGAAAGGCTTGTTGTATAAAGATGGCGGACCTGTAATGGCGATACAATTAGAGAATGAATATACAAGAGGACAGAAAGGAGAAGCACATATTGCATGGTTAAAACAAAATGCCATAAAATATGGTATGGATGTGCCAATGTACACTGTAACCGGCTGGGGCGATGGTTCTGTGCCTGCGGGAGAAGTAATACCGCTTTGGGGTGGTTATCCTGATCAGCCCTGGGACCCAACGATTGAAAAGATGACCTATTGCAGCGATTTTGAATTCAACCCTTTTCGCAACGATGATAAAATAGGTAACGGTCTGGCACAAAAAAAAGATCAATACATGGATTATGCAGATGAACCTTTTTTTACTTGTGAAATGGGTGTGGGTGTTCACACTACAAGACATCGCCGTTCTATAATTGGAAAATATGATGGGCTTGCCATGACAACTAACCGTATTGGATCGGGCAGTAATTTATTGGGCTATTATGTTTTTGCAGGCGGCAGTAACCCCAGGGGTATTTACACCAGCATGAATGAGGATATGGATGAAACTGGCAACTGGAGTGAAACGCCGGCAATATCGTACGACTTTCAGGCAGCAGTTGGCGAGAATGGTTTATTGGCGCCATCTTATTACCAGGCAAAAAAAATAAATTATTTTCTTAACGAATTTGGAACAGCATTGGCACCGATGCAACCTTTCTTTTCTGTAAATAAAGATGGCTTTCAATATGCAGTAAGGGCAAGTGAAAAAAGCGCTTTTGTGTTTGGAATAAATTATTGCCGCTTTACTGCCAAGCCGCAAAGAACCAACATACAGTTTAAAGTAAAATTAAAAGATGATGAAATTTTTTTTCCATCAAAACCAATTAATATAGAAGACAGCAGCATTTTCATTTGGCCAGTTAATATGGATTTAAACGGGTTGACTTTAAGATACGCTACTGCACAACCATTATGTAAAATATCAAACACTGCAAATGAAAATATTTGGGTATTTACACAATCTGTAAAAGCAGCGCCGGAGTTTTGTTTGGAAAATAATAATATAGATAAAGTAGATGTAAGCAATGCAAAAGTTGTACAGATTAATGGCCGTTGGCTTGTAACCGCAACACAGCCTGGAACAAATTGTGTAATAAGCATCACCAATAAAAATGGCAGCCGTGAAAAAATATTAGTGCTTACAGCAGCGCAGGCTTTACAATCTTGGATATTAAAAGATCAAAACAAAAAACAATTTTTTCTATCTGCAGAAACATTATATTTAATTGGTAGTGAACTGAATGTTATTGGACAAAATAACAAGCAAACTGTATTGATGCTTTCCAACAATTCATCAATCAATGGTATGAAGCAAGCAGGTACTGAAGGAATTTTTTCTTTGTATCAAAATATAGTAACAGAAAATACTGCAAAGCCGCAAATCACATCAAATAAAATATTGGATAATGCACAATGGTTAAAAACATCTGTTGATTATATTGATGCAAAGAATGAATTGTACCACAAATTATTTTCTAAAGAGTTTAATTTAAACAATGCTGCTGCAATTAAATCGGCACTATTATATGTTGCCTTACCAACATACGGCCGTATACAGGTAAATAATATATGGATAAACCAGTTGCCGGATACAGGCCGCATTTGCCCAATAGATATTACCGGCTACGTAAAAAAAGGAGATAACAACCTGATGATGGATTTTCCTTTTGTAAAAGGCAATAACAGTTTTGCTGCCAGGTTAATAGTAGAATATTTTAATACAGACGAGATCAGTTTTGCAACAGATTCCTCATGGCGTTTGGCAGAACAATATTATTATCCTGCACCACTGGGAACATTTGCCAATTTTTTTTCTACTCCTCAGATTATGGCAAAGCCGGTTGCTTTTAATGATATGTACAAAGGATTTACCGAATATGTTGTTGATATGCCTTGTGACTATTTAAATGGGTTGAACAATTTATACCTGTCCGCAAATTATATTGGTGTACGTTCCGAATTACGATTGCAGCATAAACTTATTGCAGATAATTACAACAACAATACCAATTGGGTAGTTGACTTGAAAAGAAACGGTAGTCAATTGCAATGCCGTAAACTTTTAATAAAAATATTCCCTTTGCAGGTGGATGATAAAATATTGTTTGATCGTTATCCAAAAGCTGGTGCAACCATACCTGCGCTTGCGGGAATTTCAAGAATAGAGGGTATAAAATTTATACCCGAGTACAGATCTATTTTTCAATTAAAGAATTAAAAATTTGAAATGAAAATAAATTGCCTGCTTTTTTTACTTGCCTTCAATTTAAAAACTACTGCGCAGGTAAAAATTCCACCACAACCAAATGCCACAATTTGGAAAGACACCAAAGGAAATACTATTAATGCACATGGCGGCGGACTGCTGTTACATAACGGCACTTACTATTGGTTTGGAGAAATTAAAAAAGGGAAAAACTGGTTAGTGCCGGGCCAGCAATGGGAAGATTACCGTGTGCCTGCCGGCGGTGTAAGTTGTTATTCATCCAAAGATCTGATGAAATGGAAATACGAAGGCGTTGCATTACCATCATTAATTGGCCAACCCAATCACGACCTTGATACCAGTAAAGTTGTGGAACGCCCTAAAGTGATCTATAATAAAAGTACCAAAAAATTTGTGATGTGGATGCATGTTGATGCTAATGATTATGGTTATTCTCAATCAGGCGTTGCGGTAAGTGATAAACCGCAGGGACCGTATAAATATCTCGGCAGCGTAAAACCCAACGGACAAATGAGCCGCGACATGACCTTGTATAAAGATGATGACGACAAAGCATATTTAATTTATTCGTCCGAATCAAACAAAACAATGCATGTTTGTTTATTGAATGATGATTATTTATCGCCAACAACAACTTACACACGTATAACTTCTGCACAAAACAGGGAGGCTCCTGCGGTTTTTAAATACAATAAAAAATATTATCTCATTACTTCTGATTGTACAGGTTGGTCGCCTAACCCGGCAACTTATGCTGTTGCTGATAATTTATTAGGCGAGT
>JBAXET010000173.1:0-6022 GCA_037140275.1 Ferruginibacter sp. | reverse complement strand
CGGTAAATACGGCGTACAGGCTTTTCAGTCAGCTTAACAATATCTTCCCGGGTAATATCTCTTTTTAATATTTTTTTGAAAGGAGTAAATGCCTGGTCAATTGCCAATAAAACTTTTTCCCAGGTTTCATGCTTTTTCTCCAGTTCTTTATAGATCTTTTCTTCAAAGAAGATTTTTTCAAGCGAAGTGTAATGCCATTTTTCCAGCAGTTCTGCCAATTTAATCTGCAGTTCTTTCAGTAATATAGCTTTGGTGTTTTCAGTTGCAAATTGCAATAATTCCTTTACCCCTAAAAACTGGGGCTTGTTTTTTACAATGACACAGGCATTAGGTGAAATGCTGACTTCACAATCGGTAAATGCATATAATGCATCAATGGTAATATCCGGTGAAATACCTTGAGCCAGCTCAATGATAATCTCCACATCAGCTGCAGTATGATCAGTTACTTTTTTGATTTTTATTTTACCTGCATCGTTGGCCTTTACAATACTTTCCATTAACTGCGTGGTAGTAACGCCGTATGGCACACTTTTAATTACCAGCGTTTTTTTATCCTGCTCTTCAATAATTGCTCTCACCCTTATTTTACCACCTCGTTTACCTTCATTATAATTGCTGGCATCCATTGTACCACCAGTTTGAAAATCGGGCAGTATTTCAATTTTTTTGCCGCGTAAACATTTTATAGAAGCATCTATTAATTCGCAAAAATTATGAGGTAAAATTTTTGTTGCCAAACCTACAGCAATACCCTCAGCACCTTGTGCCAGTAATAAAGGAAATTTCATGGGTAATGTCACGGGTTCGTTTTTACGGCCATCATAACTTAATGCCCAATCAGTAGTTTTATTATTGAATGCCACTTCCAGTGAAAACTTGCTCAGTCTGGCTTCAATATAACGTGGCGCTGCAGCATCATCTCCTGTTCTTACATCCCCCCAGTTACCCTGAGTTTCTATTAACAAATCTTTTTGTCCAAGGTTAACCAATGCATCTCCAATACTGGCGTCTCCATGAGGATGGTATTGCATTGATTGACCAATGATATTGGCCACTTTATTAAAACGGCCATCATCCATTTCCTTCATGGCATGAAGAATACGGCGTTGTACAGGCTTCAATCCGTCTTCAATTGCAGGAACTGCTCTTTCCAGAATTACATAACTGGCATAATCTAAAAACCAGCTTTTGTACTGGCCACCAATGCCGGAGTCGGTGTGTGTATAATCTTCTTTGTTTGCTTTTGCCATACCCCAAATCCGCCGGTTGGCGGAACTTTCTTTTGTTAGATTATTAAATTTGTTTAGCCTTCAAAATGTATTGTACTTAAAGTTTAATTTTACTCTTCAAAATTTCCCCTTTATGGGGCGGAGGGGGTCTTCACTTCAAAATCTTTCATGTTCCCCACTTTACCCTGTGCATCAAACATCTCCTGTGCAATCATTACTTTCAGGCGCCACAACAAAAATGCATCGCCTGTGGTTTGTTTGGATTTACTTAAAAACTGATTGATAATTTTAGATGCTTTTTGCCAGTCGGCTGTCACATTTTTTTTAAGTTCTGCATCATAAAAATCATAGTCTTCCTGAGTTAATTTTTTACCTCCTTCCAGTAAACGCACTCCTTTATCCTCATTACAGAGCCTGATCCATTCATCAGGGTCTACTTCAAACTCACTTAAAGTAATATCTCTGGATAGTTTTTTTGCTTTCAAAAATTCCTTTGCCGGAATTTCCGATAACCAGTTAGGATAAAATATATTGCCCTTTTCATTGATAAAAGGCAGATTATTCAGATAAAGGATAAACACCCTTCCCTGAAATTCTTTCATATAATTCAGCAACCAGTAATAGCCAGAAACATCATGTTTGTTTTGAGCTGCCCAAATCCATATTGAAGAGGTTTCATCCCGGCGCATATTTCCTACCAATTCAGCAACAGTTTTATAATCATCTACTTCTCCACTGTCGGCCCTGCCATCATAATCTCCACCGGCCAGCACATCACGCCACCATTGTTTGCGGTTTTCAATACCTTCTCCTACATAGATATTACTTAAAGGTCCAACTGAGTAATCATCTTTTATTTGCACAATATCTCCCTGTAAAGATTCATCCAAATCAATTGCCTGCTGTAACACTTTTGCATCGGCCTCATTAAAAACTATATGCGTCATTGTAACTGCTTTTAAATTTATTGCGGTGTAATTAAATAGTAAACACAAGTAGTAAAATAATTCCGCAAATAGGTTAATTTACTTATCAGCCCGAATTGCTTTTTGGGTTTCCAACCAAATTTGTATTCGTAGATCGGGTTAATTAAATAATGTGTTTTATGTATTGTTTTGTAGCCGGTTTCAGCAACAATTTTTTCAAAACGCTCAATAGAAATTCCGGTTTCTTTAATCTCCATAAAGGAAGCCACATCTTCTTTATTGCTTTTTAAAATGCGGCGGTAAATACTAGCAGGCAGCAAATGAAAATATGGCAACTTGCTTAAAAATCGGCTTTGCATTACCTGCTGGTGTCCGCCAAAAGGCATTTGCCATGGGGGAAATCCAAAAAATATTACCCCACCCGGATTAAGAAAACTTTTCATCCAGGCAATCAGTTTGGGCTGATCATGTATATGTTCAATCACATCTTTAAGGATGATGATATCAAAACAACCATTGAATTCTTTTGCAACATCTACCAGATAAACATCTTTAGACAGAAAAGACAGTTTACCCTCCCTAATTTCATCGGCCATCCATTCCCTTGCATTCACCAGCCTGCCTTCTTCTAATTCTACTCCAACCCCAACACAACCTCTTTCTGTAAATGCTTTTAATACCCCGGCTTCACCACACCCAATTTCAAGTACCCTTGTACCCGGAACAATTGGTTTACCAACCTCAATAAAGGGTATCACATATTTTCGGGTATTTTCTACCTGAATATCAAAATATCGTTTTCTATCGCCGTGAAATTCGAACATGTTTTATAATTACTAATTATTAATTCTCAATTATTAATTACCTCCGCCACCAAATCCAGCTCCACCTGTAAATTATCAATAATAAATTCCTGGCGTGATGGTGTATTCTTACCCATATAATATTCCAGTAATTGCTGAATATGTGTTTCAGGCAATAACATTACGGGTTGTAATTTCATATCAGCACCAATGAATTTGGCAAATTCGTCCGGACTGATTTCACCCAAACCTTTAAAGCGGGTAATTTCAGGTTTGCTACCTAATTTTTTAATGGCTGCCTGTTTCTCAGATTCATCGTAACAATAAATGGTTTCCTGCTTATTACGTACCCGAAAGAGTGGTGTTTCTAAAATGAATACATGACCATTCTTAACCAGATCAGGAAAGAATTGGAGGAAGAACGTCATCAGCAGTAAACGGATATGCAAACCATCCACATCGGCATCTGTTGCAAAAACAATATTGTTATACCGTAAGCCTTCATAGCCTTCTTCTATATTCAAAGCATGCTGCAGCAGATTGAATTCTTCATTTTCGTATACCACTTTTTTAGTTAACCCAAAACAGTTCAGCGGCTTACCACGCAAACTGAATACCGCCTGTGTATTTACAATTCTGGCTTTGGTAATACTACCACTTGCACTATCACCCTCGGTAATAAAAATGGTACTCTCTTTTTGTTTTTCTATGATACTTTCCTTGTCTTTACCAGAAGGCTCGTCATTGTAATGAAACTTACAATCTCTTAATTTTTTATTATGCAGATTGGCTTTCTTGGCTCTTTCATTGGCCAATTTACGTATACCGGATAATTCCTTGCGTTCTCTTTCACTCTGCTCAATGCGTTTTTTTATAGCTTCGGCAGTAGCCGGATTACGATGCAGGAAATTATCCAGTTCTTTACTAAGGAAATCACCTACAAAATTGCGCATACTAGGCCCACCATCGTAAGCATTAAAAGAGCCAAGCTTGGTTTTGGTCTGACTTTCGAAAACAGGCTCCTGTACTCTTACACTTACTGCAGCACAAATACTGCCCCTGATATCTGCAGCATCATAATCTTTTTTAAAGAAGTCGCGGATGGTTTTGATATAGCCTTCTCTAAAAGCTGCCAGATGTGTTCCGCCCTGTGTAGTGAACTGGCCGTTTACAAAACTATAATATTCCTCCCCATAACTTCCTTCATGGGTAATGGCCACTTCAATATCTTCCCCTTTTAAATGAATGATGGGATAACGAATTTCGTCTTCATTGGTTTTGCGCTGCAATAAATCCAGCAAACCATTTTTGCTCACATATCTTTTGCCATTCAGGTTCATTATCAATCCGGCATTCAGGTAGCAATAATTCCAGAACTGATTATCGAGGTATTCCTGTACATAATGAAAGTTTTTAAAAATACTTTCATCTGGAATAAAAGTTACAAATGTGCCATTGTCTTCTTTGGTGCTTGTTTCTTTATGTTCTTTCAGCAGCGCACCTTTTTCAAATTCAGCCGTTTTTTCTTTTCCTTCACGATAGGCGGTCACTTTAAAATACTGGCTCAGTGCATTCACGGCCTTGGTACCCACCCCATTTAATCCCACACTTTTCTGAAAGGCTTTACTGTCGTATTTGGCGCCGGTATTGATCTTACTCACTACATCCACTACTTTACCCAAAGGAATACCACGTCCATAATCTCTTACGGTAATGTTCTTTCCATCGATGGTAACATCCACATGCTTTCCATAACCCATGGTATGTTCGTCAATACAGTTATCAATTACTTCTTTCAGCAATACGTAAATACCATCGTCTGGACTGCTCCCATCTCCTAGTTTACCAATATACATACCCGGACGAAGGCGAATATGCTCTTTCCAGTCTAAACTTTTGATGGAATCTTCCGTATAATCAAACAAATCTTTTTCTGCCATTTCTTTATCGTTTTCAGCGCTGCGAATATAGCGGAATGCCCTCATTTTTAGGGGGACTGAATATCCACATCAAACAAAGAAATGTGAGAAAAAATAAAATTATTTAGCTTTAACCCAAATCGTTAAAAATGAACCTCGATCTTTCCGGAAAAACAGCCCTTGTTTGTGGCAGTACACAGGGCCTGGGATACGCAAGTGCTGTAGAATTGGCTGCTTTGGGATGCCATGTTGTTTTAATGGCCCGTAATGAAGAAAAACTGAAGGCCAGCCTGCTTAGTTTAGCAAATAATGGTATACAAAAACATGATTATATAGTAGCAGACTTTAATGATACGGCTGTTGTAAAAAATGCCATAGAAAAATTTGTGCATCACCAATCTGTGCATATCCTTATCAATAATACCGGTGGACCTGCAGGCGGCACTGCATTAAATGCTGCTGCAGCTGATTTTTTACAGGCTTTCAACAATCATCTTGTAAATAACCATCATCTGACACAGGCAGTGGTACCCGGAATGAAAGCTGCCGGTTTTGGCAGAATCATCAATATCATCTCTACTTCAGTTAAAGCACCTATTGAAGGTTTGGGGGTTAGTAATACCATCAGGGGTGCTGTAGCCAGTTGGGCCAAAACATTGGCGACTGAATTGGGACCATTTGGTATTACAGTAAATAATGTATTGCCTGGCTTTACTAAAACCAGCCGTGCCGATTATGTTATTTCAAAAAAAGCCGAAGCCAGCGGATCTACTGATGCAGCAGTTTTGGCTGCTATTGAAAGGGATATTCCTGCCAGAAGAATTGGCCGGCCAGAAGAGTTTGGCGCTGCAGTAGCATTTTTAGCTTCCCCTGCTGCTTCCTATATCAATGGCATTAACCTGCCTGTGGATGGAGGAAGATTAGTTTGTTTGTAGGAACCAGATTACCCTAATTTACAATACCATTTTGTTTGTAGCTTGCATAAAATTTAGCAGTATGATTTCTTTTTTTAAAACAGCGATGGCTGTTATATGTTCCATTCTCTTATTTTCCTGCTCGGCACAAACAAAAACAAGTTTATCGGCTGATGAATTTGAAAAGTCCATCAATAAAGAAGCCGTTCAGCTACTGGATGTAAGAAC
>JBAXET010000172.1:0-6054 GCA_037140275.1 Ferruginibacter sp. | reverse complement strand
GTCTATTTCAATGCCATACAGTGGATATCTATTACTGCTGCCATTATACATATAAAACCTTCCATCATCATCAGTAAAAAATGCAGGATCCCATCCGCCAATCTCAAATGAATCTACCAATGGCTTCCAGTCATTGCCTTTAGGATTGGTACTCATCCACAAAGTAAATTTGCTGGTATATGTAGATCCAATCACCAACATTGTATCTCCCACAATTCCAATAGCAGGGGCACATAATTCATCGTAACCCGAATTCCATGGGCGAAGGAATTTTTTAGATATAAAATTCCAATTCAACATATCCTTACTCCACCAATAACCCCATTGATTAGTGCTGAATAAATAATAGTCGCCTTTGTAATTTACTATTACCGGATCGGCAGTTGCCCTGTGCCTGCCCCATTCGCTGAAATTTGGAATGGGTGTGTAGCCGTAATCGATATTGATTGGATTGCAATAAGTCTTTTGTTGAGCCATCGCCACAGATGCGTAAAGTAGAATTGCCGCAGATGCGCAGATTAGTTTTAAAGTAAATTGTCTTTTCATTTTTGTAATATTATAATTGCCGCAGATAAACAAAGAATGATTACCGCAGATGCACAGCTTTTTATTATTTTTTTATTTCTCTAAGTCTTTAAATTCAGTTTTACTTTTTAATACTATTTAGATAAAACAATTCTTTTATAATCTAAAGATTTTTCATGGAAGTTTACTAAGAGTCCAACTTCTAATTTGGATATAGCCAGATAATTCAATACTTGTGAGTAGTGTTCCTCAATAATTCCCCTCTTAGATTTAACTTCTAAAATAACTTTGTCATACACTACAAAATCTGCATAAAATTTATGCAGCAGAATAACATCTTTATAGTTTACCAGATACTCTTTTTCTCTTTCGTAAAAAATATTATTCTTTTTAAACTCATACTCAAATGCATCTTTATACACAATTTCAGAAAACCCCTTCCCAAGCACAGAATGTATTACCATTGCTATCCCTATAATTTTATAGGTTTCTTCCTGTAATGGATATTATTCTTTATCAAAGGGTATCATTTTAAATCAGTTTACTTAAATTTAAAAAAAATCTGCGCATCTGCGGCTATCTTTCTTTCATCTTCCATCTGAGCATCTGCGGTAAGTCTTCATAAATTGATATGTATTTTTGTTCTGTCTTACATGGCAATTACTTATTTTAACGCTTCGTCTTTATCTTTTTCTAAAAAATTAGCAGCAGCACCAATGGCCTTTGTTTCCCATTGCAATAAGGCTTCATCAGGAACAGCTTCCAGGGGAATAGTGCTGGACTTTGAAGGTTCGTTATAAGGAATATTGCTGCTTCTGTTATACACCGAAATCAGACTCCATCTTGGCCGATCGGAAGTATTGGCTTCGGAACGGTGTAATAAATTACTGTGAAAGATGAGCGCATCTCCTGCATTGATCTCCACATATACCAATGGCATTGTTTGTAAAGCCAAATCAACATAATGCTGCGAAGCACCTACCTGTTCGCCTGCAAAGCCATGTTCAATGCGCCCCAATTTATGACTCCCTTTTATCACCTGCAGGCATCCGTTACTGATACTGGCATCGGTAATAGCCACCATTATACTCAGCATCTGATTGGGTAATAAAAATTCATTTTTATACCAATACCCATAATCCTGATGCCATTCCCATGCACCGCCCACTTTAGGTTCTTTTTGCATCAGCTTACTGTGAAAATGGCAAACCGGTGCGTCTCCTTCCAGCAATGCAGCGGCACTATCTACCATACGCCGGCTTTTGGTAAGCAATCCGTAAGCATCGTTGCCCGGTGTATACCAAAGCGTAAGTTTTGTTTTTTTGCCAGCCTGATCATTCAGATCAAATGCATGTTTTTGTAAAGTACTGTCGCCGGTAGCAATGCTATATAGTTTATCCACTTCAGGCTGAGCTAAAAAATTGGGTATTACTAAATAGCCATCCTGATGATAGGCGGCAATTTGTTCGGGTGTTAAACTAAACTGTGGCATACTATATTTTAATTTACCATTGAATGTGAATAGCGGATGAAATATTATCCGTTACTATTGTTTGCTGTTTCATCAACGGTTCTGCATTACGTAAGGAAGTATAATACGCAGGATCATAATAGTCCTGCAAGCCCTGTAAGCCATCCAGTAATTTACTGCTGCAGGATTGCGATAGTATACTTGTCCCGTTGATTGAAATATTTTTCATTTCGGTTTCAAAGCCGTGTAAAATGAATTGTATCTTTTTAAAACCAGAGATATAATTGCCTTCCTGCTGCTGAACACTGATCTGCTTTGATACAGGATCAAATACAATATTCCGTTTACAATATTTTCCGTTTTTATATCCAAAGCCATCCCCTTCATCTTCGTAATACATAAAACAACTTTTTTCTTTTCCGTTATACACATGAATAAAAATAGTATCAGCTGGTTTTTCTTTGGTAGACTGTACCACTGTTTGCATCGGTATAATGGCTGATGCTTTTATGTACAGCGGTAACTGATATAAAGGCACTTCTTCCTTCCATTCTTTTTTACCGGTTATTTTCTCATCCGTATAAACATTATACCATTCCCCTGATGGCAGGTACATTTTTTTGTTTTTTTCTTCGCCGGTTACCGGCACCACCATCATGGAAGGGCCAAATAAAAACTGATACTGATAAGTATTATCAAATACTTTTTCATCGTAAGGATAATTGATACTTAAACTTCTGGCCACCGGCATCCCTGTTTGAGCAGCTTCATAAAAAGCGGAATAGAGATAGGGCATCAGCCTGTAACGGAATTCTATAAAATTTTTACTGATGGCTTCTGTTTCTTCCCCATAAGCCCAGGGCTCACCGGCCATAGTAAAAAATCCGCGGTGGTTACGGCAGAATGGAGAGAACATACCCACCTGCATCCATCTGGTAAATAATGATTTTGATGCGTCGCCAATATATCCGCCAATATCGTATCCGCAAAATGATATACCCGAAATGCCCATCGTGTTATTGAGTAATACACTGCTTAATAAACCTTCGTCTGATGCTGTATTATCGCCGCTCCATATAGCCGCATAGCGTTGCACTCCTGCAAAACCGGAACGGGTGAGTACAAAGGGCCGTCTGTTAGTTTCGTTTTCTATGGCTGCTTCATAACTGCTTTTGGCCATTTGAAAACCGTACACATTTTTTGCTTCTGCTGTATTTGCTTTTTGTCCGTCGAAATCAAATAATAAATTATCTGGTAAATAACTTCCACCAACAGCGGGTTCATTCATATCATTCCAGTAACCATGTATACCATTGCGCTGCATCCATTTCATTTTATCTTTCCACCATATCCTTGTTTTTGGATTGGTATAATCAGGCAGGTAACATTGCAATGGCGCAATTTCAGTTTTAAACAAACTGCCATTGGCATATTTAATGAACACATCTTTTTTAAGCCCATCAGTATATGATTCATAAGTAGAATCAATCTTAACTCCCGGATATACCGACGCTGTTAATTCGATATTCATTTTTGCCAGATTGGCCGCCAATGCTGGCATATCAGGAAAACGATCTTTGTTTACCCTGAAAGGCTGGTAGCCCAACTGATAATCCGCATCCAGTACAATACAATCCAGTGGTATTTTTTTATTACGGAAACTGTTGGCAATCCATTCCACTTTATCCTGCGGATAATAAGAACACCTGCTCTGGTGATAGCCAATGCCCCATTTTGGCGGTAAAGATATCCTGCCCGTTAATGAAGTATAGTGTTCAATTATTTTTGCTGCAGATGAATCGTAGATAAAGAAATAATCCATGTCTCCCCCATCCATATTTACCGAAGTATAATCCGGCGTGGATAATCCAAAATTGAAAAATGTTTTATAACTGTTATTATAAAAAATACCATACTGCTGCTGGTGATGAATGCCCATATAAAAAGGGATGCTGCTGTACATACTCAGTCTGGCATCACCATATTTATACGTATCGGTATTATTCAGTGTAACACCGGTTCCTCTTCTGTCGAGATTACCAAGCGCTTCACCTAACCCAACAAATCGTTCTCCTTCCTGCATCGTTTTGTACACCGTTACTTTATCGCCGATAAAGCTGGTACCAAAACAATCACCTTGTACATCTTCATTAATAATTATACCGGCTTTGTTTTTAAATGTAACCCGGAAAGAAGGTATTTTTTCAATAGTAGCTTCAACACTTGCTGTTGTAAGAATAATAGTATTGGTACTTTCCTGTACGCTTACCTGATCAAATTTGGGAATAACATTATCCGTTAATGCACAGGAGAAATTACGGAACTGTTTATTTTTAGAAACCCTTATTCTAATAACATGATCGTTATACACATGCACATCAAATATTGCAGCAGCTGTTTTGCCCTCGATTCCGCCCGGTATTTTTTTGTATGAAATTATTTTACCAATATTTTTTACCTGTGCCATTGAAACGACTGTTACCGTTTGAACAAACAGGAATAAAAAAACATATGGGGTATACTGTTTCATCAGTTTTGTAATTCTTTTTTTAAAAATTCCATCATCCATACATTGATCTCCCACTGATTGGCTAAAGGTAATTTTGTTATTGGATCATGCGTCATATAGGGTGCGGGACCAAACTCGGTAGTTATACTAAAATTGTTTGTGCCTTTTTGTTTTTGCATTGCTATGATCTGCTTCCACCAGTTTAGATGATGGTTTAGCGCTTCCTGCCATTCGGGTAAGCGCGGATCGGTAACCTGTGGCCCTTCTGTATGCCCTACCCGTGAATGGATATGAGCCGTGTGTTGCATGGCCAGTTGCATCGCTTCTTCCTGATCTTCCAAAAAATTTTCTGCCACACAGCACCAATGAGAAAAATCTGCAGTAATGCGTAAAGCGCTGTTTCTTTCCAGATATTGTTTAGTGATATGTGCTGCAAAAAAGGCTTTATTACGATGGGTTTCATGCACCACTTCAATACCGGTTGCCGCAGTAAATTTTGCAGCTATTGAAAAAAGAGCTTCATTCTGTGCTATTGAAAAATAATCCTTTCCTGTTTGGGTATTTATTTTTACCGGGTTAAGGGTGGCAATATTTTGCAGGTGATTTTTATAAGATACCTGATGTGCTTCAAATTCGCTTTCAAATGAATGCCAGTATTGACCAATCAACATCAAACGGGTTTCACTCAGTGCATGCTGCATGGCCAGTTTATCTGCTACATCAAAAGAAACACCGGCTTCAATACCGTCATATCCTGCGGCTTTTACTTTTTTGCAAAAGTCAATCCAACTCAACGATTCACTACCCCATCTGGGGCAAAAAAACAACAGCTCCATTTAATATTTTTTTGTTCCAATAATATTCTCTTATTTCATCCACTTACTGGTGAATCCTAATTTTTTAAGACCGTTTTGTATATCAGGGATATTCATGAATAATTTCCAGATCAATCCGGAACGGTGATTTTCAATCATGGTAACAATGGGTCCCTGATCAATGGCCAGATGCGTTTTGGCATACCAGTTATGGTGAATGCTGAAACCGTCTGCAAAGCCATAAGGGCTCCATATCTTATCTCCTAATAGATAATAAAAATAGCGTAACGCTTCCATACTTTCTTTCGGCGTATATGGCATGGAGGAAATGGCTGCGGTGGGCTGTATCACACCCCTGTCGTTTTCCGGACTATGCGCCACATAACCTTTATAACTGTCGCCTGCAGTTAAACCCCAGCATTTATCGCTGTAGCCTTTATAATGATTGGGGTTTTCAATACAATAAGCCCTGTTGATGAGGGTATGATTTTTACCCTGTAAAAAATAATCGTTCCCCAGCGAATCGGTTAATCCATTGGGGTCAATACCCTGAAAAGTGTATTGTTCAAAAAACAATGGCCCGCCTTTATCCTTATCATAATTACCTAAGGGTAAAGTATAGCCATAATAAGATTTGCCATTTTTAAATCCAAAGCTTCCCGCCCAAGTGCCATCATATACTGATTTGGCAATGGAATGATATTGCGATGAGGCAGACATGATATAAGTAATCA
>JBAXET010000171.1:0-6096 GCA_037140275.1 Ferruginibacter sp. | reverse complement strand
AAAGTAGTTGTTCTTATACATGGCGGAGGCTGGGAAAGCGGAAGTAAATCTGATCCTGAGTATGCACAAATGAAAAACCTGCTACGGCAAAAATGGCCCGAAGCTGCAGTAGCTACCATCAACTACAGGCTTACAAGTAATCCTGCTGTGCACTATTCCGAAATTATGAATGATATTTCTGCTGCTGTCAATTTGATGGTTACTAATAAAACCAATTTTACCGTTTCAGATACTCTGGTGATGATGGGTGCAAGTGCAGGAGCGCATCTTGCCATGTTATACACTTATAAATACAACACTAATAATTATGTAAGATGCGTGGGTGATTTTTTTGGCCCGGCAAAATTAAGTGACTGGAGTTGGTACAATAGTTATAATATTTGGGTAGGTAAAGCGGTTAAAGATATATTAACGCAGTATAACAATTCAGCATGGAACGAACCCCTGTATGATTCCAATAGTCCTTACGCTGTTGCAACTGCTCAGTCAAAACCTACAATTATCTTTCATGGTAATTTAGATGTTATAGTGCCTTTATACCAAAGTCAGTGGTTGCGTACACGCCTTATTACACTGGGTGTGGCAAATGAATATTATGAATATTTTGACGGGCATGGATTTAATTATTCCAATACTTCCGATGCAATGCAAAAGGCAGTTAATTTTTTTAAGCTGCATCTTCAATAAGCTTTAATAATAAAGGCTGGTTTTGATACCAGCCTTTATTATTAAATTTCTTTTATTCTATACTCTTCCGGGATATTGCTCCAATGCTTTTTCTAAACAATCCATCGCTGCATTAATATCATTGGTGTTTAAAACATAGGCCAAGCGAACTTCCTGTTTGCCCAAACCGGGAGTGCCGTAAAATCCTGTTGCAGGAGCCAGCATTACCGTTTGGTTGTTATAACTGAAAGATTCTAATAACCATTGACAAAATGTATCACTGTCGTCAATAGGTAATTTAGCCATGGCATAAAATGCACCGCCGGGGTTAGGACAAAATACACCGGGAATTTTATTCAATCTTGTTACTATTGTATCTCTGCGTAATTTATATTCTGCTTTGGTGGTATCAAAATAATCATCCGGTAAATCCACAGCAGCTTCGCCTAGTATTTGTGCAAATGAAGGCGGACTCAATCTTGCCTGTGCCAGTTTCATGGTAGCGCCAAGCAGTGCTTTATTTTTAGTAACAAATGCGCCAATACGTCCGCCGCAGGCACTGTATCTTTTACTGATGGTATCCATCAGCACCACATGATCATCCACGCCGGTTAAATGCATGGCACTGGTATGAGTACCTTCGTAACAAAACTCACGGTAAGCCTCATCTGCAAATAAATACAGGTTGTATTTGATGATGATTTGCTTTAAAACCTCCATTTCTGCAGCACTGTATAAATAACCGGTGGGATTATTGGGGTTGCAGACTACAATCGCTTTTGTTTTTGGAGTGATGGCTTTTTCAAAATCTTCAATGGGTGGTAATGCAAAACCATTTTCAATAGAAGAAGTAATGGGTTTTACAATTACACCGGCTTCCACTGCAAAGCCGTTATAGTTGGCATAAAATGGTTCGGGAATAATTACTTCGTCACCGGCATCCATACATGCCATAAAACCAAAAATGATGGCTTCGCTGCCGCCTGTGGTAATGATGATCTGTTCGGGTGTAACATCGATGCCTACTTTTTTGTAATACTGCACTAATTTTTTACGGTAGCTTTCGTTACCTGCGCTATGGCTGTATTCTAATACTTTAAAATCTGCATTACGCACTGCATCCAAACATTGCTTGGGCGTTTCAATATCGGGCTGGCCAATATTTAAATGAAATACTTTGGTGCCTCTTTTTTTAGCCGCTTCGGCATAAGGTACCAGTTTGCGAATAGGAGAAGCGGGCATTTGTAAGCCGCGGTTACTGATTGTTAGCATGTAAACAAAGTTATAAGTTATAAGTTATAAGTTTTAAGTTTGCCCATGCAAATTTTCAATACCAGCAGCCGCATCATTATTACCTGCAGTAACCGCCTGTCGCCCTACCTGGAAAAAGAAGTGAGAGAACTGGGTTTTAAGCCCGAAAGGATTTTTAAAACAGGTGTAGAATTAAAAGGGACTTTACAGGATTGTATCAAACTCAATTTAAACCTTCGTTGTGCCAGTCAGGTATTATTTTCAGTAAGTGAATTCCGGGCTTTTAATGCTGATGATTTATACAAAGTGTTGTTAGAAATGGAATGGGAAAATATTATTCCTGCAGAAGGGTATTTTTCTATTACCAGTAATGTAGATAATGAAACCATCAACAATTCTTTATTTGCCAATGTTAAAGTGAAGGATGCCATTGTTGATCGGTTCAGAAATAAAACAGGGCAACGACCCAATAGCGGACCGGAATTAAATCAAACCGTAATTCATTTATACTGGAAAGAAGACATTGCAGAAATATTTATTGATACTTCAGGTGAAACTTTATCAAAACACGGTTACCGAAAAATTCCGGGTAAAGCACCCATGCTGGAATCCCTGGCAGCGGCTACATTACTAGCCACTAATTGGGATAGAAAAACAACAGTAGTCAATCCAATGTGCGGTTCAGGAACGGTGGCCATTGAAGCTGCATTGCTGGCTACCAACAGAAGGCCAGGTTTGTTGAGGCATAATTTTTCTTTTATGCATTTGGTGGGTTACAATGAAAATGTTTACCTGGATGAATTTAAAAAATTAGAACAGCAGGTAATTGAAGTGCCGGGATTAAAAATAATTGCCACCGATATCAGTGAAGATGCCGTGAATATAGCACAAATTAATGCGGGCATTGCAGGGGTGGAAGAGCTGATTGAATTTTATGTATGTGATTTTGAAAATACTATAATGCCCGAATTAGATAAAGGGATTATATTTTTTAATCCAGAGTATGGTGATAGGTTAGGTACGGAAGTGGAATTGGAATCTACGTATAAGCGTATGGGTGATTTTCTTAAAAAAGGTTGTAAAGGGTATACAGGATATATATTTACAGGCAATCTTGAATTAGCAAAAAAAATTGGACTTAAACCCAAACGTAGAATAGAGTTTTTTACAAGTAAAATTGATTGCCGCTTATTGGAATATGAATTGTATGAAGGCACAAAGCGAATAGATAAATAATTATTTACAAATTGTTTATACAAAAAATGTCTTTCATTTTAGTGAAAGACATTTTTTGTATAAGATTAGGACTAAAATTACAATCCCATCTTCGCTTTTAAATTAGCATCAATAGCATCTAAAAATTCTTCAGTGTATAAATAATGGTCACCATGGCTCACTTTATTTCCATGGATACAAACTGCCAAATCTTTGGTCATTTTGCCACTTTCTACAGTTTCAATACATACTGCTTCTAAGGCATTACAAAAATCTATTAGTGGTTGATTGTTATCTAATTTTCCACGGAAAGCCAAACCTCTTGTCCATGCAAAAATTGATGCAATAGGATTGGTAGAAGTTGGTTTGCCTGCCTGGTGATCGCGGTAGTGACGGGTAACAGTACCGTGTGCAGCTTCTGCTTCCATTGTACTGCCATCGGGGGTAACCAGTACAGAAGTCATTAAGCCTAAAGAACCAAAGCCCTGTGCAACAGTATCACTTTGCACATCACCATCATAGTTTTTACAAGCCCAAACAAAATTGCCATTCCATTTTAATGCGCTGGCCACCATATCATCAATTAAACGGTGCTCGTAAGTAATGCCTGCTTCAGTGTAAGCAGCTTTAAATTCGTTCTGATATACTTCTTCAAAAATATCTTTAAAACGACCGTCGTATTTTTTAAGAATGGTATTTTTTGTAGACAGGTATAAAGGCCATTTTTTGCTCAATGCCATATTGAAACAGCTTCTTGCAAAACCATAAATACTTTCGTCGGTATTGTACATACACATTGCTACGCCATCACCTTTGTAATTGTATACTTCAAAAACCTGTGGTTCGCCACCGCCTTCAGGAGTAAAGGTCATGGTTAATTTGCCTTTGCCTTTTACCACAGTATCTGTAGCACGGTACTGATCACCAAAAGCATGACGGCCAACAATGATGGGGGCCGTCCAGTTGGTAACCAAACGCGGTACGTTTTGCATTACGATAGGCTCACGGAAAACAGTGCCATCTAAAATATTACGGATGGTGCCGTTGGGTGATTTCCACATTTGTTTCAGGTTAAATTCTTTAACCCTTGCTTCATCAGGAGTAATGGTAGCGCATTTGATACCCACGCCGCAGGCTTTGATGGCATTGGCTGCATCAACAGTTACCTGATCGTTGGTTTCATCTCGGTATTCCATTCCTAAATCAAAATATTGAATGGGTACTTCCAGATAAGGAAGAATTAATTTGTCTTTAATGAATTTCCAGATGATCCTTGTCATCTCGTCACCGTCTAACTCTACAACGGGATTTGCTACTTTTATTTTTGACATAATGCTGTTTATTTAATTGTGTGCAAATGTAACTCTTTCGAAATATTATACCTGCAAGATTTACGGAAACGTTATCAAAAACTATGTTTAGCAGAGTCAGAATACTATTTTCAGAAAATCTCTATTTATAGTGTTTACTTTTTTGCTTCTCCAAAAAAGGCAACCGGAAAAGGAGGTTGCGAAAAAAAAAGAGCCCCGAAATCGATTACATCCCTCCCGAAAGCATTCGGGATCGGGATTGTTCCCTGATCAGCTTTGGTACTACTGTATGCTCAACTTTAGTTCCCTGATGTTTAATTCGAAGCAGTAATAAAAAAAGCAGGTTCAGGCAAATTTCAGGCAGTAATGCCCCAAAAAATTAGTTATCGTTTACAAACTCGAGCTCTTCTTCAATTGTGCTTCTCCGGTAATAGTGCCCATATCGGAAATGATTTCCTGTCCGAATTCGGTGGTTTTTAATAAAGTGGCGCCGCTCATTAAATTGTAAAAATCGATGGTTACCCGCTTGCGCATGATGGCAGCCTGTAATCCGTCGGTGATAAGGTCGGCAGCTTCTTTCCAGCCGATATATTCTAATAACATGCAGCCGCTTAAAATTATTGAAGAGGGGTTCATGCTATTGGTGCCGGCAAATTTTGGTGCGGTACCATGCGTGGCTTCAAATACTGCATAACCGGTTTTGTAATTGATATTAGCACCAGGTGCAATACCAATACCACCCACTTCGGCAGCCAGTGCATCCGAAATATAATCGCCGTTTAAATTTAGTGTGGCCACTACCGAAAAATCTTTTGGAGCAATCAATATCTGCTGTAAAAAATTATCAGCAATCATATCTTTTACCAAAAGTTTTCCTTCGTGCAGGGCTTTGCGTTGTACTTCGTTGGCATGGGCTTCGCCATGTTCTTTTTTCAGTTCATCCCATTCATCCCAGGTAAATGTTTTGTCGCCATACTCCTGACGGGCCACTTCGTAACCCCAGTTTTTAAAAGCTCCTTCTGTAAATTTCATGATATTGCCCTTATGCACCAGCGTTACCGAAGGCAGGTCATGTTCTAATGCATAATCAATTGCGGCACGTACCAGGCGTTTGCTACCCTGCGATGAAACAGGTTTTACACCAAAACCCGAATCGCCTGGGAAACGGATGTTTTTCACCCCCATTTCTTCTATCAAAAATTTTTCAAACTTTTGCGCTTCAGGGCTGCCGGCCTTCCATTCAATACCGGCATAAATATCTTCGGTGTTTTCTCTGAAAATGGTCATGTCCACCAGCTCCGGATGTACTACAGGAGAAGGTACTCCCTTATACCATTTTACCGGCCGTACACAGGCAAACAAATCCAGATCCTGCCGCATGGCTACGTTCAGCGAACGGATACCACCACCAATAGGCGTGGTTAACGGTCCTTTAATAGACACGATATAATCTTTTGCCACCTGTAAGGTTTCGGCAGGCAGCCATTCGCCGGTTTGCTTAAAGGCTTTTTCGCCGGCCAGCATTTCTTTCCACTCAATTTTTCTGCTGCCGCCATAAGCTTTGGCTACAGCGGTATCAAAAACCATTTGTGCTACTTTCCAAATTTCCGGACCAATACCATCTCCTTCAATAAAAGGGATGATTGGGTTATTG
>JBAXET010000170.1:0-6127 GCA_037140275.1 Ferruginibacter sp. | reverse complement strand
AACAACAAACAACAAACAACAAACAACAAACAACAAACAACAAACAACAAACAACAAACAACTACAACTTTCTCCCAACCCCATGCCTCCTTTCTCCTCCGCTTCCAAACTTCCTCGGAAAATAAGATAGGCTGATCATAAAATATTGCTGTAACCCATTATTTACTGTAGTGGTTACACCATCCGGATTGGCATAGTAAATCACATTACTGAATTGCTTTAAAATATCTGTAGCAGTAAATTTCAGCTCGGCCTGCCTGCTTTTTAAAAACCGGTAAGTAGCGTTGGCATTCCAAATTGATATCGGCTTTGCAATGCCATTATTTTTTGAATAGGAGAAATTATTAGCCAGACTCAGATCTTTAGAGAAGTTTACCGTAAGATTGAATTCACCCGAAATAGTGCTGGTTTTAAAATTACTGTTTTTATATCCGGTTTGCCGGCTGTTGTTAAATGATGCATTACTGCCAATCCCTGTTATTAAAATAGTTTTATAATAATAATTCAGCCGGAGCATTTGAGTAATATTAGCAGAATTAATAATCGTGTATATATTATCTATATAGCTTGGCGACTGACTAAGATTAAATCCCCCGTTATATTGCAACTGCCACTGATTACCTTTTATTTTTCTGCTTAGGGTAGTACTGTAGCCTATATAAGAAGTGTTTCGCCTGTTGCCATTAATGGTATACCGCAGCTGCCTGCCATTGAGGTAAGCAGAATCGTGTCCTGCTATATTAATAGTATCCCTTAAAAATACCGTACTGTCAACAAAAGGTTTTAGATAAGCATTAAAACTGCCATTTACAGCTGCTGTAATTTGAGTAGGCTTTTTAGGATTACTGGATGAATAGTTAATATTCCAGTTTATATTATCACTGCTGTTATTCACCAGATTATGCCCTCCTTTATACAAAACATACAAATTCAGCGAATCAACAACCGGGGCTATCTGATTTATTGAAGGATAGCCATTACCGTTCTCATAATTCAAACTTGCAAAAATGCGGTATGCATTGGTAACCTGCATGGAATAATTGGCATTTACACCCACTGTGGTAAACGAAAATGATCTGCTGATATTTCTGTTGATGCGTGAAGAAGCATTCTCGTCATTTATAAACTGTCTTTTTAATGTAGACCTCAGGCTGAAATTTTTCCACATGCGGGAAGACCATTTGCTGAAATTTTTATTTAAAGAAAGTGATGGTATGTATTGAAGTACTGAAGCTGATTCGGTATACGTAAGGTTGGTATTGGTATTTTCTTTTTTGCTGGAATCAATATCAAATACACTGTTGATGTCATCATCCTTACGGTAAGAAAAATTCTGGAACGTGCTTATATCTACACCAAAAAGATTAAACCGCCCCAGCAGCAGACGCTTTAAACCATTATAAGAAAGGGTGCCATTGACATTTGTACTCCCGGTACTTTTTGTATAATGCCTGTTGATATTAGTAGTACTGATGCCAGTAGCGGTATAAAAATTATACAGGCTGCTTTCATTTCTGTCGGAATTATTTTGACTGCGTGAAAATGTGCCATTAAAATCAATGGCCTTTAATGGATTGTCATTATCAAAATTCATATAGTTAAATCCTGCATCAAAGGATTTTGTATCTGTAGATATCTGAGCATTGCCTTTGCGGTCACTTACCGGTATTCCCTGCCGGGTATTGATAACTGACCCGCTGGTATTTTGTGATGTGGAACTGCCGTTTCTGCCGTTGGCATTAATGCTGAAGCGTTTGTTATGGTCCTGACTTTTAGCATAATTCATCCGCACCATATGCTGCTCGCTCTGGCTATTACTTTCGTTAAATGAATTAATCAACTGGTCGCCATCTCTGAGGTACCGCTCCTGATAAGTTTGACTTAATGATTTACCCGAATTATTGTTGTAATCGTATCCTCCTGTTATTCTGTTACTGGTTCGGTCATTATCCGTTTTTGTAAATGAATGGGCAAACTGAATCCCGGGTGCTATCACCCTGTTAATGCCGCTTCTGCCAAAATTACTTCTACTGCGATAGGTGGTATAATTATTTCTAAAAGTATTTTCTTTTTGTAAATCACTTAGTCCGGCGATATCTGCATTAATATTGTTCGCGCCTCCCCCAACAGCAATTGAGGATTGCTTATTGTAAAATTGCAGAGCAGCATCAGTCTGATACCTGCCATCGGTGCCAACGCCGATACCATATTTACCAAACCGACCACTTTTTTTATCCGCTTTTAATTTTATATCCATCGTAAGCACAGAATCTTTAGGCGCTTTTGAGTCTGTCATCCGAGTTCGGTTAGTTTCACTGCTCATGTCAACCTCAGTATACACCTGAATTCTGTCAATAATATTTTTAGGTAAATTCTGCGTAGCTAAACGATGATCGCCACTACCCAAAAATGGTTTCCCGTCCACCAATACTTTTGGTATAGCTTTACCATTCATAGTAATGGAACCGTCGGCCCACACCACTACTCCCGGCACTTTATTCAGCAGATCTTCTGTAACTGCATCATTGGTCATTTTAAATGCTGCCGGATTAATTTCCAGGGTATCTCCCTTCATTCGTATAGGAGCCACTGAGGTTACAATTACTTCATCACTGGTTTTTGTTTGTAAAAAAATAGAATCCATTTTTTTTGCTGCTATATCCATTGTAAATGGTATCCGGTAATCTTTATAGCCGGTAAACGATGCCGTAAGTATGTACTTTCCTTTCAAAGGAATTCCGGTGATATCATAATTCCCGTTCTTATCAGTGATTTTAAATGCCAGTACGGTAGAATCTATTTTATAAACAATGATGGTGGCAGATTCTAAAAAAATATTGGCAGCTGCATCTTTTACAACGCCATATATGCGTCCTGTTCCGGGCTGGGCAAATACACCTGTATAAGCTGTAAAAAAAACAATCAGTATCGTAATAATGTTTTTCATGAATTAATTGCTGTAGGTAAAACTGATAAGAACAGGATTGCTTTCCGGGGTCGCCGTATTTATATAAGCCTGCAATAAAGGAGGGTATACAATTGTTTCTTTCTTGTGTGCTTCTGCGGCTTTAGTTATGTCGGCAGCAAAAAAACGGGAGTACACAAGCGGTCCATCATTAAAATTAAAATTGTTGCATATGGGCAAATAAAAACTAAGACTGTCGGGCACTAATTTTTCCACACTGTAAAAACCTTTGGTTTGGGTATCATAAATAAATTGCTGGTTATCGTACAACATGTTCTGTAATCCAATACTGATATACCTGCTATTGAGATTATACACATTCAACTGTTTGACGGCTTTTTTATTCTGCCGTGCATAATTATCTTTTTCCGTTTTATTCTGAAAGTCTTTTGTAAAAAAATCAGCGGGAATGGCCCTGTCTAAAGGAAGTATCAAACTATATACTTTATACAGACTGTCTTTTTGCAGGGCATAAATGGTATAATCATAAGGATGCGTTACCCATTTTGTACCGCTCTTTGCTGAAGCGGTAACAGCAACCGTGCCGCCATCATAGATATAACGACTGTCGGTTTTCTTTTTATAAGGAAAATATTGTTTCAGCAAGGAATCACCCCGGTAAATCTTTAACTCATAATCTTCTTCTTTTACAAAATTTTTATCAACGGTTACCTGATTTACAATGTGCATACCATCGGTATATGAAACCGGATTAAGAATATCTCTGCTTGAAATTTTTTGTTTTTGAACGGTAAGATGCAGGGTATCGCTAAAGTCAATAAAATATTTCCTGTAGTATTTTCTGTTTTTGGGGTCATTGAAGTTTTCTAAAATTTGCGATTCGTCTTTATCTGTAAGCCGGTACATTTTATTTTGCGCTACTACTTCCAAACGGTCATTGGCTTCATTATAATTCAGCCGGTCCAGATCAAGTTTGTTTTTAAGCTTGTTGATAAACCGGCCATTTTTATCAAATACCAGTATTTTTTTTGCGCTGTAGTCGCAAACAATGAAATATTTTTTGGTGGGAATAATCCTGCTGTATCTGTCAAATTTGCTTTCGGGTGTGGTTTCAAATACCACAACGCCTTTACAGCTTATAAAATCAGATTGACTGCCTCCCAAAGCAGTTTTGGGCTCAAAGTAAATTTTCTCCTGAGCAGCAGCTTGTAATGACCAAAAATTAAACAGGTAAAAAAATAAAAAGGGTATCCGCCTCAAAAGCATATATAGTATTTAGAAGTACGATAATTAGACGATTAAATATCAACTATTCGTCGCAACAATACTTTATATATTCTACTAATGGAAGTTTAAGGAGTTTAAGTGGCTAATTAGGCAGGGTTATTTCCCCTTTCATATAAAAAACACATTGGCCTGCCATAGTAACCCTTTCGGCATTTAATTGTTCGCACCATATTTCGCCACCTCTTTTACTCAGCTGCAAAGCATGCATTTTATTTTGGGATAGTTTTTCACTCCAGAAAGGAATCAGCTGAGAGTGTGCAGAACCGGTTACCGGATCTTCATCAACACCCGCACCCGGCGCAAAAAAGCGGGATACAAAATCAGCAGACTTGCCTGGAGCAGTTATGATCATTTTATCAATATGCTTTTTCATTAAAGAAAAATCAGGAACACAATTTTTAACCGCCTCTTCATCCACTAATTCTACCAGAACATCGCGGTATTTGTATACCCCAACAATTTCTGCACCCCCTAATATTTGTTCTAACTCTTCAGGATACTCCTCCATACGCTCCGGTTTCCAGCTGGGGAAGTCCATCACAATACGTTCACCATCATTTTTTACTTTTAAAATGCCGCTTTTAGAACTGAACCTGATTTCCGGTTGATCATATTCAAGATGATGGAACAGTACATAAGCACTTACTAAAGTAGCATGACCACATAAATTAATTTCTACTTCGGGAGTAAACCACCTGATATCGTAATCTGCATCAGCTTTTGCCGAAGGCACAATAAAAACAGTCTCACTTAAATTATTTTCCAATGCAATTTTTTGCATCAGTGAGCTGTCTAAAAATTGCTGCAATGGAATTACAGCAGCGGGATTACCGCTGAATAATTGATTGGCAAAAGCATCAACCTGAAATAAAGTAAATTTCATTTAAAATTTTTAATGCGGAGTTCCTTTTATTCCTTCATCATATCTTTTATTACAGCCACCACATCTTCTGCATTGGGTTTGCTGAAATAATCACCATCACTTCCGTAAGAAGGGCGGTGTGCTTTTGCTGTAATGGTTCTGGGTGAAACATCCAGATAGCGGAATCCACCCTGCTCTTCCATTACTTTATTGAACATATAGGCTGCTGCACCGCCGGGCACATCTTCATCAACAAAAACAATGCGGTTGGTTTTTTGTAATGATTGTACAATGGAGTGATGAATATCAAAAGGCAATAAGGTTTGTACATCTATGATTTCGCAACTGATCTGTAATTTATCCAGACGCTCTGCGGCTTCCTGTACAATACGCAACGTAGAACCATAGCTCACAATTGTAATATCAGTTCCTTCCCTGATGATTTCAGGCACCCCTAACGGCACTGCATAGGCCAATAAATTGGTAGGTAATTTTTCTTTCAGCCGGTATCCATTTAAACATTCAACGATCAGGCCCGGATCGTTACCCTGTAACAGCGTATTATACATACCCACGGCCTGTACCATATTACGCGGCACACATACAAACATTCCTCTGAGTGCATTAATGATCATACCCATGGGTGAACCACTATGCCAGATACCTTCCAAACGATGGCCTCTGGTGCGTACTATCAGCGGACAACTCTGCTGCCCCGCTGAACGGAAATGTGTGGTGCTTAAATCATCGCTCAATGGTTGCAATCCGTACAACAAATAATCGAGGTACTGGATTTCTGCAATTGGTCTTAACCCACGTAAAGCCATTCCTATGCCCTGCCCCATGATGGTTAATTCTCTTATGGCAGTATCAAAAATTCTTCCCTCGCCGTATTTTAACTGTAAGCCGCTGAATCCCTGATTAACGTCGCCAATAAAGCCAAGGTCTTCTCCAAATGCCACTACTTTTTTGTTGCTGGCAAAAAGTTCATCAAAATATTTATTCAGTACTTCGTATCCATTAACTGTTAATGTTTCAGGACCATAGTAAGG
>JBAXET010000169.1:0-6215 GCA_037140275.1 Ferruginibacter sp. | reverse complement strand
GTGTATTTTCCAAGAGCCGCTGCAAGCACCGATAAAGCTATTAATTATGCCTTACTGTCTCATGCCTTTGCAAAATCAATATTGGGAAGCGAATTTGATGCTTTGCTGGTATCTGCAAAAGCTTTTGAGCAATTCAAGACCAGTGCTTTGGTAAAGAAAGTTAAAATCAATTTCAGTTTTAATAAATTCCGCAGTGTAATTAATGCCAGTAATGTAGTGGGAGTTATTGAAGGCACTGATAAAAAAGATGAGTTTGTTTTTTTAACCGGACACTACGATCACTTAGGTATGCGTGATGGTAAAATATATTATGGTGCTGATGATGATGGTAGCGGAACCTGTGCTGTTATTCAAATGGCAGAAGCATTTGCCAAAGCTGCGGCAGAAGGACACCGCCCAAGAAGAACACTGGTATTTATGACCGTTAGTGGTGAAGAAAAAGGACTTTGGGGAAGTGAATATTACAGTGACCATCCGGTTTTTCCATTAGACAAAACCAGTGTTGACCTGAATACTGATATGGTGGGCCGTATTGATACCGAACGCAAAACTGCTGATACCATGAACTATGTGTATGTGATTGGTCATGATAAACTGAGCAGCGATTTGCCAGTAATTAATGAAGGTGCCAACAATAAAAATACGCAGCTGGTACTGGATTATAAATATGACGATCCTAATGATCAGAACAGAATTTATTTCCGCAGCGACCATTATAATTTCGCCCGCAAAGGTGTTCCTATTTTATTCTTTTATGATGGTATGCTTAAAGCAGATTATCATAAACCAACAGACACCGTTGATAAAATCAACTGGGATTTGTATGAGAAAAGAGTACGCATGATTTTTTATACCGCATGGGAAATTGCTAACAGAGATGAGATGCTGAAAAGAGATATTCCGCTAAATGTGGGGACGAGGTAAGCCCCTCCGCCCCCGCCAGCTGGCGGGGGAACCCGAGAGTCTGCGAATTAGTAGCGGCTTATAAAAATATAAAAAGAGGCTCCATTTACAATAGAGCCTCTTTTTAATTAAAGAAAATATGGTGTAATTATTTTACTGCTAAGTTCCCCTTTAGGGGCGGAGGGGCACCTACCAACCCAGCACCCACGCAAAAAGCAATGGCGCCACAATAGTAGCATCGCTTTCCACAATGAACTTAGGAGTATGTATATCTAATTTACCCCAGGTAATTTTTTCGTTAGGCACTGCACCTGAATATGAACCATAAGAAGTGGTTGAATCAGATATCTGACAGAAATAACTCCAGAAAGGAACATCATGCCATTCCAGATCCTGATACATCATTGGCACCACACAAATAGGGAAATCGCCGGCAATACCACCACCAATCTGGAAGAAGCCCACACCCTTGCCACTGCTGTTATTCCTGTACCAATCGGCCAGCCAAACCATGTATTCAATACCACTTTTCATTGTAGTGGCTTTTAGCTGATTCTTAATTATGTAAGAAGCAAATATATTTCCCATCGTACTGTCTTCCCAGCCTGGTACCACAATTGGAATATTTTTTTGTGCGGCTGCCAGCATCCAGCTGTTTTTTGGATCAATCTCGTAGTATTGTTCCAGAACACCGCTCAGTAACATTTTGTACATATACTCATGAGGGAAATATCGCTCTCCTTTATCCTCTGCATCTTTCCAAATTTGATGAATATGTTGCTGTAATCTTCTGAATGCTTCTTCTTCGGGAATACAGGTATCGGTAACACGGTTGTAGTGGTTTTCCAGCAGGTCCCATTCTTCCTGCGGACTTAAATCGCGGTAATTAGGCACTCTTTTATAATGGCTGTGTGCCACCAAATTCATAATATCTTCTTCTAAATTAGCGCCGGTACAACTGATGATGGCTACCTTATCCTGCCTGATCATTTCTGCAAGGCTAAGACCCAGCTCTGCAGTACTCATGGCACCGGCAAGGGTGATCATCATTTTTCCACCTTCGTTCAGATGGGTTTCGTAACCTTTGGCTGCATCCATTAAAGCGGCTGCATTAAAATGCCTGTAGTGATGTTCTATAAAGTTTGAAATAGGTCCTTTACTCATTGTTTATTTTTTAGATGGGCAAAAGTAAATTTTTTTACGCAGCTTGCCGATGATTTTAAGGACTATCATTAGTCCGGTATTTACCGGTAAAATAATTATTGTTCTGATTACAGTAATAAGTTGGAAATTTATAATACCAAAAAATAGCACAGAGTATTATTTTTGAATGTAATAGCCTCCAAATGCATGTTTAATTTTTTTAAGAAGTCGAAAGAACCACAAAAAATACCTGATTACTTACCCATTAATATGGATATACATTCCCATGTTTTACCGGGTATTGATGATGGCGCCCCTGATATTGAAACTTCCATTCAGTTAATACAGGGCTTATACGATTTGGGTATTGATAAATCCATTGCCACGCCGCATATTATTGGCGATATGTACAGAAATACCCGGGAAACCATTACCGATGCATTAAAAAAAACGCAGGATGCCTGTGCCAAAGCCGATATCAATATTGAACTCACAGCAGCTGCTGAATATATGCTGGATGATCATTTTATGGACTTGCTCCGTAAAAAAGAACCCCTGCTCACCCTACATAAAAATATTATTCTTACAGAAATCTCTTATTCCACCACACCCGATAATCTGGAGGAGATAACTGCTAATATCATTTCAGAAGGATACAAACCTATTTTAGCACATCCCGAGCGGTATCATTATTACCAGCAAAATATGGGCAAGTACAGCGAATTAATTGAGATGGGATTTGTGCTGCAGATTAATTTGTTATCCTTAACCGGCTATTATGGCAAGCAGGCAGAAAAAGCAGTAAAATATATTTTAGATAATGAGCTGGCCCTACTTGCCGGTACAGATTTGCACCATGATAAACACCTTGCTGCATTAGCCAGCAAAAGAAACCGGGCGGTTTTTCAACAATATATCGGAGGCAAAAATTTTAACGATCTTGAAGGCATTACATTAAAAATATATTAAGGGCCCCAACAATAATATTGGAGCCCTTTTATTAGTACACGATTGCGAAAATTTTATTTTTTCAGTTCCAGTACCAGCATTTTATATGAGCCAATCATAATATCCTTCAGCTCCAATTCTTCTTTAGAAATCACATCTTTGTATTTTATAAATCCGTTAAGGCGTTCTGCATATTTTTCAAGATGTACTTTCTTTTCTTCTTTTGCAGTATTCATTATCACCATTACAGTTTGAGTATTGGTATACCTGAAATACACATATACTCCATTCTCCGGGTAATACTGCATCATTTTACCTATTGTTAAAGCAGGAGACAATTTTCTGTAATTAGCCAACGTGAACAGGTAATTAAAAATATCCTGATCTTTTGGTGTGCGGCCGGCATTGGTAAATTTATTAATGATATCACCGGGCCATCCTCCTGGGAAATCTAACCGAACATAACCATCATTAGGCGAAGTAACACCTGCGGTGGCAAATTCATCGCCATAATACATTTGAGGAATACCCCTGCAGGTTAGCAACCAGGTTAATCCGCATTTATACTTATCTGTGTTTTCATTTACTACAGAATAAAAACGGGACAAATCATGATTGTCTAAAAAGATCACCTGACGCATTGGGTCTTTATACACAAAATCCTGCGCTAAAGTGGTATACAGGTTATTCACGCCATCGTTCCAGCCAAAATCACGTGTCAATGCATCGGTAATACCCCATAATGTTTGAAAATCGCAGGTAGCCTGCAGGTTACTTTTAAAAGGGATATTGTAATTGTTTTCAGTAAAATAAGATTGATTGGGAACACCATGCACCCATGTTTCGCCAAACATAGTGAGTTGCGGAAACTCATTGGTTAGGGCGCTATTGCAGCGATTCATAAATTCCAGGTCATTGTAGGGATAGGTATCTATCCGCCATCCGTCAATACCAAATTCTTCTACCGTCCACAAAGCATGCTGAATTAAAAAATTAGCCACATAAGGATTGCGCTCATTCATATCCGGCATTTCTTTTGTAAACCATCCGTCGGCCAATTGCTTTAATTGATTGGTACTGGCGTAGGGATCAAATACCAATTGATCTTTATAATTGGTTTGAGTGAATTTGGGCCATTGATTCAACCAGTTTTTCATAGGTAAATCCTGTACCGTAAAATGATACAATCCCACATGATTATATACTGCATCCTGAATGATTTTCATTCCTTTTGCATGTACCGCATCAATTAAATTTTGATAGGCTTTTTCACCACCCAGTCTTGGATCAATTGTATAATGATCGGTAAACGCATAGCCATGTTCTGTGCGATAAGGCATATCATTTTCTAACACCGGGTTTAACCATAAACTGGTAACGCCCAGATTTTGTAAATAATCCAGATGATTTTGAATGCCTTTTAAATCGCCACCATGCCGGTCGTAAATAGTATCACGGTTCAATGTTTGATCTCTCATGCCGGCAATGCGGTCGTTAGACTGATCGCCATTACTAAAACGGTCGGGCAGTATCAGGTAAATAAAATCTTTTGCATTTACACCCTGTGCATAGGTTTTTCCTTTGCCTGTTCTTCTTGCTTTTATTTCAAAATTTACAAAAGCGTTTTCACCGGCTTTAATTTTAATGATGCCGGGTTTTGCTGTTGCAGCAATGCTGATATCTGCAAATATATAATTGGCATTTTCAACCTTATGTATTTTTTTAAGGGTAACACCGGGATAACTGATACTGATATTGCCTGCAGCAATGTCTTTACCATGGAGCATCAGTTGTACCTGATTCCACTTCATTCCGGTAAACCAGTTGGTGGGATAGCATTTAAAACTTTGCTGGGCCGTTACAGAGTAACAAAACGCAAGCATTACCGCAGCAAAGAAAATCTTCTTAATCATCATTAATATTTTTATTGCTTAATAAAAATCCGCCCCGTTTATGCGGGGCGGATCATATATTTTTTAAATGAACATTATGTAATGATCATCTATTTAACAGTGAATTTACCGGTTGTACCCAGTGCAAAGTTTACACTTAGTTTATAAGTAGCACTTGTTGCAGGGCCAGGGAAATTTTGTGATTGGTCGTAACCAAAATCACCACCTGCAGATAAACCAACAATAGTATTGTCAGCTACTGCATATTTATGCCCCCAATCTCCGTTAACAGGTAACAACAAATATTGCTTACCTCCAACTAAAGGCAGGGTCAGTTCAAACAGAGATGAGTTTAAACGTACTAATTGCTGAGAAGGAACCGGTACAGGATTATTCCAGCCGCCCGCGGTGGCATCACCTACAATAAATAAGTTGTCAGGCAATGTACTAGTAAATGGAGTAACAGTAAACTTACCTGACTGGAAGTTTAAAATAATTCTGTACCAGCCTGATGTTGCAGGGCCAGGGAAGTTTTGTGGAAAATCATAACCAAAATCACCGCCTGCTGATAAGCCGGCAACACTATTATCTGTAACTGAAAACTTATGACTCCAATCACCGTTAACAGGTAAAGCCAGATATTGTTTACCGCCAACTATATTAAAGATACCGCCATAAGTTACAGAATCAATTTTTGAAAATTCCTGTGTGGGAACGGGTACCGGATTATTCCAGCCACCCTGAGTTGCATCCCCTACCAGATATATATGACCTGAAGCCGGTGGTACTACTTTTGGAGGAATTACATAAGGAGTCATCCTTACTTTTAATGTATTTGATTTGTACGCTTCATTATTATTTGCATATGAAGAAGTAACTCTTACATCAACATCGTAAGCAGTATTATAATTGAAACCATAACCTAATAAAATCTGATTGATTTCTTTTGCTGTAAATGTGGTGTTTAACGCACCTGATATTACACGCTTTACAGATTTAGCAAAACCACGACCTGTAGAATCCAGCTCAACAACGTATTTACAGGTTGCAGAATCAGTTGCATATTTTGGGTTGGTCCAGCTGAACGTTACAGCATTTTTGTTAGAGTCGGCAGGTAAAGCCGCAATAGTGGCTACCGAACCGGTAAGTACCGGTGATACCCCTAATTGATAAACCGGCAAAGGTTCTACCTTGGTTAAATTATCTGCTTTGTTACAGGCAGTAAAAAAACCAACAGCGCCGATTAACAACATGAATTTTGAAAATGATTTCATATAAAAAAGTTTTGTCGTTTTTAATAGATGTTATTACAATTTGATTACTGTAAAC
>JBAXET010000168.1:0-6290 GCA_037140275.1 Ferruginibacter sp. | reverse complement strand
GGGTTTTAATTTTAGCCATTTAATAACTACTAAATTCACCGAGAATGAAAAATAAAATAAAATATATATTCAGCTTAACACTGGTTATCCTGATCTCTTCTTCCTGTAAGAGAGAACTGTTAACCCCAATTCCTCAAACATCGGTAACCGATGCAACAGCATTTGATACTCCGGACCGTATCCTTGGTCAGGTTCGTTCATTATACTCCTCATTAAAAAATGGTAATTTTTATGGTGGCAGGTATATCGTTTACGGAGATATAAGAGGAGAAGATTTTATTAATGAAACTACCAACCTGGTTACAGGCTCAGATGTATGGAGTTTGAACTGTGCCGGTACTTCACAGAACTCTGTGAAAAATCTTTGGTCACAGGCATATTACACTATTAACCTGTGTAATCTGTTCAATGATGGTATGGCTGCAAAAGGTGCTACCATAGTTCCAGCTGCAACAGCCAATAACTATGTTGCAGAATCAAGATTGATCAGGGCATTATCTTACTACAGCTTATTGCAATTGTATGCAAAACCTTATGCCGATGGTAACGGAAGCAAACCCGGTTTGCCTTTACGTTTAACCGGTATTAAAGGATCTGGTTCATCTGATTTAGCTAGAAGTACAGTAGCACAGGTGTACACTCAAATTTTAGCTGATCTGGATTTTGCAGAAACTAATCTGCCTTTAACCAATGCTACTGCAGAATTGAATACTACCAGGGCTAACCGTAATACTGCTATTGCTTTAAAAACAAGGGTGTATTTAACTATGGGTAACTATAGTGCGGTAATTACCGAGGGTAATAAAATTGCCTCTCAGTCTGTAGCACCATTTAAAGCATTAACCGGTGTGGCCGATTCTTTGCAATCTAATATTGCAACAGTATTCACTACCTACAATACAACAGAATCTATTTTTTCTTTACCAATGACTACAACAGGTGGTGATAACCCCGGTACTCAAAATCCATTGGGTTTTTACTGGGTTAGAAATGGCAGCAGTTTAGGTTCTGCAGAATATTCTTTAAATACAAGCGGTATTATTGCTAATGCCAACTGGACTGCAACTGATGCAAGAAGAACTGCTTTAATTTATACCAATGTTGGAACTGGTAAAAGATTCGTTTCAAAATTTCAGGGCGCATCTCCTTATACCGATTATCCGCCTGTAATTCGTTATGCAGAAGTATTATTAAATCTTGCCGAAGCTTTGGCAAGAACGAATACATCTGGTGTTGATGCAAGGGCTTTGGCACTGGTAAATGCGGTACGCAAACGTTCTGATGCAGCAACTACTGTAACTGCAACCACATCTGCAGAACTGGTAACTGCAATTCTGCTGGAAAGAAGAATTGAATTACTGGGAGAAGGTTTCCGCAGTACCGATTTATTACGTTTATTGCAAACTATTCCTGCTAAAGGATCTATTGCAGCTAAAACACCAAGTGAACAAGGTTATATCTGGCCAATCAGTTCCGACGAAATGTCGTTGAACAGGCTGATGACCGATAACTAATACAGAGTTCATCTCAATAAAAAACTCCAATCATATGATTGGAGTTTTTTATTGTTGTATAAATTATTTATTTCAATATCTCTGTTAGTTTTGCTTCCAGAGCGGGGCCCCTTAATTCAGTAGCAATTACTTTTCCCTGAGGATCTATCAATACATTATAAGGAATACCATCTAATCCGTACAATGGAACAGCTGCACTGCTCCAGTATTTAAGATCACTAATATGCTTCCAGGCTAAACCATCATCTTTAATAGCCTGTAACCAGGCAGCTTTATCTTTATCGAGCGATACACCCAGCACAGTAAAGTTTTTATCTTTAAACTGATTGTAAGCAGCCACTACATTCGGGTTTTCGCCCCGGCAGGGACCGCACCAGCTGGCCCAAAAATCTACCAATACATATTTACCTTTTAACTGACTTAATGAAAATGGCAAATCATTTACATCATTCATGGTAATTTCAGGAGCCATTGCACCTATTGCAATTTTTCCCATTTGCTGCTGCTGTTGTGCTTTTTGTTGCTGCTGTTGCTGAGCGCTCAGTTGTTGCTTGGCCATATTGGTTAGCAAAATCGTGGCATTATGATTGGGGAAACGTTTGGCCAGATTTTGAAGCGGGAGCTGTATTTTTTCCAAATCAACAGGTGCGGCAGTAGTAGTGAACAATGCCAGTACCGGACTTTTAACTGTATCGGCATATTTAAAACAGTAAATCGTCATGGCTTCTCTTGCCATATTGAATTCGGTTTCTGCAACCACTACAATACTATCCGTTTGCTTTACACCATTTTGTTGCAGCTGATTTAATGCAGCATCAGCATTTTGCAATTTTTTTAAAAGACTGTCGCTGCTGCTGATGAAATTTAATAATGAACTGTTTGCGGCAGTAGAAAACACAGGCCCTTTTAAACTCATGTCGTTCAGGTCGGCAGTAAAACTGATGCTGTTTTTATCATTAATAAAAAGGAAACCACGGTTAACTTTTTCCAGCTTTATTCTGTATAACCCTTCTTCTGCAGCAAGGCCAGTTAAAGTAAATTTTCCGTTTTTTAATTCTGCAGTATCCAGTATTTCAGGATCTTTCTGATTAAAGTATACCTGTTCTAAATATACTTTCTGATCGGGGGCATTTTTCAGCTGGCCATTAACTGTAAACTTTCCTTTTTCTCCATTTGAATTACAGGAGAATAAAGCAAGAAGTACAAGCGGTGCCAGCAGTGTTTTTGTTATGTTCATTATGAGGCGTTTAATTTATCTGCTAAAATTTTATTTACCAATTGCATATCAGCTTTTCCTTTGCTTAGTTTTTTTACTTCTCCTGCAAACAAGCCAATCAATCCTTTTTTACCACTTTTGTATTCTTTTACTTTGTCCGGCATTTTTGTAATGGCTTCTTCCACCCATGCTACTACAGAACCCGAATCGCTTTCCTGAATCAAATTGAGTTCTATGGCAACCTGCATTGGTTCTTTATCAGCAGCAGTAAGTAATGCATTAAATATTTTGGTTGACGCATTACTGAAACTCACTTTCCCTTCGTCTACCAATTGTATTAATTGTGCAATTTTTTCTGCAGGTAAAATAAAATCTTTTATACCGGTTTGAGTGTGATTAATGTTACTTTTCACCGGACCAAGCAGCCAGTTGGCAGCAGCTTTATAATTGCTGGTGTTTTTAATAATAGCTTCAAAATAATATACGGTTTCTTTATCGCTGCAGATTACCTGCACATCATTTGCAGGCAAGTGTAATACTTCCTGATATTTCTTTTCCAGAGTTTCGGGCAATGCAGGAATCGATTCTTTTATACTTTGCAAAAATTCATTGGCAATAAAAAACGGGGTAAGGTCAGGCTCCGGAAAATACCGGTAATCATCTGCATCTTCTTTACTGCGTAACGAAAATGTGGTATTATTATCTGCATCAAAACTTCTGGTTTCCTGAACAATGCTGTTGCCGCTTTCGGTAATCTCTATTAAACGGGCCACTTCAATATCAATGGCCCTTTTTACATTACGGATGCTGTTCAGGTTTTTTACTTCTACCCTGGTACCTAATGTAGTTTCTCCTTTTAAACGTATAGAAATATTGGCATCGCAACGCATACTGCCTTCTTCCATATTACCATCGCAGATATCCAACCAGCGAACTAATCGGCGTAATTCGGTAACATAGGCAAAAGCTTCATCACTGCTGTGCAGGTTGGGTTCACTTACAATTTCCAGTAAAGGAACACCGGCGCGGTTTAAATCAATACAGGTATACTTATCATCCACATCGTGTAAGCTTTTACCGGCATCTTCTTCCATATGAATACGATTGAGTAAGATTTGCCTTTCACCGTCTTCTGTTTTAATAGTAACATAACCATTTTTACAAATAGGGGTGGTATGCTGACTTACCTGATAGCCTTTGGGCAAATCGGGATAGAAATAATTTTTACGGGCAAAATAATTATGCTGTTCAATATCACAATGTAGGGCCAGGCCTAATTTAATGGCATACTCAATGGCTTTGCGGTTCATCTTGGGCAATGTGCCCGGATGCGCCATTGTAATGGGACTGATATGGGTATTGGGTTGACCGCCAAAAGAAGCACTGTCGCCACAAAACAATTTACTTTTAGTGAGCAACTGGGCATGTACTTCAAGCCCAATTACTACCTGGTATTTATCGTTATTTTTCACTTTGCAAATGTAAGACAGTTTACCTTTAAGAATTACTGCTGAAATATAGCCGGAAAGGCAGGAAGTCGTAGAATCAAATACAAACGTCTTCCTGTCTTCCCGGCAAAAAAGAACCCCGGAATAACCGGGGCTCTTTTGTTTCACTATGGCTGTATAATTTATAAATCCGCTGTTTTTAATTTTTTAGGGATCTTAATATTAAAACTCATTTCTGTACCATTGCGTTTTGCTTTAATGGTATAGGTTGATTTTTCAGCATTTTCCTGTAATTGCTCTCTGGCATCATCGGTATTGGTAACTTTTACACCGCCAATTTCTGTAACGATATCATCTTTTTTAAGTCCGGCTTTTTCCGCAGGAGAGTCTTTATCGGTATCCAGTACTTTTACGCCATCACCTTCTTCAGTATCCTGAATTTTTAAACCCAGTTTTTGCTGACGGGGAAAGAGAGAAAATCCTTCTATAGATTTTAAGTTATTCAGTTTTTCCAATTGGTCAAATCCCTCACTATTCCATTCCTGTACTCTTGGCATTGTATAGCCTGAAGGTGGCATTGGTACACCGGGAACGGAACGCAGATTTCCATTACCTCTTGGCCAACTGAAATTATAGGCCAAATTCATATTCGATTTGGTTTCGCCCAATACCGCTTTAGCCAATTTTTCTTTTCCGTCTCTTTTGTAATATACTGTTACCTCATCTTTTGGTTTAAATGAACCCACCACTTCGGCAATTGAACCCGGGCCTTCTACTTTTTTATCGTTGATCTTTGTAATGATATCCCCTTCTTTTAAGCCTGCTTTTTCTGCAGCACTGCCATCTGTTACTGCAGTAATTACCGCACCGTCAGATTTTTTATCGTTATTATTAACTGTACTGGTTGTAACCCCTAAAAATGCCTTTGGCTTTCCGGGACTGCTGGCGATATTGCCATTTAACGGACCGTTAAAGTACATTTCCATATCATCGGGTACTACAGTAAAATTATGCTGGCCATCAAAAATTCTGATATCCCTTTTGTTAATGGTGATATCACCATCTTTAAATTCATCCAAAGGCTTACCATTAATGGTAACCACATCGCCTTTGATTTCCACTGTAACCTTGGTGTCTTTATCTCCTTTTTTACGGATGATGATCTCCTGAGTTTCCTTTTTCTCTTTTCGCTCTTTAACTTCTTTCTTTTCCTTTTTCTCTTTGATCTCTGGTTTTTCTTCCTGTGCTACTGCTTTGTAACTTAGTGAGGTAAAACCCAGCACCGCAGCAATTAATAATACCTTTTTCATGACTTATATTTTTATGTACGAAATGTTTAGTACATCAAATGTAGGGAAGATTTTTTAATTACGAAATATTTCGGAGATAAATTTGGGGCTTTAACATTTTTTTAGTTCTCCCGCAGATTTCTCGGAGCATTTAAGGAATATATTTTTTTATTCTCCCGCAGATTTCGCTGAAGCCGCAGATATTATATCCATTCTGTGTGATCTGTGAGATCTGCGGGAGCTTATTCCGCAGGCTTGGTAATAGTATATGTTTTCACCGGGCAGTTATCTGCTACTTCTTCTTTAATGAACTGCATGCCTATTTTTTGCAGCACATGCTGCGAAGCCAGATTGTCAATATGTGCATGAAAAATAAAAGGGAAGCAATCAACTTCCCTTTATAAAAATTGAAATTGCAGTTTTACTATAACAATGATTTCACTTTCTCAATCACCCCATTTAAATTGCTTACATCCTGTCCGCCTGCAGTAGCTAATGTTTTTTGTCCGCCGCCGCCGCCTTTTATTATTGGGGCAATATGTTCTTTAATGATTTTACCGGCGTCTAAATTTTTTGCCACCACCACTGTATCACTAATGCCTACCGCAACAAATGGTTTACCGTCTATATTGGCACAAAGTACCGCCACATGATCGTGCAGTTTATTCTTGAGGTCGAAACACAATTTCTTCAATGCATCGGCACTGCTTACTTCCACTATCGATCCAATAAAAGTTACATTATTGATGATTTCATCTTTTTGTAACAATTCATTTCTTATAGCCACCAATTGTCTTGCTTCTAATGCTTCAATATGTTTTTT
>JBAXET010000167.1:0-6304 GCA_037140275.1 Ferruginibacter sp. | reverse complement strand
ATCAGATGGAGAAGACAGTACCCTGATGGATGTAATGATTAATCCTAATGCAGTAAGTACCGATAATGAACTGGCATTTAAGGCATCATTAAAAACCGAAATCGAACGCTCCCTGAGTACGCTTTCCGAAAGGCAAAAAGATGTAATCCGCTATTTTTTCGGCATCGGTATCGATCATGCACTCAGCCTCGAAGATATTGGCGAACGCTTTAACCTTACCCGCGAAAGGGTTAGGCAAATCAAAGATAAAGCCATTACTAAATTAAGAACCGCCTCCCGTTGTAAATTGCTAAAAACCTATTTGGGAGGATAAACTTGCTAATTGTACAATGTATTGAAGCCGCAACAGAACCCTCTTGCGGTTTTTTTGTGCGTGCATGCAGGGCTAAACTTTTCATCTGTGTTATTGTTGTCTTTTAGTTAAATCAATTTTTAATAATCCTTTATTTTCCCCGAAATTTGCAGCACGAATAAAAAAATATAAATGGCAATTGAAATAAAAGTTCCAACAGTAGGAGAGTCTATTAGTGAAGTTACGCTGGTAAAATGGCTTAAAAAAGATGGCGAATGGGCTAATCGTGATGAAGTAATAGCAGAACTGGAAAGTGAAAAAGCTACATTTGAACTCAATGCCGAACAGGCCGGTGCCATAACCATTATTGCCAAAGAAGGGGATACCCTTAAAATTGGCGATGTGGTGTGCAGTATTGATACCGAAGCTCTAAAACCGGAAGGAGTGATTAGTGGGGAGATGACAGATGACAGTAAACCACCAACCACAAACCCCAAACTACAAACCACAAACAACCAACCCCAAACCGATACCAAAGCAACACCAGTAGCCGCAGCCATCATTGCCGATAAAAAAGTGGATGTTAAATCTGTTACACCATCTGGATCCAACGGAAAAATTTTAAAGCAGGATGTTTTAGAAGCACTTAATAATCCTGGTATAAAACCCGGTGTGGAATTATTTGGTCGTGCCGACAGGCCCGAGAAAATGAGTAATCTCCGTAAAACCATCAGCCGAAGATTGGTGGAAGCAAAAAATACCACAGCCATGCTCACCACTTTTAATGAAGTGGATATGACTGCCATAATGGATATCAGGGCCAAATACAAAGATAAATTCAAAGAAACCCATAGCGTTAACCTGGGCTTTATGAGTTTCTTTACCAAAGCCTGCAGCTATGCTTTAATGGAATGGCCTTCGGTAAATGCCTATATCGATGGCGAAAATATTATCTATCACGATTACTGCGATATCTCTATTGCTGTAAGTGCACCTAAAGGATTGGTTGTTCCGGTAATAAGAAATGCCGAAAGTTTAAGTATGGCAGCTATTGAAAAGAAAGTAGTGGAACTGGCTACAAAAGCAAAAGACAATAAATTAACTATTGAAGAAATGACCGGAGGTACTTTCACCATTACCAATGGGGGTATTTTTGGTTCTATGATGAGTACACCTATTATTAATATTCCACAATCGGCAATATTGGGTATGCATAATATTTTGCAAAGGCCAATGGCAGTAAACGGTCAGGTGGTAATTAAGCCCATGATGTACCTGGCTTTAAGTTACGACCACCGTATTATTGATGGCAGAGAATCGGTTAGTTTTTTAATACGGGTAAAAGAATTACTGGAGAATCCGGCATTGTTATTGTTTGGTAAAGATCCTGTAAAGAGCCTGCTGGAACTATAATATAAAAACAAATTAAACGTTTTTCAGGCCTGTAGTACCGCTGCAGGCTTTATTTTTGTAACCATGCGTCACCAATCCTATTTAAATACTGCTATCAAGATCATCGAATCTTACCAGGGAGAGGAACCGCTGTCTTCATATTTAAAGAAATTTTTTGCAGCCAATAAAAAATACGGGTCTACCGACAGAAGGCAAATAGCCGCACTCTGTTACGGATATTACCGTTTGGGTAAAGCTGTTTCGGTAAACATCGAAGAAGATATTTTAAAGGGCGTGTTTTTAAGCGAACAGTTTTATAATGATGTGGTAGCTACGTTAAAACCGGAATGGGCTGCAGATATTACTAAGCCTGTTGCCGATAAAATTAAAATGGTACAGTTTCCGGTTAAAAAAGTGTTTCCTTTTAAGGCAGAAATAACTGCTGCTGTACATCACGAAATGTTCTGCGAATCTTTTTTAAAACAACCCAAACTGTTTTTACGCATCAGGCCCAATAAAAAAAATATACTGGTACAAAAATTACAGAAAGCCAAAATTCCGCTTTCCATTATTGATGATGAAAGTATTGCCTTATCCAATGCCACCAAACTGGATGACATTATTGATGCCGACAGAGATGCTGTGATACAGGATTATAACAGCCAGCAGGTATTTAATTTTTTGAAAAATTTTGCGGTGGGTAAAAAGCCCGTTACAGCATGGGATTGCTGTGCGGCAAGCGGTGGTAAATCTATTTTGCTGTATGATGTGCTTAAAAGAAATGTGGAGCTTACCGTTTCAGATATCAGGCTCAGTATTTTATTAAACCTGCACCAGCGGTTTACAAAAGCCGGTATAAAAAATTACAATTATTTTATTGCAGATTTGAATACAGATGCATTTCAGTTTCCTGCTATATCGGCCAAAGGCCATAAACAAGATGACGGTACCAATCAGTACCAGCTGATTGTTTGCGATGCGCCCTGTACCGGCAGTGGTACCTGGAGCCGCACTCCCGAAAACCTTTTCTTTTTTAAAACCGAACAGATTGATGAGTATGCCCAAAGGCAAAAGAAAATCGTGTCGAATGTAATTCCGCATCTTCAGAAAGACGGCTTGTTCATTTATATTACCTGCTCTGTTTTTAAAAAAGAAAATGAAGACGTGGCTAATTTTATTAAAGAAGAGTTTCATTTACAATTACTGCATATGGAATTATTAAAAGGCTATGATAAAAAAGCCGATTGCATGTTTGTAGCAGTGTTTACTAAATAATTATTGCCGCAGTATCTTTTTGGTGATTTCCTTTTTGTCGTTCAATTTGATGGTCACGTAGTAAATGCCTCCTGCAAGTTGCTTCATGGGTATGCTGTAAGTTTGTCCGCCTGCTGCCTGCTGTGTTATACTGCTGTATACTTTTTGACCTGTTGCGTTATGTACGGTGATCTCTGTTTTTACTGCAGCTATTCTTATAACTGCAATGGTTAAGTGATCAGTTACCGGATTAGGACTGATGGTAATTTTTTCTTTCGGCATAGGACAAAGCAATACATCGTTTACTACTGTAACCAATGCGGTATCTGCACAGCCGGATGCATTGGTGCCCATTAACTGATAAACGCCCGCAGTAATTACTGCAGCAGGATTAGCAACTGTACTGCCATTTAACTTCCATACACTGCTTAATCCTGTTAGCGTATACAGGGTATTTAAATTAGTACTGCTGTCGCTGCATTTGGTAACAGTTTTATCTGCACCCAAATTTGGCTTGGGTAAAAAACTGGCGTTTGCCAATGCGGTATCTGCACAGCCCGATACATTGGATACTATTAATTGATAAGTGCCTGCAGTAATTATTGCAGCAGGGGTGCTCACGGTATTGCCGCCAATAGTCCATGCTGTAGTGAGGCCGGTGGTAGCAAATAAATTAGTCAGGTTGATACTGCTGTCTCTGCAAACAGTAATATTTTTATCGGTACCTAAATTAGGCTTGGGTACAAAATTCACTGATGCAGAATCTAAATAAAAACTGGTATCTGCAGCAATGTTCATTTTAATCCGGTACTTAATGGTTGTACTGTTTATAGCTGACAGGTCATCTGTAAAAGAAAAATTTCTTGCAGTAAATGCACCGGTTGAATTTTGTGTATTGATTGCAGTGTAATTAATTTCAGCAGCCAGTTTTCTTTCCACTACAATACTGATTACCGAATCTGTTTTTACCGTCCACTGCAGTTTGGCGCTGCAATTGGTTTGCGAAATTTGTTGTGTAAATAATTGTTTTATCAGTGATACAAATGCCTTCTTCATATCAGGAATGCCATAGCCTGTTCTGTCATCAGGGTTACCGGCACGGTTAGCCGATTGTTGCAAAGCAGCAATGATATTCATATTATTCACTTCGGGGAATGCCTGCCATAAGCAGGTACTTAATCCTGCCATATTGGGGCAGGCAAAAGAAGTGCCGCTACCAAATGTTGGCTGGCCATTAACCGTATTGGCAATTACGGCACTTACACCAACAGCAGCTACTGATGGTTTTATTTGCCCGTCGCTGCTGGGCCCATAACTGCTGAAACCACCAATATTTCCTGCACTGCTTACGGCTCCAACAGAAAGTACACTGTCAGCATCTGCAGGGGTGCTAATATAATGCCAGCTGCTGCCGCCTTCATTACCTGCTGCAACAACAATGAGCATACCTTTTTTTGCAGCCATATCTGCAGATCTTGCAATCATGGTGGTATTGCCATTCATATTGGCATAAGTATAATTGAATGTGGCATTATCGAATGTGGTATAACCTAAAGAAGTGGAACAAATATCCACGCCCAAACTATCAGCCCGTTCAATAGCTGCAGCCCAGTTCTGTTCTTCAATAGGGTATTCAGTTGCCACATCTTCGGTACGGTATAAATAAAATGATGTTTTGGGGGCCGTTCCCATAAATGTGCCGGGCATATTGGCGGCAATAGTACTGAGGCAATTCATACCATGCGGATGGTCTTCATCCACACTGGCATTACCGCTAACAAAATCCCAGGTACCTAAAACCTGATTATTATTTCTGATGCTGTCGAATGTAGGCAGACTTAAATAATGATAAAATCCGGCATCCAAAACAGCCATCTGCATACCCTGCCCTCTGAAGCCACGGTTATGCAAAAACTCTCCGTTGTGCAAATGCACCTGTCCGTAAGAAAGTCCGTAATTATAATAATCTCCCAATACCGTATTCGGCACCGGTGAGGGGCCATCTGTTTCAACAGGGCCATCCAGTTTTTTATTCACCGGAATATCAGCGGTCTGCGGTTTTGCAGCAACAGCACTGCTGCTGATAACAAACGGAAAAGCATTGATCTTACTTAATGCTGCGGCGTCTGTAGTTTGAATGGCCACCTGATTCAACCATTTAGAACTATTTAAAACAGTAACAGCACCCGCTAAACGAATGCTGTCGATATATCTTGGTGTAATAGGAAGATCAAGTGAATCTATGGCAATGGCATATCTTGTTCTGCGCTGTATGGCCCTTGCAGTAAGATACTGCGATGGATTGCTGATACTATATGGACTGGTACCCTTATCTTTTAAACGGATGATATACCTCGAAAACTGCGCATAGCTGTTAACCTCAAAAAAAGCCATGCCAATACATACCAGTAAAAAATATTTTCTCATAGTACTGTTTGTATATCACCTGAATTTACAGGCAGAATGTATGAATAAGATGCCCAAACCTGCTTAACTGTTGTATGCCCATTTTATCCAGGTGGCTCCCCAGGTAAAACCACCACCAAAAGCTGCAAGGATAACATTGTCGCCTTTTTTCAATTGTTTTTCCCAATCCCATAAACATAATGGAATAGTGGCCGCTGTGGTATTACCGTATTTCTGAATATTGATCATTACTTTATCCTTACTAAGGCCCATTCGATTGGCCGTGGCATCAATAATACGCAGGTTAGCCTGATGCGGTACCAGCCAGGCAATATCATCGGCAGTTAAATTATTGCGCTGCATTAATTCATAGCTAACATCAGCCATACCCTTAACGGCAAATTTAAATACACTCTGTCCTTCCTGATAAATATAATGCTCTTTAGCCATTACCGTTTCCACAGTGGATGGTTTGGCAGAGCCACCGGCTTTCATATGTAAAAAATTCTTTCCGCTGCCGTCACTTTTTAAAATACTGTCTAACACCCCATTGCCATCTTCACTTACTTCCAGTAAAACGGCACCGGCACCATCGCCAAAAATAATACAGGTAGTACGGTCGCTGTAATCCACTATGCTGCTCATTTTATCTGCACCCACCACCACTACTTTTTTGTAGCGGCCGCTTTCAATAAAAGAAGCACCGGTAGTTAAAGCAAATAAAAATCCTGAACAGGCAGCAGCCACATCAAAACCAAAAGCATTTTTAGCTCCCACTTTATCGCAAATGATATTTGCAGTAGCCGGAAAAAACATATCTGGAGTTACCGTAGCACAAATTAAACAGTCAATTTCAGCAGGATCGATACCGCGTTTTTTACATAGATCCAAAACAGCAGGGGCGCCCATATCGCTGGTGGCCAGCCCTTCTCCCTTTAAAATCCTTCTTTCTTCCACACC
>JBAXET010000166.1:0-6382 GCA_037140275.1 Ferruginibacter sp. | reverse complement strand
ACAAACGACAAACGACAAACGACAAACGACAAACGACAAACGACAAAAAAAGCGAGCACTTTTAAGTACCCGCCAATTACTAATTATTAATTGTTAATTGTTAATCATCATCTCCCGCGCCCACTTTTATAAATGCCGCTCTGCGTGGTGCAGGCATTACACTATGCAAACCCTTCACTCCTTTCCATATCACTTCACTAAATTCTAAATCGGGTACACGATCTTCTTTACTTAAATCAAATTGTGCGGAGCGCTGCGACAATTCATTCCATACCATATTTTTTTCGGTGATATCTACCTGCGCAGCTACTGCTGTGTATGGTGTATAATCAGGGTTAGCAGTAAAACAACGCCATAAAGGTGTAGCCGCTGCATCATACTGGCTCATTGGAGCAATGCCTAAAATCAATTCCATGGTTCTTAAAATGCCCGTGGTACTGTAAGGTGTATGATCTACAAAATTACGTTTTACATATGGCCCTACCACATAAGCCGGACTGCGGTGTGCATCCACATGATCGGGACCATTTTGTGCATCATCTTCTAAAATAAACACTACACTTTCATTCCATATTTTGCTCTTACTTAAAAATTCTATGAACATACCCACACTTAAATCATTATCGGCCACATGTGCAAATGGTGTAGGCTTTCCCTTACTCATACCTTCTGTATGGTCATTAATCAAACGCAGGGTATTCATCTGTGGTAAAGCATTGATGGCAACCAGACTGTCGAAATCTCTTTTCCACTGATTAACCCTGGTGGTATCTCTTACTTTTTGATCCCAGCTGGTATAATAAGGACAAAAATGATTTTCAAGTACCGGTATATTAGCTTTATAGTCATCAGCAAATTCACCGTAAGTCCTGTAACTTACGCCGGCTTTTCTGCAGGCTCCCCAAATAAAATCGCCTTTACTGTTGGCTATTTTTCTGGTACCTTCTGCATCATACCCGCCGCCACGACCGCCATAACTGGTTACCCAGTTTTTTTCTAAATAATCAGTAGCATAACCGCCCAAACTCCAATTATGTCCATCAGCACTTACTTCACCATCCACATAAAAATTATCCAGCAATACAAAATCTTTTACCAGCTTATGCTGGTTGGGTGTAATTTTTTCGCCAAATAATACCAATGATGTATCGCCATTGCCTTCTTTAACATCGCCTAATACCTGATCGTAAGTACGGTTTTCTTTAACGATGTAAAACACATATTTAATAGGCGATTTATCGCCAACTCTTTTAGGAATAGGATTACCTTCTTCACCCTGTGACAATAATTCTTTTTCTTTAGTATAAGGAGTATTTTTATATACCTGTTGAGAATACGCACTCAGTTGTTTTTCGGTAGGCATATCAATAATGCTCATGCTGCCCTTCATTAATCCACCAATGTATTGATTATCGCCATTATCATCACCCTGATACTTCACTTTTCGTTTTACCGGCTGAGGTCCTCTTGGATTAGCAAAAGAAGAAAAGCCTTTTCCATTGGTAACAAATATTTTTTGGGCGATCACTTTTACGCAGGTTGGATACCAGCCCACAGGAATAAATCCTTTGGATACAGATTTGCCCGGTACTGCCACATTAAATACAGCCAAACAGTTATTATCGGCATTGGCAATAAACAATGTTTTTTCATCGGCACTTAATGCCAGTCCGTTGGTGGTACTGCCCTGCGGTGCATCAGGATATAAAGAAGCAGTTAATGTTTCAATTACTTTATTTTGTTTGGCACTGATTACATCCACTGAATTATCGAGTGCATTGGCCACAAATAAATATTTGCCATTTTTAGATACACACAATTCATTAGGATGTTCCCCCACATTAATTGAAGCGGTTATTTTTTTATCAATGGTATTAAACACCACCAGTTTTTTTGCTCCCCAAATGGATATGTACAATTGCTTTTTATCGGGCGATAATACGCAGGTATAGGCTTCTGCTTCTAAAGGCACCTGCTGTATAATTTTTTTATCGGTAAGACTGATGATGTATAAAGAATTATCATCTTTGGTAACCACATACAGTATTTTTTTGGCGTCATCTATTTCAATTCCTGCAGGAGAAATTTTATTAGGCCATTTTGTACCCAGCTTAATACTGTCGGTAAGAGTTAGCTTATTGTTAGCCGTGCTGTATTGCAAAATCCAGTTATCGTTACCTCCGCTGGCAAATAAATATTTTTCATCACTGCTGAATTTTAATCCCAGCCAGCTTTTTTTAATAATAATATTGTCCAGTATTTTTTCTGTTTTAACATCAATCAGCTGAAGGGATTGTTTGCCTTGTCCGTTATTGGTTACGGCCATTAATTTTTGAGATTTACTCACTGCCATATTCAGCGGCAGATCGCCCAGTGGCAGGCTTCTTCCGGCCGGACTTAAACTCCATCCATTAGGAAGAGTGAGTTCTTTTTGCGCAAAAATGCTGAGCGAAGTCAGCAGCAGAAATACAATCGATACATTTTTTTTCATGTGAGTGTAATTAGGCTGCTAAGGTAGTAAATCTGTTTGCAGTACCGGATGCCGCCATATTATTTATATGTTAGCAAGTAGTATCCCATCAGGATTTTAGTTATATGTTCAAAATGCGGTTAGCTGCCCTTTCTGCCTTATTTTTGGCGTCTTAAAAATTAATTTATGAAGCGTATTGTATTATCAGTTTTAGTAGCAGCGGCCTGCAGCACTGCGATGGCCCAAACCAAAAAGCCTGTGGCAAAACCAGCGGCAAAACCAGCTGTAACATTAAAAAATATTAAAGATTCTGCCAGTTATGCTATTGGCGTAAGTGTAGCTAACTTTTATAAGCAACAGGGTATTACCAGTGTAAACGCAACGATTGTTGCCAAAGCCATCGATGATATATTGAGTGGCAAAAAAGTTTTATTAGATGATGCAGCTGCCAATGCCTGCATGAATACATTTATGAAAAGTTCTCAGGAACAAAAATCTAAGCCTGCAATAGAAGAAGGCAAGGTTTTTTTGGTAAAGAATAAAAGCAAGGCAGGAGTTAAAATTACACCCAGCGGTTTACAATATGAAGTGATTAAAGAAGGCACCGGTGATATGCCCTCTGCTGCAGATACGGTAACCTGCAATTATATGGGTACTTTTTTAAACGGTAAAGAATTTGACAACTCTTATAAAAGAGGTGAAGCGGCAACATTTCCTTTAGGTAATGTTATTCCGGGCTGGACGGAAGGATTGCAGTTAATGCATATCGGTTCTAAATATAAATTTTATGTGCCGTATACCATTGGTTATGGCCCTAATGATTATGGCGAAATCCCCGGCGGATCAACACTGGTATTTGAAATAGAATTGCTGGGTGTAAAGAAAGCACAGTAAAAATAGTATCATTAAAAAGGGCGACCCAAAAGGTCGCCTTTTTTAATACCGCTTACTAAGGTCGTAAATTATTTTTTTAACCCCTTCAGTTATTATAGTGGTGGAATCGTTTTGCACAAAATGCAGTTTAAACGCTTTGATGGCAGCAATGGAATCGCGGGTATCATAGCCAATAATGCGTAAAGATTGCACTGCATTAAAATCTGCTGGCAAGTCATTTACTTTTGCTGTATCGTACCAATTGCCATATCCGTTCTGCGCCAGTAATTGCCAGGGGAAATATTTATTGGGATCATTTTTTCTTTTAGGTGCAATATCTGCATGGCCAATAAAATTAGCTGCCGGAATGGCGTTGTCTTTCTTTAATTTTTTTAATACCTGCAGCAGACTGCTGATCTGTGCATCACTGAAAGCTTCGCTGCCATTATTATCCAGTTCAATACCAATACTGCTGCTGTTGATATCCGTCATATTGCCCCATTTGCTGTTGCCCGCATGCCAGGCCCGCAAATAATCGTTCAGCATATGATGTATGGTGCCGTCTTTACAAATTACATAGTGTGCACTTACCTGTGTGCGGGGTAAAGTGAATGTGCGCAGGGTACTGTCGCAGGCATTTTGTGCCGTATGATGTATGATTACAAAACCGGGCTTACGAATGCCAAAATTTGTAGTGCCCACCCATTGTGCAGCCATGCTTGCACTGTCTACCGCTGCAGGTTGCCGACGCAAATTTTTGGCAAAATCCTTTACCTGTTTTTTATAACTGCGGTTAGTAGCTGCATATTTATTATTGCAGCTGTAACCGATGAGGATAATCAAAAAAACAAGTGCAATTTTTTTATAGTGCATGAATAAATTTTAGAAGCCGAAAGTTACGTAAGAAAAAAATAAAGCTTTATTTTGTTACACATGCCCCAAACAGCCCACGTATTATTTGGTATTGACATACTGCTTCAACAACAGGCGCAGTATGCAGGCAAACGAATGGCATTGGTATGCAATACAGCATCAGTTACTGCAGATGGTATTGCTTCAAGAGCGGCACTTTTAAAAAATAATTTTACACTGATAAAATTATTTTCGCCTGAGCATGGATTAAATGCTAATGGAGAAGATGGCAGTTACCAGCATGATGCCATGGATGAGTTAACCGGTTTGCCCATCATAAGTTTATATGGCGAAAAGCTTGCCCCTTCGGCAGAAGATTTATTTGATATTGATGTGGTAGTATTTGATATCCCCGATGTGGGTACCCGTTTTTATACGTACCTGTGGACGATGACCCATGTAATGGAAGCATGCGCAGCTACCAATACATTACTGATCATTGCAGACAGACCCAATCCAATAAGCGGTAATCTGACAATAGCAGAAGGTCCATTACTCGATGAGGCAACATGCAGTTCTTTTATTGGGAGGTATAGCATACCTGTAAGGCATAGCTGCAGTTTGGGTGAACTGGCACAATATTTTGCCGCTACCAGAATACATAATGTACAATTAAAAATAATTCCGATACAACACTGGGTCAGACAATTTGCCAACGGCTTTGTGTTTACACCCACTTCCCCTGCAATACAACAGCAAAGCACTGCCCTTTTATATCCCGGTATGGGCTTGCTGGAAGGCATCAATGTAAATGAAGGTCGCGGTACCAACCAACCCTTTCATTGCTGCGGGGCACCATGGATTAATGCGTCCCTATTACAGGCTGTTTTTGAAAAAATAAATTGTGCAGGATTCAGTTCAATAGCCATCAGTTATACACCTGAAAGCGGCTTATATGCCGGCGAAGTTTGCAATGGCCTGCAGTTTTTTGTAACAGATGATACGGTGTTTAAACCGGTACAAACCGGCATTGCCCTAATACAAACCATTTGCAGCTTGTATCCAACAGCCGTAAAAGAAAGATTATATACTACAGTAGCTAACCCAACCGGTGCTGCACATTTAGATAAGTTACTGGGCATATCGCATGCATTTGAAACCATACTTACACAACAGTTCATTGACACCAATATTACTGCAGCATGGCAACAGACTATGCAGCCCTATTTACTGTATTAAAATACATGTGTAATTATTTGCTGCTATCTGCGCAGTAATTTTTATCTTTCCGTTTCAAGCTTCAATTATGAAAAAGATATTACTCAGTGCGCTGTTCTTATTTGCTGTCAATATATTATTTGCGCAAAATAAACCTGCCTATGTATTGTACAATGCCAAAGGCAAAAAAGTATCTTTTAAAAAGATGATGAAAGTGCTGGCAGAAAAAGATGTGGTGATGTTTGGTGAATTTCATAATAACCCTATTTCTCACTGGTTGGAATTAACAGTAGCTAAAGAATTGTCGGCCGTAAAACCTTTGGTACTGGGTGCCGAAATGTTTGAAGCCGATAACCAGTTGCCATTAAATAATTATTTAGCCGGAAAAATCTCTGCCAAAGGATTAGATTCTGCTGCAAGATTATGGAACAATTATAAAACCGATTATGCTCCGCTGGTAAATTTTGCCAAAGAAAAAAAATATCCTTTTATTGCCACTAATATTCCCCGTAAGTATGCGTCATTGGTATCTAAAAAAGGATTTGAAGCATTAGATACCATTCCTGCAACAGAAAAAGCATGGATGGCTCCTTTGCCAATGGATTACGATTCTACCTTACCAGGCTATGTAAATATGGTAAAGATGATGGGCGGACATGGTGGATCTAACTTACCCAAAGCGCAGGCTACAAAAGACGCTACCATGGGCTATTTTATTTTACAAAATATTACCCCGGGCACTATATTTCTGCATTTTAACGGCAGCTACCATTCTGAAAACTATGATGGCATTAACTGGTATTTAAAAAAGAAACAACCTTCAATTAATATTGGTACCATTACCACTGTTTCGCAGCAGGACCTGAAAAAATTGTTAGCCGAAAATAAAGGCAAGGCCGATTTTATTATTTGTGTGGATGAGGATATGACCAGTACGTACTGATCCCGTTTGCCGGAAGCAGCTATATT
>JBAXET010000165.1:0-6382 GCA_037140275.1 Ferruginibacter sp. | reverse complement strand
TTTTCATAACGACTTATTTCATTGTTAACGGAACGATAGTCGCTTTCAATGGGGTGGATAAACAAGATAAAATACAGCGGAAAGATACACCAAAACTTAAAACAGCTGTACACTAAAAGCACTTATACCGTCACATTATTTTCCACATATACACAAAAAATATCCTGTAAAAATTATTACAGGATATAAGCCCGTGTTTTTCAGTGTCATTGCTTTATAATGCTATGCAACAAGACTTGTAGCCCGTCAGTAAATCCTGCCAAATTATATATACCGGCAGGTAATCCTTCGCAATCAATGCTGATGGCATTATTACCTGCAGACAACGCATAGAATTTTTGATACATTCTTCTCCCCCAGGTATCAATCAGTACAATACTTAACAATATCTTTTTATGTGTATACAGATATAACTGGGTTTTATTTTGAACGATGGAAGGCCAAACTGAATACAGCTTAAATCCGGCAGATTGTTTAAATAGTTTTTCGGTATTACTGTACCTGACTGTTCCGTTTGTAAGATTTGTTTTAATACGGTAAAAACTAATACCGTCAGGCATGGTGGTATCTGTAATCCTTTTAACTGATGCAACTGCTTTGGCAATTGAATTAAATTGCATGCCATCAGCAGAACGTTCTATATCAACAGTACTGATTAATGATGATGCAGTATTGTCCCATTGTAATAGCGCATTCCCCAGATGTTCCTGTGCATATAACCACACAGAAAAATCATTGTGTAAAATGGCCCCCAAATTACCCAACACCATCGGCAGATCGGTTGCTCCTAAAAAAGAACTTATTTTAGTATCTGCATGATAAGAGCCTAATTGCGGAAGCCCTGCCTGATTAATATTCCATCCAAATCCCATGGGCAAATAAATACCATGGTCTACTGTTGACATATAACTGAAAGAAGCATTGCCATCACCGGAACTGTACCAAAAACTTACATCAACTATAGCATTGGGTGTGGTAGCCGCCTGTATGATCCAGGTTCGGTTTACAGCTTTTAGCGGGTCGGCTATTGCAACAGTAAATCCCTGCTCCACTCTTACTGCATAATCCACTCCATTGCCATTGGAAATTATTACCGGATTAACTGATGCACTATTGGCACCAACAGGAAAAACAACCGGAGTTGATCCAATATTTTTAATCCCCAGTTTTCCTGTGCCATTGGTTACAATATGCGTATTGATTGTTGCGGCTCCTGACACAGCCCCTGCAGTAAAATTATTGGCGCCTAAAATAAAATTACCCGATAGCAAATTTAGTTGCCCTGCAATATTTCTTGCTGCATGCAATGCAACCCCGGATGCATTACTGATGATTACATTTCGTGGCCCTGCCGCTGCAGGAAATGCTGCATCAGTAGTTATTTGTGGCGCAGCAGCTCCGTAATGCAATGCCGCCCCCGGGCCATAGGCAATGATGCCTGCACCACTGATGGTGCCGCCATTATTAAAAAAGGTACCGTTAACCGTTAGTGTAACTCCGGGGTCAAGTAGCAGCGCTCCTCCGGCGTCAAGAGAAATATTATTCAATATTTGATTGGTACTGATCCTTAGTGATCCGCTGTTCTCAATCACCACATCATTAACAGGTGGCAAGGTATTGCCTGTTGTAGCATTCAGTTGCAGCTGTGCTCCTGCTACCAAAGTTGTACCGGAATAAGTATTGGCTGCATTCAGTTGCAGTATACCTGTGCCAATACCGTGTAAAGATAATTTTTGGCCCAAACCACTAATAATAGTATTGATAAAAATGTTTCCCGAATTTCCAATATAAATTTTATTATCTGCAGCATCATTTAGTTCAATACGCATGGTGCTTGCGCCAAGTGCCTGCCGGTTATCGATTGTAAATGTTCCCGGCGAATTGTTTCTTAGCACTACATCTGCAATGCCATTAACCAGCGCACCATTTAAGGTCAGGGTTCCGGGCACTGCTGCTGAACTGTTGCCAATTTTGATATTGGCGCTGCGGGTATTTAATATTTCAATGGCCCCAACTGCCTGATTATTTAGTCCATTATTAGTAACTGCATTCATATTGATACCAACACCGGTTACCCCACTTGTTGGTGCAATACCAAACTGCGCAATATCAGTTGCCGAAGGAACAATATTCCCTGTCCAGTTGGTTGCAGTGAGCCATGCCTGTCCTGCTGCTGTTGCCCACACAATTTGACTGTACATACAAACCGGAGCATTCATAAAAAAGAGCATTACAACAACGCAGCGGTATCTTTTAAATATCGTGAGCATATCTGTACTGTTTATATTAAAAATGATTTTTACCGTAAGAGGATGCACATAGCACCCTGCAAAAAATGCAGGATGCAAATGTGGCATTTCAAAAAAATCATTGTTTGATAAACCGAAGGGTGGATGGTATATCATAATCATTAATCACCGTAAGCAGATACATACCGGAATGCAATGCTGAAAAATCCATTACCATGCTATTATTACCTGCACTCAATAACTTAACTGTAGTTTTAATTTTTCGCCCGGTCATATCCGTTATAACAATAGTGACTGGCGATTTTTTTGCCGCAGTAATATTGAGGGTGGCTGTATGTACAACAAAGGATGGTAATAGCCTGATACCCGTATAAGAATGATCCTGTAAAAGAATAACCTGACTGTAAACAGCAGCAGCATTTTCTGCTTTCATTAAAAGGCGGTAATAATTTTTTACAGGCAAAGGATTACTGTCGGCAAATACCATTGGCAGCTGGCATTGTAGTGCTGATGCTACATCAAAATAAATAGTGTTGAAGTTAATTCCGTCTGCACTGCGCTGCAGTGTAAACTTTGTTTCTGATGCATCGCTGCAGTTAGCCTTCCATTGTATACTATTGCTATACTGTTGTTGCGATGCCTGAAAATATTCCAGCTTTACCGGCAATACCCCCAGCACTCCGTTAAATACAAAATCATTTACACTAAAAGTTCCAGTTCCTGCGCTCGCGCCCCAGGCATATATCCGGAATGTAATGGCGGCAGTAATGTTTTGAAAAATCGGATTAGAAAGCATTACTGTATTAAATACTCCGGTTGCGTTTGAATTGATTGTGCCAATATCATTGGTGAATCCATCTCTGCTGGAACGCAATACCCAGTTAGCTGCTGGTCCGCTGGCCGAATTTTGTAAGGTAAAATTTACACTGATAAAATTAATGGCGTTACCACTGTTAGGCGTAATAATAAATTCAAAATAATCATTGGCATCCAATGCAATGCTGTTCCAGCCATTGGCATTATACCGGTTATTGGTATTGGAACCCGTAATACCCGTTCCTCTGCCAATACCCGAAACGGTAATATTGGCATTTGCCGTTTGCCCTGCAGTATAGGGGTTGGCAGTGTTTGGATTGGTTCCTGTAATCGGGTTTTCAAAAATTGATTGGGCAACAGCTCCGCTGAATGCCAGTGCAAAAAGCACAGAAAGGCAAATTGTTTTCATTGTGTAGGTTTTATTGTAAATAATAGAGTTCCGGTCTTTCAGAAGCATGTTCTGAAAGTCAGTTTCATTTTAAAATAAAATGTAAAACAGATCCTTTTTGTGGAGGAGGTACGGAGTGTTGAGGAGATTTGCGATTACAAAATAATAAATAAAAAATATTTTTCAAAAAAAAACTCCCGTAAAACGGGAGCTATATTGTAAAAATCAGTTTTTGCAGTTGCCTGCTGTACAGATCTTAGTGTTTTGCAGCGGCAGTATCGGCTTTTGGTGCAAGGCTGTCAGCTTTAGGAGCTACAGTGTCAGTTAGTTGTTTTGCTTCAGCGGCAACACCAGTTGCTGGTGCAGCAGTAGCAGTGTCTTTTTTCTCACCTTCTTTAGATTCTGCGGAATTGTTACAAGCTGTCATTACTGAAGCAACAGCTAAAATTGCAAATAATTTTTTCATAGTGTTTTTTTAAAGTTTTTTAATAGACCGCAAAACTATTCGTTTTTTTTTCTTGTGCAAGTTTTTGCACGATTATTATAAAAACAGGGCAAAAACACGGAACAATTTTAGTAAAATCCACATTATTTCTTACGGAAGAACAACCTGATGGGTACACCATTCAGTGTGAAATTTTCACGCAACTTATTTTCTAAATAATTTTTATACGGCGCTTTAATATCATCTGGATAATTACAGAAGAACGCAAATGTTGGTGTATGCACCGGTAACTGCGTTACATATTTTATCTTGATAGAATTACCCCTTACTACCGGAGGATGATAGCCTTCGATGGCTTTTAGCATAATTTCATTCAATTGAGAAGTAGGGATTTTGCGCATCCGGCTTTCATACACTTCCAGTGCAGTCTCAATACTCTTAAATATCCTTTGCTTTTCCGTTACCGAAATAAAAATAATGGGCACATCAGAAAAAGGGGCAAAACGTTTTTTTAATTCCTTTTCGTAATCCTTTATGGTGTTGGTCTTTTTTTCTTCTATCAAATCCCACTTGTTTACCAGCACTACAATACCTTTCCCTTTTTTTGCAGCCAGGGCAAATATGGACAAATCCTGTGCGGTAATTCCTTTACCTGCATCCAGCAGCAACAGACAAACATCAGCTTCATCCATGGCTTTTATAGCACGAATCACTGAATAGAATTCCAGGTCTTCATGCACTTTGGCTTTCTTGCGAATACCTGCGGTATCAATCAGGATAAATTCTTTATTGTATAAATTGTAATGGGTATGAATAGTATCTCTGGTAGTACCTGCAATATCACTAACAATAGTACGCTCTACGCCAATCAATGCATTTAACAAAGATGACTTACCTACATTGGGCTGGCCAATGATAGCGAATTTAGGCAGTCCGGCATTTTCGGCTTCAGCATTTTCATCCGGCTTGATTAATGCTACAATAGCATCCAGGATTTCTCCGGTACCACTACCACTGATAGAAGACACAAAAAAGATATTTTCAAAACCAAGACTGTAAAACTCACTTGCCTCCAGTAATCTTTCGTGGTTATCTACTTTATTCACTACTAAAAAAACGGGCTTATTACTTCTGCGCAATACCTGCGACATGGCTTCGTCCAAATTGGTTATGCCGGAAGACACATCCACCATAAAGATGACCGCATTGGCTTCTTCCACAGCAATCATTACCTGTTTGCGTATTTCTTTTTCAAAAATATCATCACTGTTAGATACAAAACCACCTGTATCAATAATATTAAAAGAATTGCCAGCCCATTCGGCAATACCATATTGCCTGTCGCGTGTAACGCCACTAAAATCATCCACAATGGCCTTACGCTGTTCCAGCATACGGTTAAAGAATGTGCTTTTGCCCACATTGGGCCTTCCTGTTATTGCTACTGTAAAACTCATACCCCTGTCCCCTAAAGGGGAACTTAGTTTTAATGTTTATAAATCTTCTTAACCAGTATTCAAATTTAACTGATTAAAAAATGTAATTCTTTTTAAATCTTGCACTGCAAGTTCTCCGCCAGCTGGCGGACGGAGGTACACTAATATCCGTACTCTTTTAACTGCATCTCATTATCTCTCCATTTGGGACGCACTTTCACAAACAATTCTAAAAACACTTTACGTCCTATAAATTCTTCAATATCTTTTCTGGCAGCGCTGCCCAATTTTTTTATCATACTGCCGCCCTCTCCTAATATAATACCTTTTTGCGTTTCTCTTTGTACAATGATTTCGGCGCCAATTTTAGTCAGCGTTATTTTTTCTTTAAACTCCTGTACCAGCACTGTAGTATGGTAGGGAATTTCATCACCAAACAATTCGAATATTTTTTCCCTGATCATTTCACCCACAAAAAATTTAGTGGGCATATCACTCAGGTCATCGTTTTGATAAAATGCTTCTCCCTCTGGCAAATACGCCAATATTTTTTCCAGTAAAAAATCAATGCCCCTTTTCTTTAATGCACTTAATACCACTACTTTTTTACAATAGGGTTGCTTTCTAAAAAAATCAGTCACTTTTTCCTGCTGTTCTTCATTGGCTTTGTCGGCTTTATTCAATACCACAATAGACGGCGCTTTTAATCTTAATGCGGCGAATATGGCATTGCTTTCTTCGGGATCTTCGTTGATATCCACCATGAGTAATGCCACATCAGCGTCTTCAAGACTGCCTTTTACAGCCTGCATCATTTTTTCGTGCAGCTTGTATTTGGGCTCAATAATTCCGGGGGTATCAGAAAAAATGATCTGGTAATCTTTTTCTGTTAAAATAGCTTTAATACGGTGCCTGGTAGTTTGTACCTTATGCGATACAATGGCCATTTTTTCGCCCATTAAAGCATTCAGCAACGTGCTTTTACCTGCATTAGGCTTACCAAATATGTTTACAAAACCTGATTTCATGAATGTGGCGATTGAAAGAA
>JBAXET010000164.1:0-6522 GCA_037140275.1 Ferruginibacter sp. | reverse complement strand
CTGATTCTTCTGCCGGCTCACCGGTTAAATATACCGGTATGGCAATAATAGCCATTAAGGTTAATATTACTGCTGCTGTTGATTTAAGATTTTGCTGATCTTTTAAAATGCCCCATGCAAGGAGCCCGCTGCCAATCAATGTTCCTATAATAGGAAAATGATTCAGCAGCATATGAAAATGTGTACTGTTCATTGCTGAAAAATTTAATTATAAAAAATAAAAAGTCAATAAAAAATAATCAGCAATAACGGGGAGGTTGCCAGATAGCGGCTAAATATTGCGAGGATATGAAAGTATCATCCTGAATAAAGAAAATGGTTTTATTCACAGCTACCGGTTTTTCAATCTGCTGAAATGTAACCGGAGGAGGCATATAAACAGCTGAAAATCCAGTAAAACTTTCAGGAGATTTAAAGGGAAGCTTACTATCTTCTGCGGCATCTTTATCGGTACCGTCTTCTTTACTGTAATGATTAATAATAAAAGAAAGCAGGTTAGTGCCTGATTGTTCATCTTTATGATCGTAATAGTGATCGGCCAAAACAGGCAATTTCAGTAACTCACTGGTTACTGTGCCTGATAAAAAATAAATGACTATCAGTAAACCCGCTGTTATTTTTTTTATCATCATCACATTGCAATGTAAAAAAAATAAAAAACTATTGCCCATGATTTTTATCAGTTGGTGTAATAGAAAACTACAATTCTTTTTAACTTAACGGCGTCTTAACTTTTTCTATATTAATCTGGGGTTACAATTTTATTAATATTTATATATGCTCAATTAAAACCTGCTGCAAGGATAATTGTACATTTGCACATCAGCAATAATTGATTCATGCAGGAAAGAGAAATAAGAACGGTTAATGTTACAAGGTATCTGACTCCTTTAAGAGAAGGTGGTTCCTTACCTGCTATTGCGGAAGCGGATGACGGATTTTTGTATGTATTAAAATTCCGCGGATCGGGACAGGGCGTAAAAACATTAATTGCCGAACTGATTGGTGGCGAAATTGCCAAAGCATTACAATTACGCATTCCCGAAATTGTTTTTGCCAATCTGGATGAAACTTTCGGTCGCACCGAGCCAGATGAAGAAATACAGGACCTGCTGAAAGCCAGTACAGGATTAAATCTGGCCCTGCATTATTTATCCGGATCTGTAACATTTGATCCGGTAGTAACCGAAGTGGATGCTACGCTGGCTTCGCAAATTGTTTGGTTAGATTGCCTGATGATGAATGTTGACCGCACTGCCCGTAATACCAATATGCTGTTGTGGAAAAAAGAATTGTGGCTGATAGATCATGGTGCAGCATTGTACTTTCATCATAGCTGGGATAACTGGCAGGAACAGTCTTTACGACCATTTACATTGGTAAAAGATCATGTACTGTTGAAAAGGGCTACAGCATTGGATGAAGTGGATCAGGCTTTTAAAACAATTTTAACCAATGACTGTATTACCTCCATTGTGGCATTAGTGCCCGATGAATGGCTGGTAACAGGATCGCCTTTTGCAACAGCAGCGGAGCACCGCAATGCCTATATCAGTTTTTTAACAACAAGAATTGCCCATTCAGAAATATTTATAAAAGCAGCGCAAGATGCAGGGAAATGACCAGTTTGAATATGCAGTAGTACGTATTGTACCCATGGTGGAACGGGAAGAGTTCCTCAATGTGGGTGTGGTATTGTATTGCGCCAAACAGCAGTTTCTGCAGGTGAAATTTCATTTAAATGAAGAACGCTTAAGGGTATTTTGTCCCCAGGTGGATGTGGAAGAAATAAAAGCTTATCTGCAGTCATTTGAACAAATCTGTAATGGGAATACAAATGCCGGTGCTATTGCACAACTCAATATTGCGGGGCGCTTTCGCTGGTTAACAGCCACACGGAGTACCATGCTGCAAACCTCCAAAGTGCATCCGGGATTGTGTACCAACGCTGCAGAAAAACTAGAAAAAATATATGCCCAACAGGTAATGTAAAATTATTGCACCAGCGATTTTTCTAAAGTTATAAATTCCAAAGGCTGCAGGTGTTTGCCTGTAATGCCATCTTCTATAAATGCTTTTCTTGAACCGGTATCTTTATAACCCATCCGCTGGTACCAGCTGATGAGTTCGGAACGAACAGAAATTACACTCATGTAAATGGCATTGCATTGCAGGTACCTGGCATATGCTTCTGCTGCGGCTAATAACTTTTTACCAATACCACTGCCCTGCTCTTCGGGTGATACACTGAACATACCCAGATAAATTTTATTACTGTGCTGTTGCAGGTTTACACAACCGGTGATTGTTTTTGCATCGTTGGTATAAATTAAAAATACACTGCCCGATTGTTGTATTGCCTGCTGAATGGTGTCATCATCGGCACGGGTGTCACCTGCAATCAGGTGGGCTTCTGTGGTCCAGCCTTTTTTGGATTCCTCTCCCCTGTAAGCCCTGTTCAGTAAATTTTTAATATTCTTGGCAGCAGCCTGGCCGGCAATGCTGATATGCGAATCTGAAAATGTAATCATAAAAGGCGAAATTAACTGATATAGTTTAAATGGCAGAACAAATTGAGTATTGGATTACCACGGTCGGTGTGGATTTCTTTCCCTGGTCGTTGTCACATCGACTTGAACTCCCTACAAAAACGCAGCCAATTTTGGTTTAACAAAATCCAATTTTATGATTTGCTATCTTTGCCCAGTAAATTTTTATTATGGTACATCGGCTATTTTTTATTTTCATTTTGATTTTCAGTGTGGCAATCGTAGCGGCTCAACAAGAATTCAATATCACACCCAAACCGGTAAGTGTAAAAGTATTGGTGAATAGCGGAGCCACTATAAAAAATGGGATGGTGATCAGCACTCCTGCCATATTTACCCAACAGGCTACCTATTTACTGGAACAGATAAAAAATCAATGCGGCATAACGCTTACAGTTAAAGATGGTAATAGCGGAACCATTCAGTTACAGCTCGATGAAAAATTAACGCAGCCGGAAATGTATCAGCTGGATATTGAAAACGGCATGGTATTGCTGAAAGCAAAAACGGTACGGGGTATCATCAATGGTATGCAAACACTATTACAATTGCTTCCCCTGCAAAAAACTGCAGCAGCAAGTATTGTTGCCTGTATCATTAACGACTATCCCCGTTTTGCTTACCGTGGTATGCATCTGGATGTGGTGCGGCATTTTTTTCCGGTAAGCTATATCAAAAAATATATTGACTACCTCACTTTTCATAAGTTCAATACTTTTCACTGGCATTTAACCGATGATCAGGGATGGCGGATAGAGATTTTATCTTATCCTAAATTGAACAGTATCGGTTCATGGCGCGACTCTACATTGATAGGACATTTTAAAGATACGCCTGCCGTATATGAGCATAAACGTTATGGTGGCTTTTATACAAAAAAGGAAGTGAAAGAAGTAATTACTTATGCTGCAGTAAGAGGGATAACCATTATTCCCGAAGTGGATATCCCTGGTCATAGCAGGGCAACCATTACTGCTTATCCGGAGTTGAGTACTAATCCGGCAGCTGTATGGGGCGTGGCAGCCACATGGGGCATGTATAACCGGCAGAATAATGTGCTGGCACCTAACGCAGCTACATTTGAATTTTTACAAAAAATATTTCATGAAATAGCCGACCTATTCCCATCTTCTTATATTCATTTGGGTGGAGATGAATGCAGTAAAATGTGGTGGAAACAAAGTGAAAGCACACAGGTGTTCATGAAAAAAAATAATATAAAAGATGAAACTGCTTTGCAAACTTATTTTATTGAGCAGGTGAGCAAATATTTAAAGGAAAAAAATAAAAAAGTGATTGGCTGGCACGAGATCATGGAAGGGAAATTAGATACTTCCACCATTGTGATGAACTGGAATAATGATGCCAAAGCCATTGAAGCGGCATCAAAAGGATTTAATGTAATCATGACGCCCGGCGTGCCTTATTATTTTGATCATTATCAGAGTAAAGATCCTAAAGACAGTCTGGCCATTAAAGGATACAATCCTTTAGAAGCCGTATATAAATATGACCCAGTTCCTGCTTCCATTGAGAAAAAAGGACTGGCCGGTAAAATTTTAGGCGGGCAGGCCAATGTGTGGACAGAATATATGGGCTACAGCACCAAGGTGGATTATATGGTATTGCCGCGTATGACAGCCATAAGTGAAACCTTATGGACGCCCGCCAAACAAAAAAATTACACTGATTTTTTACGCCGCTTAAAAACACAGTTAATTCCGCGCTATCAATACTGGAACAGCAGTTGGTTCCCCAATTTTGAATTATGGACGGCAGATAAATAAATTGATTACTATAAATAAAAAATGCAGGGCATGCCCTGCATTTTTTATTTATAGTAAATGATATTAATGTAAGATTATTGTACCCAATTTTGTATCTCTGTTACGCTGAACCACTATATTAGTAATGGTAGTATCGTTATAGCCGTTGATGCCATCAATAAATACACTGTAAGTTCCTTCTTTTAAACCACGGATCTTAAATTCTCCTTCATCCCATGGCCTTGCAAAAGCTGTATCAGTTGCGTTGTATGCTTTAATTAATCCATGAGAACGAACGGGTCTTACTTTACCTTCTATTTCTCCTGTGCTGTGGCGACCGAATGGTTTTAATACAGGCTTTAACCAGTATTGTCCGCCAAAGTATGCAATAGAATGCTGCAGGTCAAAATCAAGATACAATCGCAAGTTATTAGAGGATAATGAATCCAAGTGGTCTCTACTAATATTAAGGAATACAAAATGCTGGTTATTGATCAGGTGTAAAGGATGACTTATACTGTCCACCACCACACTATTATTATTTCCCAGTGTAACTTTAATTCTTTCAATTTTACCGTTCAGTATAAAACCGCTTGCTAGTAAGGTATCTAAGCCATTACGCAATTGCAGCAGGTCGTATACACCGGGGTTAATGTTTAAAGTATCCCAAATTTCGCAGGTAGCCTTGGTAGAATCATGGTCATCATCACAACCAGTTAGGCCATGGTCATCATCATCGCCATTGCGTCTGCAGGTATCTACTTTAACTGCGATCTGCTGGATATCGATGAGCACTTTCTGATAATCTGTTGGTCCGTCTGTAATATATACCGATAGTTTGTTAGTGCCGGCGGGAATACCACTGGTATCAGTTGCCGAAACTTCTTTCTGACAGGAATACAATACGATTGAGGCTACTACAGTAAGAGTTACAGCTAAATAAAAGCCTGTAAGTTTTTTCATAAACTTAAATTTTAAATGGATAAAAAAAATAATTCAGGTAGATATTAGGGCAATAATTTCAATTGTTTAAATGAATTACAAAAAAGATGCCACTATATAATTATGTTGAAAACTATGGACATTTTTTGTGTTCCTGTATAGAGATGCCCTGAAAAAATATTTCGTTGGATGAATTGTTACCGTTACAATTTATTTAACAAATTAAAAAAATCATTTTGTTGAACTGTATTTTTTTATTCTCTGCTTACTGCCTATTTTCACGTAATGCCCGTTACAAATTTGCATATAAAAAACTTATTACAATGTATTGCTCTGGAAGAAGAAGAGCAGGTACAGCGCTATAGTTTAGACCAGCAGCATACCCTTAAGTCTTTAAAGGCGGAAGGTCTGGCATTGCATCCCATATCTGTTACCAAAAGAAATTTTGGTTACGCAGATTATCCTGAAATTAGTTTCCGGTTGAACTATCCTACCGAAACGGGTTTGTTTAAAGATGGAGCTGCAATAGAATGTTTTTGCAGCGGTGAGGAACCTATTAAGGGCGTGTTAATGAGTCTGGATGGTAAAACCGGCGAATTCCGTTTATTTGCGCCTGATTTTCCCGATTGGATGGAGGATGACGGCGTGGGTATTAAACTGGCTCCCGATCAGCGCACCACTACCATTATGAAGGGCGTGTTGAATGAACTGGAAAATAAAAAAGACCTCTACCATCTTTTTCAGCAGATACATGGAGAGATGGCATCAGTACATTCCCTATTGGCTGCTATTGTTGTTCCGTTTAAAAATAAAAACCTCAACCCAAGCCAGCAGCAGGCGGTTGCTGCCATTATACAAAACGAAAATATTTGTATTGTACATGGCCCTCCGGGTACAGGTAAAACCACTACATTAATTGAAGCTATACAACAATTGGTTAGGTTGGGAGAAAAAGTATTGGTATCTGCGCCCAGCAATACCGCCGTGGATAATATTGCAAAGGGATTGATTACAGCAGGCATTAATGTATTAAGAGTGGGCAATACCAGTAAAGTGGATGAAGGCATTTTTCAGCATACCCCCGAAGGAAGATTATCCAACAGCAAACAACAAAAAGAGATCAAGCAATTAAAAATACGTGCCGAGGAATTCAGGAAGATGGCGCTTAAATACAAACGCAGTTTTGGTAAAGCAGAAAGAGAGCAACGCAATTTGTTATTTAAAGAAGTAAAAGATATTCGTACTGAAATAAAAAAATTACAGGC
>JBAXET010000163.1:0-6551 GCA_037140275.1 Ferruginibacter sp. | reverse complement strand
TCTTTCTTCATCTTTTCCCAAAAACCATCAAAAGTCTGGTGGTTTTCCTCCTTCCATTTCTGACTGAAAGCCCTGATTTTTTCGGTACGGTCATCTTTGGTGAGCCGGAAAAATGCAGTGATGGCTTCCCCATCATATTCATGTGCCATCTGATTATACAGTTCTTTTAACTGCTGTTCTTTGCGCATATTACTTCGGGCAATTTCAATTTCCATCTCTTCACGCAGCATCACTTTTTCATCGTAGCTGCCGCTGGGCAACATGGTTTTGGCAATTACCGGCATCAGTTCTATCAGCATCAGTAAAAACACAATGAGGTAATACCGGAATTGCAGCGGCGGATTATTTTTAATCAGATTACTCAAAGCATCCACCCTTGTTAAAAAACCATTATTGAGGTATTGGGTAAACTCCAGCTCTGCAGTTTTTATTTTCCCTTCCATTTCTGCCAATTCCTTATCTGCAGCATCAATTTTTGTCTGATCAATTTTTAACAGGGCCTGATATTCGCCATCCAGTTTTTGGTATTCATTTCTTTTGGCAATGGCAATATCTTTAATACCCACTTTACCGGTACCTCCGCTGCCATCTGTTTCTGCTAAAAAATTTTCGCGGGCTTTATTAACCACGGCGTATTTATTTTCCAGTTCACTGGTAATACCTGCTTTTTGAGTCAACAGTTCATTTTTTCGGTTGCTGTATAAGCTATCCAGCTCCTGCCGTTTTACCATTTTTCGTTTTTCATTATCCAGGGAAGTCTGCATTTTTATTTCCTTATCAAACATATATAATACTGCGGGCTGTGCCATAAATGTTCCAATAGTAATGGCCAGTAATGCCCGGAATAATAATGGCGTAAATCTTTTTTTATTGAACTTGGTAATGCCTTTAATTAAAGCCCGGTCGATAGTAAGAATGATGAACCCCATAAATAAGCCCAATGCAACAGCCATTACCAATGAATCTACAATGGTGCTGAAAAAATAAGTCCAGGTAAAACTGGCAAAAGCCCAGGTGGCCAGTACGGTCATCCCGATGATGCGATAGCGGTTACGGTCTATTACAGAATCTACCAGTATCTCTTTTTCTGCTGTGGATAACCACCATAAAAATTCACTGAATTGCGAAGGCTCATACGATTCCCTTTGAGAAAGGGCAATATTTCTTTCTGTCATTTGATTTGATTAAATGAATAATAAAAGGATCAATAGTTGAGTTGAGCCAGAAAGCGGAGTTGAAGTGTGTGCAAAATAATTAATAGTTACCGGATAAACGGGTAGCCCCCGGCTTTATTTTATGGTTTGCTGTATATTAACAGTTTATTAAATGAAGGCCTTAAACCGGGGTTGCAAAAAACCATCTATTCACTTATCTTTGCAACTAATTGAAAAAGAGCTAATATTAAATTTAATACCCAATAGAATGAAGAAACTTTTATCTACCGCATTAGTACTGATGTTTGTAGTTGTAACTGTAAATGCTCAGGCGCCAAAAGGAATGGGACAAAGTGATCCTGCAGCCAAAAAAGTGTTGGATGCTGTGAGTACAAAATTTAAAACCTTTAAAAGTGTTACCGCAAAATATTCTCTTAAAATAGAAAATGGTGCCGGAAAAAGTATGGGTGCCGATGCAGGAACAGTGTATATGAAAGGAAGTAAATACAGGCTTAGCGGAAAAGGAAAAGAAACTTTTTGTGATGGAAGTAATGTTTGGTCTTACGACAAAAGCAGTAATGAAGTAACCATCAGCAAACTCGATCCTGCCAACAATACCATTACTCCCCAAAAATTATTTACCAATTTTTATGATAAAGATTTTTTATACAAACTGAATGGAGAAGTAAAAGGTGTACAGGAAGTAGAACTGACTCCGATTGACAAAAGCAAACCTTTCTTTAAAGTATTGGTATTTATCAATAAAACTTCTCAAACATTAAATACAGCTAAAGTATTTGAGAAAACGGGTAACCGCATGAGCTATGCTGTATCAGGAATGAACACCACAACAGTTGTGGCAGATGCACAATTTATTTTCGACAGTAAAAAATATCCCGGCGTAGAAGTAGTTGATTTGAGATAAACTTCCCGTAAAACATAATTAAAAAAGGTGCAGTCGTTAACAACTGCACCTTTTTTATACCTATTACTTACAACTTATTACTTACAACTTATTACTTACAACTTACAACTTACAACTTACTACTTACTACTCCCCACCTCCCCACCTGAACGTTTTAATATCAATCCCTGCAAGATCCAGCACCCTGTCAACAACAGTAGCAGCCAGCGCTTCAATGGTAGCAGGTTTGCTGTAGAAGGATGGCGTAGCCGGACAAATAATTCCCCCTGCCAGTGTAATAGTTTCCATATTGCGGATATGAATTAAATTATAAGGCATATCTCTTGCAACACAAATCAGTTGCCTTCTTTCTTTTAGCACCACATCGGCGGCACGGGTAATCAAATCATTAGAAATCCCATTGGCTATTCTACCCATAGTGCCCATACTGCAGGGAATGATGATCATAGTATTGAATTGTCCTGATCCCGATGCAAAAGGCGCATTAAAATCCTGCTGACTGTAAAATTTTACCGGCAAATTTGTATAGTCTTCATTATCCAGTTCTGTTTGCCAAACTGCACGGGCATTCTCAGTCATTACCACAGCCAGATCTGACCACTGGGCTTTGGCCAGCAATAATTTATCCAGTAATATTTTAGGATAAATAGCTCCGCTTGCCCCTGTAATAGCCACTACAATTTTATTCATGTATTTACGTTTAAAATCAATCTAAGCTACAAAACAAAATTTTCATGCAAAAGGTTAAATATTTATTTGTTTTAATTACCCTGCCGGTAATATTAAGTTCTTTCACAGCTAATAAAAAAGAAAAAATACAATGGCTAAGTTTGAGTGAATTGGCAGAAGCATACAGCAAACAGCCTAAACCAATAATTATTGATGTTTATACCAGCTGGTGCGGCTGGTGTAAAGTGATGGACAAACAAACCTATGGAAATGCAAAAGTGATCAGTTATATCAACGAAAATTATTATGCAGTAAAGTTCAATGCCGAAACAAAAGACTCTGTTGAACTGGCTGGAAAAAAATATGGTTTCAATTCTGTGTATAAAGCCAATGAATTGGCGGTGTACTTATTGTACGGACAAATGGGCTATCCTACTACGGTATTACTTTCCGCTATTGATGCCCAACCGGCTCCTCTATCAGGATTTTTAAAACCTTCTGAACTTGAACCACCACTAAAATTTTTTGGAGAGGGTACTTATAAAACAACAAAATTCCCCGATTATATGAAATCCTTCGTTGCCAGCTGGTGAGTTATCAACCACAAAGGTTTGCGCTTATAAAATAAAATACTTATTTGTATGTCCTTATAAAAATATTGCGAAAAATAATATTCCTTGCAACCTTTCCCACATGCTAACCGACTTAAAGATGGTTTTTCATAGGATAAGGTTTAATGGTTAATGGTTTTCGATTAGAAGCCGGGTTTCGCAAGGCACCCGGTTTTTTATTGCAATTTTTTTATCTGCAGGTAAATTGTAATTTCCGAGATAATTTAACAGATGTCAGCACCAAAACTTCAGCGCAGCCTCGGACTTTTTCATGCCACAGTTTTAAATATGATCGACATGGTGGGCATTGGCCCATTTGTTACCCTGCCCATAGTAATTGGCTTTATGAATGGCATGTTCTTATATGCCTGGATTGCCGGCGCTGTTTTATCTATGATAGATGCAATGATTTGGAGCGAATTGGGTGCTGCCTATCCATTTGCAGGAGGCAGCTATAATTTTTTAAAGGAGGCCTATGGTAAAAAAGGCCCGGGCAGTATGATGAGCTTTTTGTATGTATGGCAAACTGTAATACAGGCCCCTCTGGTTGCTGCATCTGCAGCTATTGGATTTTCTCAATACTTGGGGTATTTGGTTGTGCTTAATGATTGGCAACAGAAAGCAGTGTCGGGTTTGGTGATTATTATAGTTACTTTTTTATTATACAGAAAAATTGACAGCATTGGCAAAATTGGAGTACTGTTATGGAGTGGCGTTTTACTCACACTGGGCTGGATTATTTTTGGCGGCATTGCTCATGGCAATTTTTTACAGCCTTTAAAAGATATTAATGCTGATTTCAGCTGGGGGCAACTGGCTTCTTTTGCATTTGGTCAGGCCTGCATAAAATCTATTTACAGCTATCTGGGATATTATAATGTTTGCCATTTAGGAGGAGAAATAAAAAATCCAGGTAAAAATATCCCCCGCAGCATGTTCATTTCGGTTATAGGTATTGCCATTTTATACCTGGCCATGAACGTTAGTGTAAGCAGTGTAATTCCCTGGCAGGAAATTAAAGCCTGGCAGGATAGCGGACAGAACAATTTTGTAGTGAGTACTTTTATTGAACGGCTCTATGGCACAGGCCCTGCTAAAATAGCCACGGTAATGATTTTATGGGTGGCAATAGCATCGCTTTTTGCAGTTATGCTGGGCTATTCCAGAGTACCGTATGCCGCCGCCGTTGATGGTGCTTTCTTTAAATTCTTTGGTAAGCTGCACCCTACCAAAAACTTTCCTTATGTATCACTGCTGGTATTGGCGGGCTTTGCATTTGTATTCAGCCTGTTGTTTAAAATGAAACATGTAATTGATGGCATACTGGCCATGCGTATTATGGTGCAGTTTGTTGGACAAGCCATTGGCGTAATTTTATTAAGAAAAAGAAAGGGTACCACAGCACTTCCTTACAAAATGCCATTATATCCCTTGCCGGTTATATTGGCTGTAGCCATGTGGTTGTTTGTATTTTTTGCCACAGGTCTTACCATTATTTTGTCATTTTTAATAGTGTTTGGAAGTGGACTAATTGTATATTTTATATATGCAAAACTGCAGGGCAGATGGCCTTATCTGCAAAAAGATGTTGCAGATATAGAAGACGACATTGTACTTATTGGACAATAATATTACAATATATTATTGCTTACCATAAACCTGCCTGTACACAGGAATAACAAAATTAAATAAGTAAGCGCAAGTGCAATTTTTACATTCTTCATAAACTAATAATTTAATTTCAACTCCGGCAGCAACTCTAAATGAATTAGGATAAAACTTAAGCGCTGCATCTTTATTGATAGCTGTTACTGCAAAGTGGCCTTAGGGAATAAAGCTTACTGCAATCTTCTTATTTATATTATATTCAAAAGCTATGCCAGTATATGCATTAAAATAGTTGGGCTTTACTCCTCGTATAGTATTAATTTTTTGTTTTTCATTTGATACGGCTAACGGGCCGTGACTTGCAGGCGGAACTGAAATTGCTGTTTCAATACTTTGATTTACCATCCGCATCCATTTTAGCAAATATCTTTTTAGTTTCACTTGAAGTTTGCCTGGTTTACCATATAACCCCAATGGCTTTATGGTGAACAAAAATCAGGCTTATTTTCATAAGCCTACTCTATATCATATTGCCCTTTCTGTACAGCATTCCACAGAAACCCAATTTCTCTTAACAAATTTTTACAACAAATATTTTAGCGCTGCTTTTTAACGGAACAGTTTTTGAACAGGTTATGATGTCATTACAATTGCATACCGCAGTTTATTTTTTTCACACTTTAAATACTTCACTATCGGCATTCAGACTTCTACATTAAAGCAATTTTGTCACCTTAAAATGTACATCCAATGAAGTCTGCAATAAAAAAAATCACCGCCATCGCCGCAATTATATTAAGCAATGCATCAATTGCTGCTGCACAAATAGATCTTTCTAAATACGAGCTGGGCCTCAGCGGCGGTGTATTGATATATCAGGGAGATCTTACTCCAGAAAAAATTGGTGCATACAAAACAATGAAACCGCAGTTGGGCATTCAGGTTTCCCGAATACTGAATCCTTCTTTTTCTGTACGACTAAATTTCACTAAAGGAAAATTATATGGTAACGATGCAGTGTACAATAATCCAGACTGGCGCAAGCTGCGCAATTTTAATTTCACCGCTCCGGTTACAGAATTTTCGTTGCTGGGGGTTTGGAATATTGTACCAAACAGTTCCTCGCGTTTTTCACCTTATGTATTTGGTGGTGTGGGACTGTCGTTTTTAAAAGTAAAAAGAGACTGGAGCAATATGAATACAGAAGTATTTGGCAGTGGCTCTGATGTGCAAAATGGCCTTACGGTGGATGCTGCCACCAGTACGCCGCGAATCATACCAGTAATTCCGGTAGGCGCCGGACTTCGTTATGCCCTGAATAACCGTTTTTCTTTAAATGCAGAAACCAATTACCGATTAAGCTTTACTGATTATTTAGATGGTTTCAGTCAGGCGGCCAATCCCAATAAGAATGATCACTATTTCAGTCATAGTATTGGATTGCTTTATTCTTTTTCAGGTAAAGGAGGAAAGAATAAGAGCTTGGGATGTCCGAGAGTTAATTAGTTAATTGGTTAATCAGTTAATTGGTTAATTGGTTAATCAGTTAATTGGTTTATTGGTTAATTAGTGGTTGGGGATTTC
>JBAXET010000162.1:0-6620 GCA_037140275.1 Ferruginibacter sp. | reverse complement strand
GCCCATTAATATACTGGGCTTTAAATTACAGGGCATCTTTCCTAAAAATCAGCAGCTGATTGCGCAAAAACTGGGACAGGTTGTAAGTAAGGAATTTTTATCTTTTGCCGAAATTGAAGCCAAAGTGACCAATCCCGAAAATCTGGAAAAATTAAAACCCGAAATAGAAAGTCATATCGATAAATTTTTGAAGGAGAAACTCAGTACAGTGTTTCCCATGTTATCGATGTTTATTGGAGATAAAACCATCAACCAGCTGAAAGCAGCTTTTCTTGCCGAACTGGAAAGCCTTTTTCCCATATTGATGAAGAATTATATGACCAGTTTGGAAAAAGACCTTGATCTGGAAAAGATCGTTACCGAAAAAGTAGCCAGTTTTTCTTCCGAAAAATTAGAGGACATTCTGGATCAGATCACTAAAAAAGAATTTCAATTTTTGGAAGTAATTGGTGCAGTATTCGGACTTTTAATTGGCTTGGTACAGGTGTTAATACAAGTCATCAGCGCTTAAATTACTGAGCAGCAGCAGCTCTACAAATTATATTACCACTCATCATCTTGCTTCCTGCTAAACGAACTTTTGGAGGCATCTTTGGTTATTGTTTCAACGCCGACAGGTTTTTCATACAAAGGCGTCTAATCACTTAAAATATATATATGAAGTTTTCGAGAATTTGTTTGAGTATTCTTTTTGCCCTTTCCGGAGCTGCAGTTTCGGCACAAATGCCGGGCGCAGGTGGCCGTGGCCAAATGGGCGGAGCGAATATGAATATGGGTCATTTTTATGGTAAGATCATTGATTCCAGCACCAATAAACCAATAGAAGCAGCTTCTGTTCAGCTGATTCAGAATAAACTTGACACCGCTACCAAAAAAAGAAAAGATGTGGTGGCAAGTGGTATGCTCACTACTAAAAAAGGCGAATTTAGTTTAGAAAATCTGCCCGTAATGGCCAGTTATAAACTTAAGATTTCGGCCATCGGATATAAAACCATTGAAAAGAAAATTGCCTTTGAAATGAATATGTCTGGTATGAAATCGGGCGACATGAGCGGTATGCTGAATGGTGTAGATAAAGACCTGGGTAATATTAAACTTGATGTGGATGCACTGCAATTACAAAATGTAACGGTGGTATCTAATAAATCGGCCCTTACCATGAGTATTGACCGTAAAGTATTTAATGTAGAAAAAAACCTGACCAGTGTAGGCGGTACTGCAGTAGATGTAATGAAAAATGTACCTAGTCTGAGCGTGGATATTGATGGTAATGTAACCATGCGTAATGCTGCACCTCAGATATTTGTTGATGGAAGACCTACGACTATGACTTTAGATCAGATTCCTGCAGATGCGATAGCTACTGTAGAACTGATCACCAACCCCAGTGCAAAATTTGATGCCAGCGGTGGTGGTGCAGGTATTTTAAATATAGTATTGAAGAAAAATCGCAAAGCCGGATACAATGGTAATATGAGAGCCAGCATCGACAGTCGTGCAAGACCCGGTTTTGGTGGGGATATCAACGTAAAACAAGGTAAAGTAAACTTCTTCGCGGCTGGTATGCTGGGTATACGTAAATCGATAAGTGAAGTAAGTACCGAACGTACCGATTTTTTCAGCAACAGCACGGCGCATTCACTGCAAACTAATAGTCCTGTAAACAAAGGCTACTTCAGTTTTGGCCGTATGGGAATGGATTATTTTGCCAACAACAGAAATACATTTTCATTTGGTGGAAATATTTCAAAAGGACAATTTAAAACCAAAGACCTGCTGACCAGCCTTAACGACACAACTTATACCGCTGTAAAAATTGCGGAATCTGCCACCAGAACATCTAACAGTGTGGGCAATTTCAGAAACCTTGGCAGTACCTTAAGTTATAAGCACATTTATCCCAAAGCCGGTAAAGAATGGACCGCCGACGTAAATTACAATTACAGCAAAAACGATAACGAGAGTGATAACTTACAACAACAGTATACTACCGGAAATTTACAAAAAGGGCTGAACCTTTTCCAAAACACCAGCGGTGGTGGTACTACCAAATTCATTACCCTGCAAACAGATTACAGTAACCCCATTACAGATAAAATGAAATTTGAGATGGGTGCAAGAGCAGCTTACCGCGACTTCAGCAGCTTTAATACCATCTTAAATATTTACAAGGATAATGCAGGCGGAACTTATTTTGGAAACAGCACTTTAACCAATTATAAATTTAAGGATGCGGTATATGCAGGCTATGCTACTTTCTCGCAGCAATTAAAAAAATTCACCTATCAGCTGGGCTTACGTTTAGAGAGCAGTGAGTACAATGGTAACCTGATTACAAAAAATCAGACCTTCAGTAATAGCTACCCTTTCAGCTTATTCCCCAGTGGCTTCTTTACCTATAAATTATCTGAAAAAGAAGACATGCAGCTGAACTATTCCAGAAAGATCAACCGCCCCAACTTCTTTCAGCTGATTCCATTTATTGATGTAAGCGATCCGCTGAATATTTCAAAAGGTAATCCTAATCTGATACCGGAGTTCACCAATCTGGCTGAATTATCTTATCAGAATCAGTTCAACAATAAACATTCTTTATTCACTACTTTATATTTCCGTAATACCAACGACCTCATTACGCGTTATCAGTATCGTGATGTGAATCCCAATACGTCAATTTCTGACAGTGCTACTTTCAACACTTATGCTAATGCCAACAGCAGCTTTACCTACGGTTTGGAATTAACCCTGAGGAATAAATTTGTTAGCTGGTGGGATCTGTCAACCAATTTCAATTTATATCAAACCGATCTTAAAGCAGGCAATATACCAGGCAGTGCCAATCAATCTTTATTAAGCTGGTTTGCAAAAATCAATAACAACTTTAAACTGCCTAAAAACTATTCTATTCAGTTAAGCGGCGATTATCAGGCCAAAACCATTCAGCCTGCAAGCAGCAGCGGTGGCGGTGGTGGCCGTATGGGCGGTGGCGGAATGATGATGGGAGGTTTTGGACAGAGTTCACCAGGAGCACAAGGGTATATCAAACCAAACTATGGCGTTGACATTGCTTTTAGAAAAGATTTTATGAAGAACAATGCCGCTTCCATCACCCTGCAAATGAGCGATATTTTCAGAACTAAATTAAATGCCAGTCATGCACAAAGTGCCTTCCTGATTTACGATACAGAACGCCGTCGCGACCCTCAGGTAGCTCGTTTAAGCTTTAACTGGCGCTTTGGTAAATTTGATGTTTCATTGTTCAAACGCAAGAACATGAGAGGTGAAATGGAAAACATGCAGAATGCCCAACAGGGAGGCATGTAATGCATAACAACCTATAAATTTTAAAAGCCACTCCACAGAGTGGCTTTTTTCTTATGATTTAGTTTTAAATTGCCCCTTCAATTTACTATAGATGAAAAATTTTAATTTCAAAGCACTGCTGCCGCATGTAATTGCAATAGGCATTTTTTTAGTAGTTGCCCTTATTTATTGCAAACCTGCGCTGGAAGGTAAAGTGTTGCAGCAGCATGATATTTCGCAGTGGAAAGGATCTATCCAAAACTCTGTGAACTATAGTAAAACACATGATGGGCATTACCCTTTATGGACCAATGGCCTGTTCAGCGGTATGCCTGCTTATCAGGTAGGTGGTGTTGGGGGCAATATGGTGGCAGGGTATGCTCAAATTATATTGACATTAGGTTTGCCTAAACCTGTACACTTTTTCTTTTTGGCCTGTCTTTGTTTTTATATTTTATGTATGTGTTTACACCTAAGGCCATGGGTAGGCATTATTGGTGCACTGGCATTTGCCTATGCCACTTATAACCCAATAATTATTTCTGTTGGCCACGATACCAAGATGCTGGCCATTGCTTATATGCCTGCTTTATTAGGTGCTGTAATATTATTGATGGATAAAAAATACTGGCTGGGTTTTGTACTAACGGCACTGTTCACCTCACTGATGGTTTCGGTAAACCACGTTCAAATTGTATATTATTTATTTATTGCGCTTGGTGTAATGGCAGTTTATGCATTAGTAAAGGCACTTAAAGAAAAACAGTTCAAACATTTTGCTATTGCCGCATCATTGGCAGCAGTTGCGGTTGCTATTGGCGTAGGTACTAATGCCGAAGTGCTGATGAGTACCTATGAATACCAGAAAGAAACCATCCGCGGTGGCGGCACTGTATTAACAGATACTGTGGGTGGCAAAAAAGCCAATACCAGTAACGGTTTAGATAAAGACTATGCCCTGGCCTACAGTATGGGTATTACAGAACCCTTTGTAATGATGGTGCCGCATATGTTTGGTGGCAGCAGTGATAAAGAAGAAGTGAGTCAGGATAAATCAAAAGCTATCGAAGCATTAACTGCATTACCGCAAGAGCTACAGCAACAATTACCGATGGCCTATTACTGGGGTGGTATTAAAGATGTTGGAGGTAATGTATATACATCCGGACCTCCGTATACCGGTGCTATCATTTGCTTTTTAGCCATATTGGGTATGTTTGTTTTAGATGGCAAACACAAATGGTGGATGCTGAGTGCCATACTCATTACTATTGCCTTAAGCTGGGGAAGTTATTTCGACGGACTGAATGCATTTTTGTATGAGCATCTCCCACTCTATAATAAATTCAGGGCACCCAGTATGATACTGGTGATACCACAATTATTATTGCCCGCACTTGCCGTATTATGTGTAGATACAATTGTTAGTACAGAAGATAAAGCCCTGTTGCAAAAACAACTGATGAAAGGTTTGATTGCAACGGGTGGCGTATTTGCATTGTTATTCTTGTTTTATTTCTCTTTCGACTTTTTAAGTGCCGGTGATCAAAATGTTTTAAAACAGGTAAGATCGATGAACCAGCCTCAATTGACTGACTATGTGCAAAGCTTTTTCAATGGTTTAAAAGAAGATCGTAAGAGTTTGATGATGGGTGATATATTCAGAAGTCTTAGCTTTATTGCAGTAGCTGTTGCATTGGTTTTTCTGGCCATTAAGAAAACTATTCAGCCATGGATACTGATTACAGGTTTGGCCCTGTTCTCTTTTATTGATCTGGCAATGGTAAATAAAACCTATCTGAACAGCGACAATTATAAAGATAAAGAAGAAGACGAAGCACAGTTCAACAAAACTGCAAAAGATGATTTAATACTGGCCGACAAATCTGATTACAGGGTATTCAATATGGGCGGATCAAGCTTTTCAGAAAACAATACCTCTTATTTATACAAATCTGTTGGTGGCTACCACCCTGCTAAACTGCGTATCTATCAGGATCTGATTGAAAGACAATTAAGCAAACAGCAGCCCAATATGGCGGTGTTCAATATGCTCAATACAAAATACTTTATTCAGAAAGACCGGAACGGCGCCACGCAACAGGTACAAATGAATGATGGTGCACTGGGACCCTGCTGGCTGGTAAAAAATATTGTATTTGTAAAAAATGCAGATACTGAAATGGCGGCGCTCGATAATTTTAATCCTAAGGATACTGCTTTTGTACAGGACACCTTTAAATCCGCGGTTCCTTTTTTACCGGAATATGATACCACTGCTAGCATTAAGCTGATCAAAAATGACAATGATATGGTGACTTACGAATTCAGTGGGGCTAAAAACCAGTTTGCAGTATTCAGTGAAATATTTTATAAAGCAGGATGGAAAGCATATGCCAATGGCAAATCATTGCCCATTGCTAAAACCAACTATGTATTACGCGGGGTAGCATTAGCAGCCGGTAAATATACCATCGAATTTAAGTTTGAACCTGAAGCGTATCTGGCAGGTAAAAAATACGGAGGCATCACCTCCATCCTACTGGCATTATCATTATTATCATTATTGTATCTGGTGTACAGGGGATACAAAAAAAATAATGCATAACAATGAGTACACCGCAAGTGAGTGTGATCATCTGCAGTTATAACAGGGCTGCATATATTCCGCTGGCATTACAAAGCCTTACGGAGCAGACTGTTGATGCGGCTGTATTTGAAACCATCATTGTTGATAATAACAGTGCGGATAATACGGCTGAAGTATGTGCTGCATTTATTGCGGCGCATACCAAACACAGCATCACTTATCTTACCGAAAAACAACAGGGCTCTTCATTTGCAAGAAATACCGGTGCTGTAATAGCTAAGGGAAACTGGTTGGTATTTATGGATGATGATGCGGTGGCCAATAAAAATTATATAGAAAACATTATTCGTTTCTTCCACAATTATCCGCAGGCCAATGCCATGGGTGGCAGAATTATTCCCCGTTATATTCCCGAAAAACCAAAATGGATCAGTCACCATGTGGCTTCATTAGTGGGTAATTTTGAATACAGTGATCAGGTGGTGGAATTTGCTGCCGAACGCTACCCGCTGGAATCCAATATGGTTGTGGCTAAAAAAGATTTTGATGCTATTAAAGGATTCAGCACCGAAATACCCGGCGTAAAAGGCACCTTAAGAATTGGCGGCGAAGGAAAAGATTTTTTCTTGCGACTGAAAGCCCTTGGTAAAACAGTATACTATTGTCCGGATGTAATTGTGGAGCATATTGTGGAAGTGGTTAAGTTAACACCGGAATACTTATATAG
>JBAXET010000161.1:0-6638 GCA_037140275.1 Ferruginibacter sp. | reverse complement strand
TCATCCATCATCCATCATCCATCATCCATCATCCATCATCCATCATCCATCATCCTAATTAAACACCGCATCTGCAACACCCTTATTAATAATGTAAGCGCTGATGATGATCTCTGCCCGTCCTTTTTTATTCTTTGCTTTGTCTGCTGTTTTTTTAGCAGCTTCTCCATCATCAAAATCAAAAGTTACGCCCTTGGGTAATTTATAATCTTTAGTATTGAAAGAAAAAACAATTTTATCAGGGAGGCCGTATTCGATATACTTTCCGTAAGTCATTTCCAGTTCGTAACTGCCATTTTCTCTTGTGGTGGTTTTGGCTTTTTTTATTACCAGGTTGGTTTCGTCGATATACAAAGTAGACAATACCACATCTGCATTATCATCATCCGGCAATAATTTTACCACCCGTACTGTAACTCCGTCAACCTTGTCGGTACCAGCATCCAGTACCGTATATTTGCCCCCGCCCACTACATTATTTAAATTAATACTCACTGCTCCCTTGGGCACAAACGAAATTCCTTTTTCGTTTTTAATTTTAATCTTATTGGGCTTTTTAAAAAATATCTTCACCGTGGCCACAGGAATTTTTAAAAAACTCACATTGGTTTTCATTTTACCTGCAGCCTCATAATCATTTACCTTTTCTATTTTGGCTTTTACTTTTTGCACCAGCGCATTGGCATCCTGCGCTTGTAATAATGCGGGAGACAAAAACAATATGGCACTGCCCAGCAACTTGGCGTTACAACTCTTATTGATCATGATAAAATATCTTTTCTTTTAAAAACAATTACCGAAGCCGATACCAGTATAAAAATATGTGCCAGCAATATCAGCAAACTCTTCCTTATCGCCGGCCAGTTTTCTATAGTTCCCTTTATGGTTTCCCCATCATCGGTGGTACCTATATAAAAAAAGCCCTTCCATCCCACCAGGTAAGAAGTGAATAAAAATGGTTTTACATTTTTATCTATAATGGGCACATTAATATTGGAAATAATAGTACACACAATAACAATACAAACTGTTGCAATAATTGGCCCGATAGAATTTTCTGCAAAAATGGACAGAAATAAAGAGAGCGCTGCAATTACAGTAAGTGCTACTGTTGCATAGGCAAATGCTGCAACATAACGCCAGATGATATCATCTTTTGTGATCAGCAATATCTGCGATTCTTCACCCTTGGAACGAAATACCAGCATATCATCGGCACCAAAAATAAGTACGCTGAATAATAAAGCGGTAATGGCCATCCACAACAATAACAATATGGTAAATATAGTAGCTGCTGCAAATTTTACCAGTATTAACTGGGTACGGCTGATAGGTTTTGAAATGAGTAAACGCAGTGTGCCCATATTGGCTTCTCCGGAAATAGAATCAGCAGCAATTAATGCCACCAGTATGGGTACCTGTATCAGCAATGTGTTCAAAATGATATAACACATAAAATACCCGTTGATGGCCTTTTCCCTTTCAAAAGAAAAAGTATCTTTTACATTTTGCAGCACCAGGTCCATATAACTCTGCCCATCGGCCTTAAATGCAAACTGAAAAATAAAAGCAATAGCAGCAATAGCTACAAATGCAATATAGGTCCGTGGCCTTTTGGCAATTTTAAACAACTCAATTTGTAATAATGTCCACATGTTGCTGAGTTGTAAGTGAAAGAAAATAATCTTCTAAACTATGCCGGGGCTGAATAGATAATACGCCGATACCCATACCGGTCATATCCTTATTCAGTTCAGGAATATCGTTTTTATTCATTTGAATTTTTATAGTATCTGCTGAAGGCAGTATGGATGAAGCCCAGCGGGATTGCTGTAACAGCAGTATGGCAGCAGCATTATTTATGGTATCAATCTGTACAATTGTTTTTGAGGGATCCAGTAATTCTGCAGCAGCACCTTCCACAATTTTTTTGCCCTTATTAATGATGAGTATCCGGTTGGCAATAATTTCAATTTCACTTAATAAATGAGAAGATACCACTACTGTTTTGCCCATCTCTTTACTTAATTGCAGAATAAGCCTCCGCATATCGGCAATACCCTGAGGATCTAAACCATTGGTAGGTTCATCCAAAACTATCAGTTTAGGATTATGTACCAATGCTACGGCAATCCCCAAACGCTGTTTCATACCCTGACTGAATGTTTTAACTTTACTGTGTGCCCGTTCTGCAAGCCCCACCATATCCAGTTGCTCCATCAGTAATTGACGGGTTACTTTAATACCACTCATCTTTGCAAAAATGTACAAATTCTGATAAGCAGTAAGGTATTTATACATATCAGGCTTTTCAATTACTGCACCCGACTGTTTTAAAATTTCGCTCCGGTGAGTATTCAGGTTCATCCCAAACATGTTAATGTTGCCTGATGTGGGCTTAATTAAAGTAAGCAACATCCGTATGGTGGTAGATTTTCCGGCTCCATTCTGACCCAAAAAACCATACACATCCCCTTCATTAACTGTAAAGGAAAGGTCATCCACCGCAGTAAAATCATTAAATTTTTTGGAAAGATGGGTAACGCTGATTATTGCGGCCATAGTTTAAATTATAATTAAAGGTAAAACGGATTAAGGAACTAATTGTTCGCCAATGCAAATTAGGCTGGTAAATAAATGTAAAAAAAGCTTGCAGAACAAATAAAAACACGCTATGTTTGTTGTCCCCTTTTAACCGTACCTGTATTCTTGATATAACCACCACTCCCCACAGATTTCGTTATTTAATGTAATTGCATAACCGCAATACAATCCTTTATTCCCTGAAAAGCAGTACCTGAATGCTTTAAACTGTGATCTCCCCATTGCCTCTTTTACAGAACTTAAATAACACAAGATGAAAAATACTTATTTGCTGCTTTGCTGTTTTATAATACCGTTTGCAATTCAGGCACAACCCTGTACCAATAGCGGATTTGACATTTGCAGAGGCGCAATTACCACTAATTTTAAAAATGGCGTTCAAATAAGCGGCACAGGAACTCCGTTATCTGCAGGCGCTGTATATAAATTTGCTAATGCTATACCAGGACTTAATTTAGATGCTGTTATTTCTATTGATGATATGGTGAATGCTACCATGACTTCAGCCATTACTCCTACTATTGATAATGATGCAGCAGCAGATGAAAATGGCATAAGCGGATCTCAATCACAATTGTTTGCTCCACGTATTGCTCCCAATCAATCATTATCCTGTTACGATATTTCAGGCTATGTAGAGTTTACGCTTAAATTTTATACGCATTATCAGGGCAATACTTTGCCAACTGCCGGAACAGAAGTAGCTATTAGCAATCTGAATTTTTTACAATTTAACCTGGATGGCAGCAACATTGGAAATAATGGCTGGATAAAGAAATTCATTGCCCTTAAATTAAATGGCAATGCTCCGGCAGCATTTACTTCAGCCACAACTGAATTAACCCAATCCGGAAATATTAACGGATGGCTGATCACTAATGGAAGCACAACAAGCAGGAATGGCATTGCCAATTGCACAGAAGTAATTTCAAAAGCAATGTATTTTTTACCGCAAACTGCATTTTCTTTTCGCATGGGCTATCAATACAAAGCCCCTGCTGTTAATTGTACTGCAACAACAATACAACCCACCTTGCAATTTGGCGCAGCAGCGGGATGTTTACAGCTGCCTTCGGGCGGCCCTTTGCCTGTTTCTCTCACAAATGTAGATGCGGTGTATAATAATGGAAAAGCCATCATCAGCTGGACGAGCTTACAGGAACATGAGCTGGACAGTTATGAAATTCAACGCAGCACTGACGGTATTAATTATGAAGTAGCCGGCTATATTAAAGCCAATAACCTTACCACTGTACAGCAATATGATTTTGCTGATGATGTTTCAAATTTTACTGTTAAGAATTTGTATTACAGAATCAGAATTATCGACAGAGAACACAGCATGAAACTGACAGGTACTGTTTGGGTAAAAATTACTGAAAGCGAAAACAGGCAGCTTATTATTACACCCAACCCTGCTTCGGGCAGTGCACAAGCCAAAATAAATTGCAGCAAAGCCGGTAAGGGAACGATACATATTTTTAATGCTGCGGGGCAGTTAGTTTTACAGCAAAATATTACAGTGCAAAAGGGCAGCAATGCGGTGTTGCTTAATAATATTACTTTATTAACTCCCGGTTATTATACCGTTACACTTCTTATAAACGATGAAACAAGGAGCAGTAAATTACTTATCTGGAATTAATTAGTTGATCAACCGTGCAAACCTGAAAACACTTCTCACAAGGAAGTGTTTTTTATTGTGCAGTAGGATTCATATAGCTTTGCAGGGCTTTAACATATAATTCAAATGCATCAATGCCTGCAGGAGTTATTTTACAAATGGTTTGAGGATAGTTATTACTGAATTGTTTGGTTACTTCAATATAGCCGGCATCTTTTAATTTATTAATCTGTACACTTAAATTTCCTGCTGTGGAATTGGTTTTTTCTTTTAAAAAAGTAAACTCCGCCTCCTTCACACTTATCAGCAGTGAAACAACTGCTAAGCGCAATTGAGAATGTAATATAGGATCCAGTTCTTTAAACATTATTTGCCAGTCTTTTTTTATTGCGCTTCCACATTAGTATTCCTGGTATCAGCCAGGCACAGATTGCAGCCAGCGCAGTAAGCAACATATCCCATTCTATTTTGGTATATACTGATACAACAGCAGCCACCCAGCATATAATACCGCCATAAAGCATAGGTTTCATTTTCATGCAACCGCCGGTTATGATTGTAGGAAATCCGTATAATAATAAAAAGAAAGAAGTGGAAAAACTGCTGTAATTAAACTCGGGCCTGGTGCCTTTTATTTCATAATAAGTTTGTAAAACAGGTTTCATGTGACTAATTATATTGGCATTAATAAAAATGAGAATAAATATGCCGATACCAAAACTGGTCCATACATAATCCATTGTGATATCATCATAACTTCTTACTGTATTCTTTTTTTTCTCTCTGCTTACAATAAATATTTGCGGCACAATAGCGATCAGGGTTAGAAACCAGATATCAAAGGGTAGTTTGAAATTATAACGTATTTGAAAAAATGTAACCAGACTGCATAGGGCAATTACGCTACCCCACAAAATGGGCCCAATGCCACTATCGTGATAACTGTTCTTGGCTTTATTGATCATCTGGCTGATGAGTTCCAGACTTTCTTTTTCTGTTAATACTTTTTCTTCAGCTGCCATATTTTAAATATTTTGAATTGCCCGGTTTTTTTTGCGTAACATATATGCCGGAATAATATAACTAAACAGAATAGCCGCAGCACCCATGAGCATTTGATAATCATACATTGCAAAAGTTGAGGCAATGGCCAGTACCCATGCAATAATGCCACCCGCCACCAGCGGAGTAAATTGTATTAACCTGCCCGACACAAATGTGCCCAGCCCATACAGCATTATAAAAAACGGGAAAATATTATTTTCCCAACCCATCCTGTTAAATATCATACTCAATACAAAAAAACTGATGCCCATACCGGTCCACAAATGCTTCATACTATCCCCAATATAGGTAGTGGATTTTTGTATTTTTTTTTCTTTAATACCCAGATAAATGCTCATTATACATCCCGGAACAATCAGCCACCAAACCAAATAATGTTTTTGGTATTGAAAAACATTTTTCAACATAAACTGTCCGGTAAAAGCAATAAAAGTGATCCATCCCCATAACAAAAAATAACTGCTGTTATCACCGAAATCCTTTCGGGTTTTAGCAATCATGTTCTGAATCAGTTTCAGACTTTCTTCGGGAGTAAAATTTTCCTGCTGCATATGTAATTATTTTAAAGGTAAGGGTTACAGACTGAGTATGTAACCCTTACTTATTTATTTACAATCTTTCAATAAGGCTTCTACCTGTGTTTTACCCCAGCTAGGCGATAATTCGCTGGCGGGTTTAAATGCAGCATATTTATCTAATGCAGTTTGAAATTCGGGTTTTGCAGTAGCACAACCACCACCAAATTGTTCAGGAGTGTATTTTAAACCCTGGCCTTTTAAATAATAAGGCCTAGGATTAGTTGGATCCTGCTTCATTGCAGCTTCCATATTACTGCTGCTTTCGGGACCATATTCCATATAGCGTTGCATTGGATTTACCATCATATGGCAACTGGCGATCATACTTTTTATACAACTTATTTCGCTGTTATTGGGCATCAGCGAATCTGCCTTGTTTATCATATCTGTTGCCTTATCTGCAATGGCATCCACCTTTTCTTTATCCTGTTGCATAAAGCCATAATTCACCTGACAAAAAGCTGCATAATAATATGCCAGCCACTGACTTTTTTCAGAAGTTGCAATACGCTCAAAACTATTGGCCAGTGTTAAAAGATCTACAGGATTTTTAAAACTGGTATCCATGCCTGCAAGATTTTTTTTCATTGCGGCAACATATTTTTCACTTTGTGCAAATGAGCCTGCTGCAGATAAAAGCAGGAACGAAGCGATGATAATTTTTTTCATTGTATAATTTTTTAAGTGTTGATGTTATTTTTTTTGTTGGTCTTTTAATTTTTGATATTCTGATTCCACAGAATTTGCTCTTGGGAAAATATATGCAC
>JBAXET010000160.1:0-6828 GCA_037140275.1 Ferruginibacter sp. | reverse complement strand
TTAGAACCTAAGGAACCTTTTAAACAAAAAAAGCTATTTCAAAACTTAAACTGCCCAACGAACCTTTTAAACCTTTTAAACCTTTAGAACTTACAGAACCTTTTAAACAAAAGAAGCAATTACTAAACTTAAACTGCCAACGAACCTTTAGAACCTTTTAAACCTTTAGAACTTACAGAACCTTTTAAACAAAAAAAGCTATCACAAAACTTAAACTGCCCAACGAACCTTTTAAACCTTTTAAACCTTTAGAACTTATAGAACCTACATAACCTTTTAAACAAAAAAAGATATCACAAAACTTAAACTGCTCAACTAACCTTTAGAACCTTTTAAACCTTTAGAACCTATAGAACCTACCAACTAATTCACAAAATTCCACCATATACCAAAGCGTATCATCAAACCGGGGGTGGCATAATGCGGGGCGGCGAAGTTGTTATTGGTAAAACCAAAGCCATTTAAAAAACTTACGGTATTTAAATTTTCGGCGCGGATATAGGCGGTAAATGATTTAATACGGAAATGAAAGAAGGCGGCAATATCCGGACGGTTTTTTAATTTAAACGTATCCTGCGGCATAAACTGTCCCATTACCGGTGTATAATTATAGGCTTCGTAAGCACTGTAATAACGGGCTTCAATACCGGTACTCAATACTAAATTTTTATAGAACACGCCTTCATAGGCCAGACGGTTGCGGGTAAATAATAAGGGCACTTTAACCGGCGCACTGCCATCGGTTTGCTGCAACACCAGATCGGTATACCAGTTCCAGCGTTTTGACAATTTTATTTTTTTGCTGGCAAATAATTGCAGCAGGTTAATCACTTTACTGCTTTGTGCGGTGCGGTGATAATCCGAAAAATAAGCCAGGTTGGTGATCAGGTGATTTTTAAAACCGAGGTTGATATAAGGATTGGTAGCATCGGCACCAAAAGAAATGATATTCTCTTTTTTAGTGATGCTGCTGTTTTTAAAATTAAAAGTGGACAGGTTATCGTAGATAAACGAAGGTGTACGGTTTACATTGGTGAAGTAGATGCGTACATCACCGAGTTTTTTATTTAGGTATCTGCCAATAGTTGCATAGGCACTGTAGTCGCCGCCGTTGAGTCCGTTTAAATAAAATTCTCCTTTGGCCAATACATCCCATAATTTGTTTCGGGTTTTATTGCGGTACTCACCATGCATTACCAAATTATAAAATGCTTTGGTTTGTGTGCTGCTGTCTCTAAAAAATTCGCCTTTAATATTTTCTACCCTTATACCGGCCAGTAAAAACTCTGCGGCATTTTTGGTATCCGGAAATTGCAATAAAGAAAAATCATTGCTCACCACCGACCATTTTTCCTGCACCGAAAAATTAGTAGCCGGATTTTTAAGAATGGTATCGTACCAGTTTTTGTATACGCCCGAATCGGCCTTACTGTCTTTATACAAATAATTACCCGTGCTGTAACTGAAACTGTACTGCAATCTTAGTTTAGGATAAAACAAATAATCTGTAGTAGTGTCGTTAATAATAATAGAATCCCGTTTACCAATATCATAACTATGGCGCATAAAGAAGGTAAAATCTTTATACACATTACCGGTATTGATGGTGGTATTAAAAGGATTGGTGGCATAAGCAGGCGCACCGCCCAATACCACGGGTATGCTGAAACGCTTTTTGTTATTGGGGTTAGATAACAGGCTGTCTGTTGTCATTCCGCCGTTCTCCGAATTTTTTAAACTGTTGCCCACAATCACCACACTCATAGCATACCGTTTACGTTTGCCCTGATAGGTACTGAAGAGCCGGTAGTTTTTATGATTGGTATTTTGTGTAATAAAAAATCCGGGTGCGGTAATCAGGCGGTAATCGAAACCAAAATTCCAGTTGGGCCGCGGGTTTTGAGTGTGCATCGCTTTTATCATCTGCTCTTTGCCTGATGACAGCATATAGCCCAGTTGTGTTAAAGGCTTGGTGGTTTTGTAAAATTTGGTTTCTTCTAATTTAAAGCGGTAAACATCAAAAGCATGAAAGCCTGCATCCCAGCCAGTTTTTAGGTTAGGCTGATAGATGAGTGAATAGGCCGCCGCACCAGTATTACCCAGGTACTGATATTTGGAAGGGATAGAAAAATAGTTATCAAAATCGTTGATAGACGAATCGAGGCGCATATTGCGAACCGAATCTATAAAATGGTAGCTGATGCTTACTGAATCTTTTTTATCATCGCGGTGCTCAAAGCCCAGGGTATTGTTACGATCCGATTTACTGGTATCGGAACTGCTGCTGCTACTGCCGCCCCTTCCACCGCCAAAGCGTGAAGAAAGCCCTTTGAGCTGTGCAAAGCCCTGCCCCGCCATCATTATAAGTACCAGTACCGAAATAATTTTTTTCATCAATCCAATGTTTTGCCTGTGCTGCAATGCATTTATAATTGTGCCACTAATTGTTTAATAATAAGTGCCAGTTTAGGCTCGGCGGCTTTGGCTGCCTGCAGCACTTCATCGTGTGTGATGGTGCTTTCGCCCTCAAAAATAGCCAGATCGGTAATTACACTTACGGCAAATACCGGTATACCCATATGTGCTGCTACTGTAACTTCCTGCACGGTACTCATCCCCACGGCATCTACACCTACAGCCAGTAATAATTTGTATTCGGCACGTGTTTCATAAGTTGGTCCGGTTACGCCGCAATACACCCCTTCCTTAACCTCAATATCAGCTGCTGCCGCAATGGCTTTTGCTTTTGCCAGTAATGATTTATTATAAGGCTCATTCATATCCAAAAAACGCGGACCAAAAGCCGCTTCGTTTTTGCCTATCAGTGCATTGGGCTGAAAAAAGCTGATATGATCGGTGATCAGCATCAGGTCGCCTATTTTAAAACTCTGGTTGGTGGCTCCGGCAGCATTGCTGATGAGCAGGGTTTCAATACCCAATAGCTTCATCACTCTTATTGGAAACACCACTTCTTCGGCGGTATGGCCTTCGTAAAAATGAAATCGCCCCGACATGGCCACCACACACTTGCCTTCCATCTGACCCAAAACCAGTTTTCCGCCATGCCCTTTTACGGTACTCAAAGGAAAATTAGGTATATCGCTGTAGGGTATCTCTTTCTCTACCTGTATGGCCAAAGTAAAATTTCCCAGTCCGCTCCCCAACACAATACCCACGGTGGGAACGGTGCTGTATTGCCCCTTGATAAATTCCGCCGCTTCAGTAAGCTTTTGCAACATGTATAAAACCCTGTTTTTTGCGCCAAAGGTAAGGGAAGATGTGTTAAGGAGATGTTTAGGGTTGGTGGTTTGCTGTTTGTGGTTTGTGGTTGGTGGTTGGTGGTTAGCAGGCAGTTCAATTATTGTACTGCCAACAACAAACTTCTAACCGCAAACCACAAACCCTAAAAAGCGTACAATTATTACAAGACCTAGCCGCAAACCGTAAACGTATTTATATTATCTTCGCAAAAATTTTTTCAACTATGAATCTTCACGAATACCAGGCCAAATCATTATTAAAATTATATAATGTTCCCGTGCAGGAAGGCATTGCATGTAATACCCCTACCGAAGCTGAAGAAGCCTATCGCCAGATACATACCCAATACGGCAGCAAATTCGCTGTGGTAAAGGCACAGATACATGCGGGTGGACGCGGTAAAGGTAAAATTGAAGGCACCGAACAACGTGGTGTGGCAGTAGGTAAAAATGCAGAAGATGTAAAACAGATTGCTCAAAATATTTTAGGTGGCACATTGGTAACCATTCAAACCGGACCTGCCGGAAAATTGGTGAACAAAGTACTGGTGGCACAGGATGTATATTATGAAGGCGTGAGTCCGGTAAAAGAATTTTACCTGAGTATTTTATTAGACCGTACCAAGGGCCAGAATGTAATTATGTACAGCACTGAGGGCGGTATGAATATTGAAGATGTGGCACATGATACTCCTGAAAAAATATTTAAAGAATGGGTTCACCCGGGAGGATTGCTGCAGGGCTTTCAGGCACGTAAGATTGCCTTTAACCTGGGCCTTAGCGGAGAAGCATTTAAAAGCTGTGTGAAATTTGTAACCAATTTATACGCTGCTTATGTAGGACTGGATTGCGGTATGCTGGAAATTAACCCATTGTTTAAAACCAGCGACGACAAAATTATTGCCGTAGACTGCAAAATGAATGTTGATGATAATGCACTGATGCGTCATGCAGATGTAGCAGCATTAAGAGATATTAGCGAAGAAGATCCTACCGAAGTGGAAGCAGGTAAATACAATTTGAACTTTGTAAAATTAGACGGTAATGTGGGCTGTATGGTAAACGGCGCCGGATTGGCCATGGCAACCATGGATATGATTCAGTTAAGTGGTGGAGAGCCTGCTAACTTTTTGGATGTAGGCGGTACTGCCAATGCACAAACTGTAGAAGCCGGTTTCCGCATTATTTTAAAAGACCCTAAAGTAAAAGCCATCCTCATCAATATATTTGGTGGTATTGTACGTTGCGACCGTGTTGCGCAGGGTGTTATTGATGCGTACCAGAGTATTGGTAATATCAATATCCCTATTATTGTACGTTTACAGGGCACTAATGCCGATGTGGCCAAAAAACTAATCGACGAAAGCGGACTGAAAGTACAAAGTGCCATTTTATTAAGCGAAGCCGCTGCACTGGTAAATAAAGCCGTTGCATAATTAAGGAGAATACTACTACAAATAAAAAAAGATCCTGTCAAGCAATTGGCGGGTTTTTTTTTGGTATGGCTCATGGTTGGACGTTTGTCGTTGGTAGTTTGTTGTTGGTCGTTCCTTCTTATTTCAGCATTCCTTGTTCCGTGTTCGGTATTCTGGTTGGTCGTTGGTAGTTTGTTGTTGGTCGTTCCTTCTTATTTCAGCATTCCTTGTTCCTTGTTCATTATTCTGTTTGTGGTCATTGGGGTATTCGCTACTCACTACTCACTACTTACTACTCACTACTTACTACTCACTACTCACTACTTACTACTTACTACTTACTACTTACAGCAGATTTCCCCTTTGCATTTTTAAAATAAATTTTTACATTTAATACCGTAATCTCTACCCTAACCATTTTGGGAAGCAATTGCTGAAAGCAAATGAAAACGTACCATGAATGATGTAACCCTAACTGCATTGGTTCACCGTAACCACGAATGTATTGGCATTCACTTTTCCAATATTGGCGAGCTGAACAGCGTGATAAAAAAATTGCCGCATATAAAATGGAGCCGCACGCATACCTGCTGGTATGTACCGCTGAGTAAAGAAAATTATACGGCCATTATTACTGCACTGCATGGCATAGCCGAAATTAATAACAGGGCATTGTATGTACATCTGAGTGCAAAGAAAAAAGACCTGCAGTATCAATTAAAGATTTCTGTGCCAAAGAAAAAGCCAGCCCATGCAAACATCCCCTCTCCCTTTGCAACAATTGAAAGCCGGCATGAAAAAATCACTGGCATTCAGCCGGTGAATGAACATGTATTGCCTGCGCTGGAACAGCAACTGCGACTGAAGGCTTACAGCAGTTCCACCATAAAAACTTATACCGGTGAAATGAGCCGCCTGCTGCAGTTGTTGCAGCATAAGGCTGCCGACCATTTAACTGCGGCTGATATTAAACGTTACTTATTGTATTGCTATCAAAAATTACAATTGAGCGAGAACACGTTGCACAGCAGGATGAATGCGCTTAAGTTTTATTACGAGCAGGTGCTGGGGAACGAAAAAATATTTTGGGAGATTCCGCGGCCGAAAAAGCAAATTCAAAATCCGCATTTTTTTAATCAGGATGAGATTACCCAAATTATAAAGCATACGCCCAATATTAAACACAAAACCATGCTGATGCTGGCTTACAGTACCGGCATGCGGGTGAGTGAGGTAACGCGGTTAAAAGTATGGCAGATCGACAGCAAGCGGATGCAGATAATTGTGCAGCAGGCCAAGGGTAAAAAAGACAGGATGACTACGCTGAGTCCGGTTTTGCTGGTGATGCTGCGGGAATATTGCAAGGTATGCAAGCCAAAGGCCGACAGTTATTTGTTCGGCGGTCAAAACCCCGATGAGCCCTATAGCACCCGCAGTTTGCAGCTGATATTGCAGGGCGCCAAGCAAAGGGCCGGTATTGTAAAGCCGGGTAGTGTGCATGCTTTGCGCCACAGTTTTGCCACGCACCTGCTGGATAAGGGCACGGATGTAACGATGATAATGAAGCTGCTGGGGCATAATGATATTAAAACCACGCTGCGGTATTTGCATGTAACCAACAGGGATGTATTACAAATCATCAGTCCGCTGGACAGTTTAGATTTAGACTAAAGAATTAACATAGTAATTGTTTACAGATATCATATAAAAACAATATCTTTAAAATAACAACCTACCTTATTTACAGCCTGTGAGTGAGAACGGCGAAGCCATAAAAAACAGCCCAAATCATACCCATTAAAAAATAAATTACATTGCATTTGCGAAACTCTATTTTTACAAAAAACAGTTGCGCATATTTTTTTAACCCTTTCAAAATAAGCCGCTTAAAAATATTGTCGCAAGTTTTAGGAGATGGAAAAACTTCGCATATTTAAGAGTTGGCAGTAATTTTACAGACTCTCTTTTATACTTGAACAACCTAAACTTTTCTTATGCGACACATTTTTTTATCTTTAGCCTTTTCATTGTTTCTTTTTTCTTGTGGACAAAATGATACAAAGCAAAAAGAATTAGAATTAAAAGAAAAAGAGCTTGCTCTTAAACAAAAAGAACTTGATTTAAAAGAAAAGCAAATTGGTGGAGATACTTCA
>JBAXET010000159.1:0-6855 GCA_037140275.1 Ferruginibacter sp. | reverse complement strand
CTTATTTTTAGTAAAAAAATAGTTTCTTGGTTTACCATTTACAAAAGAGGGTTTATTTCCATACCCATTACCTGATAAAATATTATTCGTAATTAATAAGCTGTCTATTAATCCGGCAGGATCAATATAAATAGAGGCAGCGGAGAAATTTTCAATTGTATTGTTGTGAATTTGTATATTCTTAGCATTTAAAATTTCTTGTATTGAAATACCCCAGTAAGGTTTGCCAATAAGGCTTCCAGAAATAGTATTATTGTAAATGTAAACATCTTGTATATCTGCAATTATTTGAGGGCCGCTTACAATATGGATTCCCACCCCTTTGTTAAGATTAATATTTGTGAATCTGTTATTTCTGATAGTTAAATCTTTAACAGGATTATAAGGATTGTCAAGTTCACCAAGTTCATTGTTTGGATAATATTCGCAAAATACCTCTACCCCAGAAGAACACTTATCAACAATATTGCTTTCTACTAAAGCGCCTTCAACTCCTTTCTCAAATAAAATACCAGTTTCGTAGTGTTGGTTTAAAGAAGGTTCACTTATTTTATTATCATGTATCCAAGCCCCAAAGGAAAGTCCATTTTTAGCAACATGCACTAAATCTAATGCTCCCTGAATAGTATTACCATATATTTCCAAACCGCCTTCACAATGCCATAATTCGATACTAAAATCCCAACCATGGTCACCACCAAATGAACCTGCAAAAGGAATTTTGGTTATAATATTATTATAGATTTTCAATCCTCTATTGTGGCCATTAAGTGAGTATTTAATTGGCCATCCATTGTATCCATTTGGCCTTTCTGTTTGCGTAATCGTATTATTATATACCAACATATCCACTTGTCCACCAATATTTAATGCCCCTCTTCCAAATTCACCAGTAGAAAGATTATACGCAGCGCAGTTATGGACTATATTATCATGAAAGCTGTTGCCTCTTGAATATACTGAAGGAGCTAGAAGTTTATTATCAGTTCTTCCATCAAAAAAAATACCGCTGGCTTTAAAATCAACCATAGTAATGTGGTGAATTTCTACATTACTTCTTCCAACAATTTGTATACACCAGTAAGTGGATAGATTTTGTCCATCAAATTTAAGATAGCTAACGTGCTGATTTCCATTCGTACCCTCCGCTGCAGATTTTAAGGATAGTATTTCCGTCCAATCTGCGGTTAAAGAACTTTTTATTACTGAAGTAATCCCCTCTCCTTCAATACTTACACCAACAACCAACAACGACTGCCGGTCCTCAATGTAAGTGCCTGCCATAACATGTATAACACTGCCGGGTGTTGTTACAGCCGAGGTGGCTTTAAAAAGAGAATGCCAGGGGCTATTAATACTTCCATTTCCATTCACATCACTTCCGGACGGGCTGATATAAAATGTAGTAGCGAAACAAATTGGTAAAAGGAAAAAAAGAGCAACTGTTAATAATAACTTCATACTAATTTTTACTGTTCACATGTATAAAAAAAATAAGGAACTGAACGAAGATAGCAGATTCCTGATACAGGAATACAGCTATAATACGCTTGTTTTAAGAAGGATAGAATGGAATATTTTAATGGGGTGCAAAACTCAGTAAATGACTATCCTATTAGTTCAAGGTTCTTCTTATCCACAAGTGTAATCAACTGCAGCCCCATACTTTCTATTCTTACACTGGCTTTATTACCGCTAATGTGCATTAATATTCCCTGATAATCCATTAAAGCACCCTGTTTTACTTTTACACGGGCATTCACTTCCAGCATATCATTTACCACTTCCACAGTTTTAAACTCTTTTAAAAACCTGCGAATGGTATCTATTTCAGTTTCTTTAATTTTTGCCGGTTTCCCCAGCCAGGTTACATAGTTTAACACCCCTGCAATTTTCAATAAGTCCCATTTTTTAGCCTCATCCACTTTTACAAAGACATAGGATTTAAATAAGGGTTCCAGCACTACTTTCTTTCTGTCGCTCCATTGTTTTATAACTTTATTTAGGGGGCAATAATGTTCAACGCCTTTAGCATCAAGCAAATCGGCCACCTTTTTTTCCCAACGGGGTTTTGTATACAAGGCATGCCAGTATGAATGCTCTTTCATGAGTAATTGTGCTTTGGGGGTAATTCAACAAAGATTGCTTCATTGAATATGATGTTACAAAGATAAAAGAAATTTAAGATGTGATTTTTTACTTTTTTCAGGGCCTGTCCAAATGGAGTTTAGGTTGTGCTTTTGATAGTACATTTTAGGGATCAGTATAATTCTATAAAAAAAGGCTACCATTACGATAGCATTTGTGCTGAATTACAGCCCGAAAAGAAGGTAATATTTCTTCATGCTTGAACATTTAGCCGGGCTTAGTACACCCGGCTTTTTTATGTTAAAGCCGGTATTGGTGCCGGATTGAGCTATGCATTTTAAAATAATGTCAAAAATTTTACTGAAAATCAATGCTTTATAAAGGGGCGGGTAAAAATACTTTTACTTTTCTTTGGAAAATCACCTCATTGCAGCTTACCTTCGCCGTCCCAAAAAAAGCGTATGCTTTCAGGGAGCCGGGGGATGGCCCGGTTTATTTCTAAACTGTTTCATGGATCAATTTCCGATGAAGCTAAAAACAAAAAAATGAGCAAATTACATTTCACCACAAAGCATGCGAACGAGGCTACCGTTACACACAACTGGTACGTTGTGGATGGTACTAATCAAACCGTGGGCCGCATGTGTGCAAGAATTGCAGCTGTACTCAGGGGCAAAAACAAAGCATATTATACCCCTCACGTAGATTGCGGCGATTTTATCATCGTAATCAACTGCGAAAAAGTTAAACTGACCGGTAACAAAATGGATGAAAAAGTGTACGATCACTTTACTGGATATCCGGGTGGCCGTAAAGAAGAATTGGCAAAAGATCTGCAAAAACGCAGGCCAGAAGTGCTGATTGAAAGAGCAGTAAAAGGTATGTTGCCTAAAAATCGTTTGGGCCGCCAGTTGTACAAAAAATTATTTGTATACACAGGTGCAGCACATCCTCATGGCGCACAACAACCTAAAGAATTAAAATTCTAAAATAAGCTGAAAGCCCAAAGCTGAAAGCATTAAGCATAATAAAAAATGGAAAAGCAAAAAAATACTGTTGGCCGTAGAAAAGAAGCTGTAACCCGAGTTTTCCTTAGTAAAGGAGAAGGTAAGATTACCATCAACGGCAAAGACTACAAAGCATACTTCCCATTGGTTTATTTACAAAACCAGGTAGAAGCGCCTTTTAAAACCATTGAAGCAACTGATAAATTTGACGTGGTAATTAATGCTACCGGTGGTGGTGTTAAAGGCCAGGCCGAAGCTGCAAAGCTGGGTATCTCCCGTGCATTGCTTGAAGTTAGCATCGACTACCGTCCGGCTTTAAAAGCTGCCGGTTTGTTAAAACGTGACCCACGTTCTGTTGAGCGTAAAAAACCAGGTCGCAAAAAAGCAAGAAGAAGCTTCCAGTTCAGCAAACGTTAATACATTGGTTGACAGTTGTCAGTTGATAGTTCATAGCAATACGAACTATCAACTGACAACTAACAACTATCAACTTATTATAAATAACAACATCAATAAGATACAATGGAAAATAATACTTCCTTACAACAGCAGTTACTTGAAGCAGGTGTACACTTTGGTCATTTAAAGAAAAAGTGGAATCCTAAAATGTTGCCTTACATCTTTGCAGAAAAGAAAGGTATTCACATTATCGACCTGAACAAAACTGTTGAAGGTTTACAGGAATCTGCAGCTGCTTTAAAAGCAATTGCACGCAGCGGCAAAAAGATCATGTTTGTTGCTACAAAAAAACAAGCTAAAGAAATCGTTAGCGAATGTGCTAAAAAAGTAAACATGCCTTACGTAACTGAACGTTGGTTAGGTGGTATGTTAACTAACTTCAACACCGTTCGTAAAAGCGTTAAAAAAATGCAAAGCATCGAAAAGATGCTTAACGACGGAAGTGCTGAAAGCTTAACTAAAAAAGAGCGTTTGACTTTAACCCGTGATAAAGATAAATTAGAAAAAGTATTAGGTGGTATCGCACAGATCAGCCGAGTACCTGCTGCTTTATTTTTAGTGGATATAGGTCACGAACATATTGCAATGGCAGAAGCAAAAAAATTAGGCATCAGCACTTTTGGTATGGTAGATACCAACTGCGATCCTAATAAAGTTGACTTTGCTATTCCTGCAAATGACGATGCTACTAAATCTATTTCTATTGTAGTTAATTATTTAATTGCTGCAATCAACGAAGGTTTACAAGAGCGCCAGGCAGATAAAGACAGTGATGATGATCATGGCGACAGCGACGAAACTCCGGAAGCAAAAGCCGCAAGGTTTGAACAAAAAGCTGATGGTGGCGACGACAGAAACAAACGTGGTGGTGGAAGAGGTCCTGGTGGTCCTGGTGGTCCGGGCGGTGCACCAAAACGCAGAGTAGCTGGTCCTGGCCAGGGTGGCAGAAGGCCAGCCGGTGGTCCTGGTGGAGCAAGATAGTCACCCCCTCCGCCCCCTAAAGGGGGAACTTGTGGAGGAGATTAAAGCGAAAATAATGTTTGAAGTTTTTAAAGTACATTTTAATAAATGCACTCTTAAATCTAAAACATTATTCATTATTAATTTTTAATTATTCAATACAATGAGTGTTACTATAACAGCAGCAGACATTAATAAATTACGTCAAACTACCGGAGCAGGTATGTTAGACTGCCGTAAAGCATTAACAGAAAGCAACGGCGATTTTGAAGCAGCTATTGACTGGTTGCGTAAACAAGGACAGAAAGTTGCCGCTAAACGCAGCGACCGTGAAGCAAAAGAAGGTGTGGTAATTGCACAAACAACTGCCGATAACAAAAGCGGTATTGTATTATGTGTAAGTGCTGAAACTGACTTTGTAAGCAATAACGCAGAATTTGTTGCTTTTGTAAAATCAATTGCAGATGCCGCTATCAGCAACAATATAAATACAGCAGAAGAATTATTGCATGTATCTATCGGTACCGAAAAAGTAGCTGATATGATCAACGATAAATTAGCTTCTATTGGCGAAAAAATCGGTATCACCCGTTTTGAAAGAATCAATGCTGAATACGTAGCTTCTTATATCCATGGTGCAAACCGTATGGGTGTATTGGTTGGTTTAAGCAAAGCTTCAGCAGAAGCCGGTAAAGATGTAGCTATGCAAATTGCAGCTATGAATCCTTTAGCAGTAGATGAATCTTCTATTGCACCAGAAACAATTGCAAGAGAAAGAGAAATTGCCATCGAGCAAATTAAAGCGGAAGGCAAACCAGCTGAAATGGCCGAAAAAATTGCAGTAGGTAAAGTAAACAAATTTTTAAAAGACAATACTTTAGTTCATCAGCCTTTTGTTAAAGACAATGGCAAATCTGTTGCCGATTATTTAAAAAGTATCGATGCTGATTTAAAAGTAACTGAATTTAAAAGAGTTGCTTTAGGATAATACCTAATCAAACTATTATCAAAAGGGTTGTTTCAGTAATGAAACAACCCTTTTGATTTATCGCAGAACATATTTGATCACCTGCTTATTAACGCTGATTATTGCGAAAGTTAATTTTATAATTGATGAAACAATAACTGTTAAAAGAATATTTCAGCAATATTGTCTGATCAAGTGAGTATAACTTTAAAATAGAGAGCCGCATTACTTTGTTGCAGCAGTAATTCTTTTATTATATTCTTCCAACGCAGCATAGAGCATTATAATAAATGTTCCTTTGGTAATAACAGCACTGGTATATTTTTCGGTTTTAAAATTTTCAATACCGAAAATATCTTTTAAAAGCACAGCCATAGTTTTTCCATTGGCAGGCTTATCCACTTCCAGCAGACCCTCTTTATTGCTTAGGTCAATTCCGTATCGCTCAATTAACGACTGGGCGTGAAAATAATAGCAATCGGTTTCTTTTAAATCAACTACCTGCGATGCTGAAGTAAACAGATGTTTGTACATATCAAAAGGGTGCGGCATAAATTTGCTGTAAAGCTCCTCCCGTTTATCATCTTTTAGTGGTACTGCTGCTTCATTTATTACCTCAGTCATTCTGTCTAAGGCAGTATTAAGCATAGGGATAACCATTGCCGTTGTCAATGTTAAAGATCCGCCCAGGTTTTTATTATCACAGGGAGCCAGATCAATACCATACTTTTCTATCAAACCCGCCAATGCCGTATAATAAGTGTCGGTTTTTTTTACATCTTCCACCTGGCTAATGTTTGTTGCAAACAATACAGCACAGGGCCGGCAAATTGGAGTGTTGTTTTTTGATACCTGTGCAAAGCCAGTATACGAACCGGCAAGTAAAAACCCAATAACAATCGTTTTCATATTATTTTATGATGTTTAAAAGTATAAAGATGTTTTAAATTTAATCATCTTGTATACACACCATTCGGGCTCACCACACTTGCAGGTCCGCCGGTGATACCAACGGGAGGTACAATGATTGCAATACTTTCTCCATTAATTTTCAACGACACTTTTCTTGCATGAATTTCCACCCCCTGCTGATAAAAAGGAGGCATAGCCGAAGGCTCTCGGTTAATTAAATAGGGCGCAGAAAAATCGCTCATCTCCACTTCAAAACTGTATCCGGCCACCACACATTTACTTACTGCTTTGTCTGCACTGATCTGAATATCGAAACTGGCATTTAATACAGGAGCCTGTTCAAACGGAGTACCTGCAAAAATATTAGGGCCAAAATATTTACCTACAGTTTCATCAGTACTTACAAAGCCCATTACAGCAGGCATGGCTGCGGGATCGGGTTGCCATAATATCATTCCGCTG
>JBAXET010000158.1:0-6898 GCA_037140275.1 Ferruginibacter sp. | reverse complement strand
TTGTGCCATTACAAGAGCATCTTTTTTACCCCGTTCATTTAATGGGCGCTCAAAATCATTGAGGGTAAAAGCACTTTCAGCTTTAGCATGTCGTATAATGAGTAAAGTTTTCACGTATTAAAGCTACTATCAAAATTGCATAAGAAAAAAGGGTTAGTTTAATATCCCCTTTCATTATTTCCTTCCATATAATTCATAAATGCTTTATTACAAACCTTGTTGCCACCGGGGGTGGGGTAATTTCCTGTAAAATACCAGTCGCCGGTATTGGTAGGACAGGCTTCATGCAATGATTCTATGGTTTGATAAATCACCTGAATAGGAATGGTGATATCTTTTGGTGTAATCAGTTCAGCTATTTTAGCAGAAATTTCTTTTAAGGCAAATGGCTTATATATTTCCTGAACCACATTAATGGTATGCAGCTGATTGTTACTTTGCAGTTCTTTACATTTATGCAGCAGGTCGGTAAGCAAACCCTCCAGTTTGTGCTCATGCAGTAATTCTATAGCAGCCCTGAAAGCTACAAAGTCTTTAAGCTTGCTCATATCAATACCATAACAATCAGGGTAACGTATTTGCGGAGCCGATGATACAATAATTATTTTTTTAGGACCCAGCCGGCTCAGCATCCGTACAATACTTTCTTTTAAAGTGGTACCCCTTACAATACTGTCGTCGATGATCACCAGGGTATCTTCATTTTTTCTTACAGTACCGTAGGTAATATCGTACACGTGCTGTACCATTTCGTTACGGCTGCTGTCTTCTGTAATAAAAGTGCGGAGCTTTACGTCTTTAATGGCAATTTTTTCGAACCGTATTTTACGGTTGATCATTTCAGATAATTTCTCTTCGTCAAAATCTTTACCCCAACTTAAAATCCTTTCTATCTTAATTTTATTCAGATAATCCTGTGCACCTTTTATCAAACCATAAAAAGCAGTTTCGGCGGTGTTAGGAATAAATGAGAAGATGGTGTTTTTAAGATCGTATTTAATTACTTTTAAAATAACATCACTTAAATTATAACCCAGAGCCATTCTTTCCTGATATATTTTTTCGTCGCTGCCGCGGCTGAAATATATTCTTTCAAAACTGCAGGCCTTTCTTTCTTTAGGTTCTACAATTTGTTCAATAGAATAACTGCCATCCGATTTTACAATAATGGCATTACCCGGCATTAATTCCTGAACTTCATTCTCTCCCACATTAAAAGCTGTACGTATAGCTGCCCTTTCACTTGCACCCACTATCACATCATCATTGATATAATAATAAGAAGGGCGTATTCCATGTGCATCACGCATTACAAAGGCATCACCATTACCCACTAATCCGCAAAAATTAAATCCACCATCAAATAAAGGCACGGCTTTTTTTAGCACTTTTACAATATCCAATTGTCCCGGAAACGCTTCATCTGATTTAACTAAAAAATGATGTAATACTTCCATCATTGCAGCCAAATCACTCTGGCGCTGAAACTCTCCAGGATCTATATTAATTAAACCAAATAATTCTTCGGTATTTACAAGGTTAAAATTACCGGCTAAAGCCAGGTTACGGGTGGGTATAGTATCGCGTTTTATAAAAGGGTGACAAAACTCCACATTGTTTTTACCCTGTGTACCATATCTTAAGTGGCCCAGTAGTACTTCCCCTAAAAAATTAATATGACCCTTCATCAGTCCCGGATGGTTTTTAATATCGGGCTGATATTTTTCTATCTCAGCAATTACCGCACCCACCTGACTGAAAATATCAGCAATAGGCTGATTGGCACTGCTGCGAAGCCGGTGTAAAAAAGGATAGCCGGGTTCAGTATTTAGCTTTACAGTGGCAATACCTGCGCCATCCTGACCGCGGTTATGCTGCTTTTCCATAAGCAGGTACAGCTTGTTAAGGCCATACAAAACGGTACCATATTGTTGCTGATAATAACTGAAAGGTTTGCGCAGCCTGATAAAGGCTAGTCCGCATTCATGTTTAATTTGATCGCTCATGTTGGGGAGTGAGGCGCAAAGTTAGGATTTCCGTTTTTCTAATCCGCATTTCTTACAAATAAAAAATCCCGATAATTATCGGGATTGGAAATATATTTTAAAGCTGACTTATAAACCGCTAATACAAAGTCCGATTTGTAATGGCTTAATATCCGGACCAATACCATCTTTAAGCATACCGGTTACCTGATAGCTGGCAAATAAAGAAAAATTACCAAATCCCACACGGCCGGTAACAGCAATACGGGTGCTGTTAAAAAAGCGTTTGTTATTATCTTTTTCTGTGTAACTGTTAATAGTGCTGCCATTTTTGTTTTGCAGTGTTTTACCTTTTGTATGGGCATTTATTAAAGTACCCACCTTAATACCCAATGCAGCTTTCAGGCTTTTGGCAGAATTGGCCGGGTCGTTTACAAATCTTAGTTCCACAGGTATCTCAAGATAAGCCGTGCTGAGCTTGTATTTTTTAAAATGATCAGAAGAATCTAAAGACATAAACGGTAATTTGGTTGTAGTGGTCTTAAGGTCAATAGCATATTTTTTAAAATAAATATTGCTGGTTCCAACGCCAATGCCAAAACCTACGGCATACTGAGGATTATTTTTAAATACTTTTTCTTTCATAAAGTACACATTAGCACCTCTGGATAAACCCTTTTTATGACTTTTAACACTATCGGCCAACCCGGCCCAGTTGTCAATACTCAATTGAACCATAAAATGATCGCTGGCGCGGTTGGTAAGGGTGGGTTTTTTACTATTTTTTTTATCCTGGGCAAAAACAGCAGTTACACACACAAATGCAATACAAACAAGTACTATCTTCTTCATAATTAATTTTGAAGCTGCAAAATAACGTCAAATATTCTAATGAAGCGTTAAATTAAACAGCTTTGATTATATTTGCAGCCTCAAACGATAATTTGGTTTGAAAAAAGCAGCGAAAAACTGCATTTTAGTTCTTTAAGCGATTATCTAATGCCTGAAGTAAGGGCAAATGAATATAAAGCTTCTTATTAAAATAAGAAGGGCCTATAGCTCAGTTGGTTAGAGCACCTGACTCATAATCAGGTGGTCCCTGGTTCGAGCCCAGGTGGGCCCACAAACGCCTCGGATTTCCCGGGGCGTTTTTATTTATTCCAATGAATACAATTAAAAATATCATTTTCGATCTGGGTGGTGTTTTACTCAATATTGATACCGCAAAAACCAATGCTGCATTTGAATTGCTGGGGGTTAAGGATTTTAAAAACAACTATACCCTCAATAAGGCCGATGCGTTGTTTGATCATCTTGAAATGGGTACTATTTCCGAAGCAGCGTTTTATAATGGCATCCGAGCTATCAGCGGTTTGCCCCTTAATGATGCGGATATCCGTAATGCATGGAATGCTTTACTGCTCGATTTTAGAACCGAAAGCCTGCAGTATCTCGAACAACTTTCCGGAAAATACCGGCTGTACCTGTTAAGTAATACCAACAGTATTCATCATACTGCTTTTCACCGGAGTTTTAGCGAACAAACCGGGCGCTCAAATTTTGATGCTTATTTTACAAAAGCCTATTATTCACAGGATATAGGGTTGCGTAAGCCTACTAAAGAAATTTATGATTTTGTATTACAGGATGCAGGTATTACAGCCGCCGAAACCTTATTTATAGACGATTTGCTGAAAAATACAGAAGGGGCAGCTTTGGCAGGATTACAAACCCATCAGCTTCTGCCATTGGAAAGAATTGAATATTTGAATTTGTAACAAATTAAAAAGCGGTTGTTTCAGTAAACTCCTAAACCCCATCTCTACCCTTTATTTCACCTCTTCAAAATCAATATAATCCTCATTCCTTTTTGGAGGGGGAGCAGGCTGAGATGGCGTGGCATTGGCCTGTGCCTGCTGCTGTTTCATATGCTCATTCATAGTGCGTTGCATTTCATTTACCTTTTGTTTTACCTGCTTGGAGGTTTGATAAAGAGGTACAATAAAATCAAATATCAGTTTATACGCCAGGTACAATACAAATAATTCAAATAGTGCCTTTAACATAATACCACAAAGGTAAATAACCCAATCCTGTTGACCTGTTAAAATTTTTAAATATTAACCCGGTACTTTTACTGAGCGTATTCATTTTATCACCTGCCTCCCAACTCCCTAAACTTCTAAATTTCTGATCTCCCAACCCACTTAACCCATTTCCATCCATTTTACCTCCGTTAACTTTTAAATTTACTTTGGCAATTACATATGCATTAACTATATTTGCACTGGAAAATGAAGCAAATGAAGGGAACGAGGATCGTTCCCTTCTTCTTTTACCATGACTGCAGACACACAAATACAAACGATAGAAAAACTGGTAAATTCGTTATTAACGGATGATATTTTTTTGGTTTCCATTAAGGTAAAGCCCACTAATAACTATAAAATTTATCTGGATGCCGATGGTGGTTTGGGCATTGAAAGATGCATTAAAATTAACCGGGCATTGTATAAAATCATGGAAGAATCGGCCTTTCATCCCGATGGTGATTTTTCTCTGGAAGTATCCAGTCCGGGTGTTGATGAACCCCTTAAACTATTAAGACAATACAAAAAAAATATTGGCAGAAATGTAGAAGTGGTTACTAATGATGATGTAAAACAAGAAGGGCTTTTAAAAGAAGTAAATGAAGAAGCCATTACCATTGAACAGATACAGGGCAAAGGGAAAAAAGCAGTAATACTGAATACTGTAATTGGTTTTGATAACATCAAGCAGACCAGGGTACTTATAAAATTTTAATTACATAACAAACCCATACCGGCTGGGATATACAGAGCTGGCGAGGACTATGGCAAGTATTAACCTAATCGACTCTTTCCAGGAGTTTAAAGAAGCTGAAAACATTGATCGGCCAACGCTGATGAAAGTGATGGAAGACGTATTTAAAACACTGATAAGAAAAAAATACGGCAATGATGAGTGCTTCGATGTAATTGTAAACGACCAAAAGGGTGACTTGGAAATCTTCCGCCGCCGTACTATTGTTGACGATGGAGATATTTATAATACCCTTACCGAAATAGAATACAGCGATGCCATAAAAATAGAACCTGACTATGCCGTTGGGGAAGAGCTGTATGAAGAAGTGGATATTCAGAAAGAGTTTGGCCGCCGTGCTATTCTGGCCGGTAAGCAAACCCTTGCTGCCCGTATCAACGATTTAAAAAAGAATATCCTGATTAAAAAATACGAAGACCGTGTGGGCGATATCGTGAGTGGTGAGGTTTACCAGGTGTGGAAAAAAGAAGTATTACTGCTTGATGAAGAAGGTAACGAAATGTTATTGCCCAAATCTGAGCAGATACCAAGCGACTACTTTAAAAAAGGCGAATCTGTAAGAGGGGTGGTAAAAAAAGTAGAACTAAAAAACAATCAGGCAGTAATTATTATATCAAGAACCAGTCCTTCATTCCTGGAAAAATTACTTGAAATTGAAGTACCGGAAATTTTTGATGGCCTTATTGTGGTGAAGAAAATTGTAAGAGATCCGGGAGAAAGAGCTAAAGTAGCTGTAGAAAGTTACGATGACAGAATTGATCCGGTGGGAGCCTGTGTGGGTATGAAAGGAAGCCGTATTCATGGTATTGTAAGAGAATTAAAGAATGAAAATATTGATGTTATTAACTGGACCGCTAACACGCAGTTACTGATTCAGCGCTCCTTAACTCCTGCTAAAATTACCAGCATGGATGTGGATATGGAAGGAAAACATGCCAATGTGTATTTGAAACCCGATCAGGTTTCTCTGGCTATTGGCAGAAGAGGAGTAAATATTAAACTGGCCTGCGAATTAACCGGTTTCGAAATTGATGTATTCCGAGATAATGAAGGAGAGGAGGAAGAATTTGATATTGATTTGGATGAATTCTCAGATGAGATTGAACCATGGGTAATTGAAACGCTTAAAAAAGTAGGCTGTGATACCGCCCGTTCAGTATTGGATTTAACTTCAGAAGAACTGGAACGCAGAACAGATCTGGAAAAAGAAACCATTGAAGAAGTAAGAAAGGTGTTAAAAGAAGAATTTGGAAAAGAATAAGGGTTAAAAGTCCATGGACAATAAGCCATGGAAGCCCGTTACTAAAAGGATTTTTATGGTCTTTGGCCTATTGCCCATCGACTAAAACTAAAATATATAAATGTCAGAAATAGTACAACTGCCCAGGGCGATGAAAGCCTCCATTGAATTTAACGTGAGTAAGGATACTCTGGTTGAATTCTTATTGAGTAAAGGTTTCAGCTCCGATGAAATGCAACGTGATTTTAAACTCACGGAGGACATGTATCGGGTGGCACAAGCTGAATTTCAGCAGGATAAAGCCGCAAAAGCAAAAGCGCAACAGGTAGAACTTTCAAAGGGCTCTGCAGAAACCAAAAAGAAAAAAGACGAAGAAGACCTTTCGATAAAGAAAAAAGAAACCGCAAAAGCCAAAGAAGAAAAGCCGATAGAAGTAGTAAAAGTTCCGGAACCGGAACCTGTGGTGGTGGAGGTGGCTAAACCGGAAGAACCTAAAGCTCCTGTTGCTGAAATTGTAAAAATTGAAGCACCCGAAATTGAAGTCCCCAAAATAGTTGATAAGATTGACCTGGATGCAATAGACTCTTCTACAAGACCTAAAAAAGCCGCCAAGAAAAAAGAACCTGAAGCGCCAAAAGTTGAAGTCGTTAAACCCGAAGCAAAGAAAGAGAAAAAAGAAGAAACAGTTGCTCCGGTAGTTACACCGGAACCTCCGGTTGCTGAAGAAGCTCATCCTGATCACCCTCCTGTAATTGAAAATATTCAGGCTGATAAATTAACCGGACCTAAAATTTTAGGTAAAATTGAATTACCAGTAGATAACGATACC
>JBAXET010000157.1:0-6972 GCA_037140275.1 Ferruginibacter sp. | reverse complement strand
GTATAAAAACTTAGTCCGATTTCAAGGCTAAAACTGATCAGTAGCAATGCCAATGCTGAAGCATTGATAAAAAAAAACAATTGTCCGTACTGAGAAGCCCCATACGTCCTGGCAATAAGCACGTTCAGTAAAAATACGCTTATAAGGTTCAATCCCTTCCACAAAACACTTTGATATATCAGTTTGCCAAAATTCATTACTATTGATTCCTATATTTGTATTGCGTATGCAAATAAAGCAATTAAATTGCATTCAACAATTATGTCATTACTCCGCAAATTGAATATCAGGGCTAAAACCGAAATCAATTCAGGTTTTGGCGTTAATACCTCCGATTATGGAGGACGATTTGTAAATAAAGACGGGCGCTCTAATGTTGAAAAATTGGGCGTTGGTTTTTTTGAACAAATCAGCTGGTATCATACCATGCTGGCGATGCCCAGATGGAAGTTTCTTTTTTCGATATTGGCATTTTATATCCTGGTCAATTTGTTCTTTGCTATCATTTACTATTTCACCGGCGTAGAAAATCTGGTTGGGGTTAGTGAAGGGTCGATATTACACCAATTTACAGAAGCTTTTTTCTTCAGCGCACAAACTTTTACTACTGTAGGCTACGGCCATGTAAGCCCTTCGGGTTTTTTGGTTAGTGCCATTGCTGCCATTGAAGCATTGATTGGATTACTGAGTCTGGCATTAGCAACTGGTCTATTATATGGCCGGTTCAGCAAACCAACAGCCTATTTGAAATTTTCGACCAATGCAATTATTGCTCCGTTTAAAAACGGCACTGCTTTAATGCTGCGTATTGCGCCTTTTAAAAACACTACACTTACGGATACAGAGGCAAAACTTACTTTAAGAATGGTGATTGAAGAAAATGGTAAAATGGTCAATAAGTTTTATCCGCTGGAGCTGGAATACTCAAAAGTAAATGCTCTACCGCTTAGCTGGACGATTGTTCATCCTATAAATGAAGACAGCCCTTTGTATAATTTAAGTGCTGCAGATTTTGAGAATGCAATGGTGGAGATGATTGTTTTCATCAAGGCATTTGATGACATGTTCAGTAATACTGTGGTTGCCCGTAGTTCTTATACCTGGAAAGAAATTGTATTTGGAGTAAAATTTTTACCGATGTACCACAGTAATGATAATGTTGATACTACTATTCTGGATATGAATAAATTAAACAGCTTTACCCAAGCCGACATATCATTTGCAAATGCCGGTTCCGATAAAGCTGTTACTGGTTAAATATATTTTAAGCTGTTGATAATGGCAGCAAATTCAGTGGCAACCAAACTGGCACCTCCTACTAATCCTCCATCAACATCAGGTTTGCCAAAAATTTCTTTTGCATTGGCAGCTTTTACACTTCCGCCATAAAGAACTGAAATAGTATCAGCCACCGCTGCACCATATTTGCCTGACAGTACACTGCGGATATGAGCATGTATTTCCTGAGCCTGTTCGCTGGTGGCAGTCTTGCCTGTTCCAATTGCCCAGATAGGTTCGTAAGCAATAACAAACCCTGTAATCTGTTCTGCAGATAAATGAAATAAACTTTCTACTAACTGGGTTTCCACAAAACTGTTTTGTGTTTCAGCCTCTCTGATAGGTAAAGGTTCGCCGCAACAGAAAATGGGTTTTAAACCGTTTTCTAAACAAATATTTACTTTTTCTGCCAGCATTTGATTGCTTTCATTAAAGTATTCCCGACGTTCGCTATGACCAATGATGACATATTCAATATTGATGCTTTTCAGCATTTCAACACTTGTTTCACCTGTATAAGCACCATTTTTTTTATTGTAACAGTTCTGCGCAGCAACAAAAACATTTTTCTTACCTGCAATTTTATTGTTGATAGTAGTAAGGTAAGGAAATGGAACACCAAAAATTGCCAACTGATCATCATTCAATTCATGCGGTATGGCAATCAATTCATCAATTAATGTTTCGGCCTGTTGAAGGGTTAAATTCATTTTCCAGTTAGCGGCGGCTATTTGTTTACGCATCGGTTATTTTTAGGTTTAAAATTTTTTGCAAATATCAGTCAAAATTTGCTTTTCTTTTTCAGTAATTGAAAAGCCTTTTAATTGTTTCCATTTATCAATGTCTTCTATAGCATTATTTAGTTTATATCTGGTAATACCATCTGCTCCCCAGCTAAAATGAGGAATATATTTTGGTGTTAGTCCCTGCGCAAATACATTACAGCACACTCCTACTACAGTACCTGTATTAAATGAGGTATTGATTGCTGATTTTGAATAATCTCCCATTAGTAACCCTCCTTTATTTCCAGCACTGATTTCTTTTTTGTCGGCATGCACCCAATACTTTACATCCCCGCAATTATTTTTAAGATTACTATTGCTGGTACCTGCACCCAAATTACACCATTCGCCAATTACGCTATCCCCCAGATATCCATCGTGTGCTTTATTACTGTATCCCAACAGGATACTATTTTTAATTTCTCCCCCTGCAAGGCAATAAGGACCGATGGTGGTGGCGCCATATATTTTGCTGCCCATTTTAACCAGACTGCCTTCACATATCGCAAAGGGGCCTCTTATCATACTGCCTTCCTGAATGGTTGCATTTTTGCCAATGTATATTGGGCCGGTTGAGGCATTTAATATACAATGCTCTACCGAAGCCCCGGGTTCAATAAATATTTGGGATGGATTAATAATTGTATTGGTCTTTGAAATGATTTTACTTTTTCTTCCGGCTGTTATCAGTTCGTAATCTTGCCGGATAGCCCAGTCATTCAGCTGAAATATCTGCCAGGGATAATGTAATACTTTCAGACTTTCGTCGTGCTCCACGGAGCGTTTAATTGTTATTTTGTGCAGATCAATCACTTCTTTGGCAGAAAATTTATAGGCAATTCCTCCTTCATCTTTTACTGAAAGAAACTCGCCATGCTGTATCTTTTTAATTGCCGCTATAATAGATTTTGTAGGCAGTACATTGGCATGTACCATCAGATAAATATCCTTACCCATCTTTTTGTCAATCTTTACCGATCGCTCATCATCCAGATAAAAATCTTCCCATTTATCAAATGAAGGCAGTTGTAATAAACGCTCCCATTTTTCTCTTATGGTAAGTATTCCCACACGAATATCCTGTATATGACGGATAAGTGTAAACGGATGCAAATTCTCCGGTTTACAGTACTCTTCGGTAAAGATGATCTTTTGCATGAAGTAAAATTACAGAAAATAAAAATCCCCCCGGAGAACCGAAGGGACTTAAAGTATAGCCATGAAAAACAAACTTCTGATAAAGATAATGCTCTATACCAATTATTTTGCCTTTTTCTCGTAACGTTTGTTGAATTTATCAATACGTCCTGCTGTATCCACTAATACGTTTTTACCAGTATAAAAAGGGTGAGAAGTATTTGAAATCTCCAGTTTAATAACCGGGTATTCTTTACCATCTTCCCAGGTAACAGTTTCTTTACTATAAGTTGTAGAACGACTTAAAAATGAGTGCCCGTTACTCATATCTTTGAAAACTACTGTTTTGTAAGTTTCAGGGTGAATGCCTTTTTTCATAATAATTTTTGTTTTGTTTACACGGATTTTGCCGTATAATATTTTTATAAGTGGACAAAGTTACTGAAAATAAGGGGTTTTTTGGTTTTAATGTTTAAACTTTTTTGCCTAAATAACACAAAAAATTAAAAATTGTACCCATTTTTGTTGAAAATTATTGAAAATAATGGCTAACCCATCAACTTTTCATATTTACCACCTGAAATGCAATACCCAGTGACCAGGATTTACTGAGCTGAATTACATCCTGAAGATCGTCAATTTTTTTACCTGTAACCCTTATAATATCGTCCATAATAGCTACCTGTACTTTAAGCCCGCTGTCTTTAATCAGCTTAACTATCTTTTTAGCGTCTTCCTGTTTGATACCATTTCTCACTAATACTTCCTGTTTCATCACTTTACCACTTTGAAAAGGTTCTTTGCTAAAATCATAAATTTCGGCAGCAAGCCCCTGTTTCATACTACGGCTGATCATTACATCTCTTATTTGCCCCAGCTTCATATCGCTATCTGCTTCCAGATTAACTTTAAAGTCTTTCTTATTTAATTCTATTACAACCGGACTTCCTTTAAAATCGAAACGGTTGGTAATTTCTTTACTTACGGTGTTTATAGCGTTATCAAGAGTTTGCAGGTCTACTTTACTGCTGAAATCAAAAGATGGCATATTCGTTTTTTTTCAAAAGTATATATTTATATCGAATTATTAAATGACGAATATCGAATGTAATCTATAACAGACCACATTCGATATTCGTATATTCCAAATTATAATTTTAATTACTTCCTTTTACCCTGTTTTGCTCATCTCCTGCTCCGCCTGTTTTCCGTTTTTGTAACCCTTTAATGGGTTTACCAAAACGATAGCTGAAACTTAGTGTTACTGTGCGGTTATCACTGTATTGTCTGAACCGGGCTTCAGTGTTCTGAAAATTGATATCTCCTTTAGGAAAACGGCTATTCAATACATCATTAATATTTAGCTTTAATGTGCCTTTGTTTTTTATAACTTGCTTTTGCACACCGGTATTTAACTGCCCTAAAGCTTTGATCGCTATCTGGCCTTCAATACCTCTTGTTCTGTACCAGCCCGATACTTCTGCACTCCAGCCTTTTTTAAATTTCAACTGATTATTTACATTAATCAGGAAGGTGGTGGCATTTACATCCACATCATCACCATATAACAACCCTTTAAAACGGTTGTATTTAGCTTCGGTGTATACATTGGTGTTCATCCATTTTGCCACAGGTACCTGTGCATTAACCGACAAACTAAGATCGTTCATAGAACCATAATTACCCTGATTTACAATGGTGGCAAAATCTTTTTGATGAAATATTTCTGTAAAAAGATCTTTTGTGTAGCTGTAATTTAAGGTAGTGGTCAAAAACTGCTTGTATGTATGTGATGCTTCCAATACATGGGAATACATTGGTTTAAGAAATGGATTACCGGCACCATAGGTATATTTATCTAAAAAGAATAAAAACGGGTTCAGGTCTTCATAATCCGGTCGATTAATTCTTCTTCCATAAGAAAAACTGAATTGATTTTTTTCTGTTGGGTTATATGCCACAAACATGGTTGGGAACAGGCTGGTATAACTGTTTTTAAAAGCAGAATCAGCTTTTGTTGGATTCCCAAACTGATGTCCTTCATAATTGGTATTTTCTAAACGAAGGCCGGTTTGAATACTCCATTTTTTCATTTCCTTATTATAATTCAGGTAAGCGGCATTGATATTTTCTTTGTAATCGAAACGGTTTGTTTTTTCGTAATCAGGTGTTTTAGAGCTGCCCACCATATTATAGTAGCCGGCAATATTATCAGTTTCTACAAAACTGGATTTAAAACCCGCTTCAATTTTGGCTCCATGCTGCAGTGGATGACTATAATCCGTTTTGGCTGAATATATTTTGATAGCAGAAGGTAATTCACCCTGTAAATGATCTGCATTTTTAAGTCCCCATAAAGCGGTATAACTGTTATTGTAAAAATTCTGCGCTTTGGATGCATCATACCTTAAATAATCTGCATCAATGGTTAGCTCCCTTCCTGTTGAATCAAAAACATGGCGAAAATTCAGATTAACAGTTCCGTTTTTCCATTTTGAATGTTCGGCGCTCATGGATTGTACAATAGAGTCTACAATACCGGTATTACTTTTGAGAAAGCTCGTATTTTCTCCATTCTCTACCTGAGGATTTGAAACACCACTTATTACAACACCCAGTGTAGTTTTCTTACTCAGATAAAAATCAGCTCCTAATTTAGCATTATAATTACCGCTGTGTCTGGTACGAAAATTTGTTTGTTCAAATATGGCTTTAGTACTTTTATCGTTATTGGTATACCTGCGGTAAATATCAAGCTGCTGGTATCCATTGCGGTAATTGGCACTTAAAGTACTAAACAAATTCACTTTACCCTGCTTGTAGTTAAGGTTAAGGCTATTACTGGTTTTGGAATAAATACCTTGCGAATAAGCTGTAGAAGCACTTCCGTTAAACCCTTTTTGTTTATTCTTTTTGGTCTTGATATTGATGATACCAGATCTTCCCGAAGCATCATATTTTGCTGAAGGATTGGTCATAATCTCTATCTGATCCAATTGGTTGCTCGACATATTCCTTAGCATATTAGTCAATTCTGGTCCCGATAAAAAAGTGGGCTTACCATCAACCATTATCATTACTCCTTGTTTACCTTTCAGGCTGATATTACCATCTTTATCAACAGTTACACCCGGAGCTTTTTCTAAAACTTCCAGGGCAGTACTTCCGGTATTGCTTATAGAAGCATCTACGTTCAATACTGTTTTATCTGCTTTTCTTTCAATAAAAGCTTTCTTTGACACAACAGTTACCTCTTTCAGATTTTTATCTGCAGGTACCAGTTGCATAACCCCCACATTAAATGTTTGCTGTAAAGCTGAAATACTGAATGGATTGGAATAGGTTTTAGCATGACCAATTGAGGTAGCTAATAAAAGATACGTACCTTCTCTTACTTCTTCTATTAAGAACTTACCTTCTTTGTCTGCAACTGCAGTTTTTACCAGACTGGAATCAATGGCTTTTAAAAGTGATACTGATGCGGCATCAATAATTTTCTGATTTCCTCCGTCTTTAATTGACCCGGTTACTTTACCGGCATTGTTAGTTTGGGCATGGCTGAACAAAGCAATACTGCTTGCAACCATAAGGTTGAAAAATTTTTTCATGACTATACTTTTTTTTTAATCCCGGTGGCTAATCCGAGACTTGGCTGATTAATGATGTAGTTATTTCTACAACTACTTCACAAAGGTAGGTACTTTGTTTAGCATAGTACATTGTTTTATAATGAACGGCTAAAAATAGGGATGACCGGTGCAATAAAGTACAC
>JBAXET010000156.1:0-7003 GCA_037140275.1 Ferruginibacter sp. | reverse complement strand
CCGGGTAATCAAAAAGCAATTCCGTCTCGTCCTGCATCATCCCCTGCTCAAACCCGTATATAAGTGGCTTGGTGTTTAAATAACTTACCGCCCCAACCTTTATCTTCTGTGCCAATTAGTGTATTTTTGCCGCAAATTTACAGCATCATCATGGATTTAAACCAATTAACTGCCATCTCTCCAATTGATGGCCGCTACCGCAAACAAGTACAGCATTTAGACGAATATTTTAGCGAATATGCCCTTATCAAGTACAGGGTGCAGGTGGAAGTGGAATATTTTTTATTCCTGGGAGAAAAAAAATTCTTTAAAGTAAATGCCCAAACCAAAAAGCACCTGCTTGATGTAGTGGCAAATTTTTCTGTGGACAATGCCCAGCAAATTAAAGACACCGAAAAAATAACCAACCACGATGTAAAAGCCGTGGAATATTTTTTAAAGGCACAATTAGATAAATGCGGTGCCAATGCATTGAAAGAATGGGTGCATTTTGGATTAACCTCGCAGGATATCAATAATACTGCTATTCCCTTATTATGGAAAAACAGTATCGAGCTGGAATATTTACCTGCTGTAATCAACCTGCAATCTGCCTTATATAAATTAGCGGTAAGTTTTAAAAATGTATCCTTACTGGCACGCACACACGGGCAACCCGCCTCTCCTACTATATTGGGAAAAGAGCTGATGGTATTTGTAGAGCGTTTGGAAAATCAAATACAGTTATTCAGCTATATTCCTTTTACTGCAAAATTTGGCGGTGCTACCGGTAATTTTAATGCGCACCATATTGCCTACCCCAAATACAACTGGGTAAAATTTGCCAACGAATTTGTGGAAAGTAAATTAGGACTGCAGCGCCAGCAATACACTACACAAATTGAACATTACGATGTACTGGCCGCACATTTTGATGCGGTAAAAAGAATCAATACTATTTTTATTGATCTCTGCCGCGATATCTGGACCTATATCAGCATGGATTATTTTAAACAGAAAACTGTAAAGGGCGAAATTGGCAGCAGTGCCATGCCGCATAAAGTTAATCCTATAGATTTTGAAAATGCAGAAGGTAATTTAGGTATCGCCAATGCATTGCTGGAGCATCTGTCTGCAAAATTGCCTATCTCCCGTTTACAAAGAGATTTAACCGACAGCACAGTGTTAAGAAATATTGGTGTACCCGTAGCGCATACTATTTTATCTATCAAGTCTATTGAAAAAGGTTTGGGTAAACTGGTATTGCATGAAGTTAAAATAAAAGCAGATCTGGATAATAACTGGGCTGTAGTGGCAGAAGCCATTCAAACAGTATTGCGCAGAGAAAATTATCCTCAGCCTTATGAAGCGCTGAAAGAATTAACCCGGGGCAAACATGCCATAGATAAAAAAGCCATTCATCAGTTCATTACTGGTTTAAAAGTTTCGGCGGCCATAAAAAAAGAACTGAAAGCCATTACGCCGCATAATTATACGGGTATTTAAAACTGCAGCATGAAAAAATTATTCTTTGCAATATTATTTTTATCGCAGTCCAGTTTTGCTCAAACCAATTTGAGTAAAGGATTAAAAGCGCATTATAGTTTTGATGGCGCTGCCAATGATATCAGTGGCCATAATAATAACCCGGTTTTTAATAATGCAGTTGTAACAGCAGACCGTTTTGGTAATGGCAGCAGTGCCTATCATTTTAATGGCAGCAATCAATATATGCGTATTCCCAATGCTGCATCATTACAACTAAATAATACCATCAGTATTGCCCTTTGGGTAAGGCCCACCGGATTTTATACCGATATCTGTCATGCCAATTCTATTTTGAGTAAAGGTCCGGCTAATTATATGCCCGGCAGTTATGCCCTGCGCTATGATGATGCGTTGTTTACAGATGGACAAGGCTGCAGCGGCGATAAATTAAAAGATGAGCAGCACATGAATTTCAGGGGTACAGGCACACCACTGAAAGTATATACGCCTTTTATTCAAAAATCGAAATGGTATTCGGTGATCTATACCAATGATGGTACTACGGCCAGGTTGTACGTAGACTGCGAATTAAAATATGCCATTCCGTTTAAAGAAAATTTTACCAATAGCGATGACCTGTTTATTGGCAAAACAGATGATGAGTTATTTCCTTTTTGGCTGAATGCCGATCTGGATGAGATTCGTATTTACGACAGGGCCATTAGTCCCGCAGAAATGCAGGCCATTTGTAAAGAAGAAAAACCAAAAGATACTCCAAAAGTTATAATCAAGGAACCGGTTAAACCGCTTATTCCTGTAAAAGAGCCAGTACCTGTTTTAGAAAAAAGGGACAATGCACTCATCAGGCAAATTGTGGTTGATCATGATTCACTGAGTGTAACCTTATACGATAACGGAGAAATTGATGGCGACAGTGTAACGCTTATTTACAATAATAAAATTGTTACCACCCATCAGTTGTTATCGGCAAAACCTGTGACGTTTACCATTAAAGTAGAAAAGGGCGCGGCCAATGAATTGGTGATGTATGCCGAAAACCTGGGCAGTATTCCCCCCAACACCGCCCTCATGATTATTTATGATGGCGGCAAACGTTATGAGCTGAATGTAAACAGCACCAAAAATAGTAATGGCATGGTGGCGTTTAAGCTAAAAGAATAATTCTATTATTTATGTATCTCACTGGTAAAGTGGAATTCGATATCAGGATTATTTTGCCTTTCTGTTTGTAAAAACCATTCACTGTTGGCCAGATATACCAGATGGCCATCTTTATCTTCAGCAATATTGGCTTGTTTATAGCGGATAAAATCTTCCAGTTTTTTAGGGTCTTTACTGGTTAACCAGCAGGCTTTATAAAATGGCAGGCTGTTCATTTGTACCGATGCCCCATATTCCTGTAACAACCGGTATTGAATTACTTCAAACTGCAGTTCACCCACACAACCAATGATTTTTTTATTGCCACCAAACTGAGTAAATAATTGCGCCACCCCTTCATCAGTCAGTTGCATCAATCCTTTTTCCAGTTGCTTGGTCTTCATCGGATCTTTGTTCTGCACTTCTTTAAATATCTCCGGACTAAAACTAGGTATACCGGTAAAATAAAAATTTTCTCCTTCGGTGAGTGTATCGCCAATTTTAAAATTACCCGTATCAAATAAACCTACCACATCACCCGGATAAGCATCCTCAATCACTTCCTTTTGACGGGCTAAGAAACTATAAGGGTTGTTGAAACGGAAATCTCTTTCCAAACGTACATGCTTATAATAAGTGTTGCGTTCAAACCTGCCGCTGCATACCCTTAAAAAAGCAATACGGTCGCGGTGCTTGGGATCAAGGTTGGCATGTATCTTAAAAATAAATCCGCTGAATTTTTCCTCTTCGGGATTCACATCTCTAACGGTGGTATGCCTTGGCCTTGGTGTGGGCGCAATGCGTACAAACGTATCCAGCATTTCTTTTACGCCAAAATTATTTACCGCACTGCCAAAAAATACAGGCGCTGTTTTTCCACTTAAATAATCTGCTTCATTCAATTCTCCGTACACTCCATCAATCAGTTCCACATCTTCACGCAAAGTAGCAGCATCTTTGTCACCTATCTTTTTATCCAATATTTCATTTGAAAGATCATTGATCTCCACCACATCTTCATCATTAGCTTTTGTACCTGCAGTAAATAATACCAAACTTTTTTCATGCAGGTCGTACACCCCTTTAAAATCTTTACCGCTGTTAATAGGCACCGTCATCGGATGCAGATTGATCTTGAGTTCTTTTTCAATTTCTTCCAGCAGGTCGAACCGGTTTTTACCATCGCGGTCCATTTTATTAATGAACACAATTACGGGCGTGCTGCGCATGGCAATTACTTCCATCAGCCTTCTGGTTTGTGGTTCCACCCCGTTTACACAGTCAATCACCAGCACCACACTGTCTACTGCAGTAAGGGTACGAAATGTATCTTCCGCAAAGTCTTTATGCCCCGGGGTATCCAGCAGATTGATCAAATGACCATCATATTCAAAAGTCATTACAGATGTTGCCACACTGATACCACGCTGGCGTTCTATTTCCATAAAATCACTGGTGGCATGCTTCTTTATCTTATTGCTCTTTACCGCCCCCGCTGTTTGAATGGCACCACCAAATAACAGAAATTTCTCTGTTAATGTGGTTTTACCGGCATCCGGGTGACTGATAATGGCAAATGTTTTACGCCTGTTGATCTCATTAATATACTTCATACACACACTAATTACACTAATTATACGAATTAACCATTTAACAAATTAACCAATTAACTAATCCGCTTTAGAAGGCGCAAAGGTAAGGTTTGAAAAATAAAAATCCGCAGCAGGGCCGGTATCGGGGATTTTAGCTGCTTCGCCGCTCATATATTTCTTGTTTTCAATTCAAATGCATACCGTAATTTTGAATTATGAGTAAATCGCTCAATATTATCGTTAATTCACTACGACTTACCTTACAGGAGCTGAGGGTAAATAAATTACGTACCGCACTGAGTCTTACCGGTGTGGCATTTGGTATTTTCTGCATTATTGGTGTACTGGCTACGGTAAACAGTTTGGAAATAAATATTCAAAACGATTTAAAAACATTGGGCTCCAATACCATTTATATTGATAAATGGGAATACAGCGGCGGCCCCGACAAACCCTTTTGGAAATACCGCTCCCGCCCTTCAATGAAATATGATGAAGCCGGCTTAATTAAAATGCGGTCGAGCCTGCTGGAAGATATTTCTTTTTTAATGCAGGTGCGCAGTAATATTTCTTATAAGAATGACCTGATACAAAATGCCAGTGTATACGGCATTATACCTGCACAAATCATTATACAACCCATCAGTTTTGATGCAGGCCGATTTTTTTCTAGCAGCGAATTTAATACCGGCACCAATGTATGCCTGATTGGATATGCTAATGCAGAAAGTTTATTTGGCAACAGCGAAAGAGCCATTGGTAAACAAATTGATGTACAGGGTAAAAAAGCCACCATTGTGGGGGTGTTAAAAAAAGAAGGTAAAAATTTTATTGGCTGGGATTACGATAACTGTATCATGATCCCTTATTTTTTCTGTAAGCAAATTTTTAAAGAAGAATGGAGTAACCCCATTTTAATTGCCAAAGGAAAAACAGGTATTACAACAGAAGCCCTCAGCAACGAATTAAAAGGCATCATGCGTCAGGTACGCAAACTATCCCCTACACAGGAAGATAATTTTTCATTGAACAGTGTGGAAGCATTCAGTAAAGCCATCTCCGATTCTTTTGTTACCATCAATATCATTGGCGGAGTAATCGGCAGTATCAGTCTTATTGTGGGCATGTTTGGCATTGCCAATATTATGTTTGTAACCGTAAAGGAACGTACTGCTGTTATAGGATTAAAAAAAGCCATTGGTGCAAAACGCGGCAGTATTTTATTTGAGTTTTTAATGGAAGCGGCTTTGTTATGTATTATCGGCGGTGCATTCGGACTGCTCTTTGTATATATACTCACCTTAATATTATCAGGGCCCTTGCATTTTCCCGTATATATTTCTATGCCCATGTTATTAGCCACCGTAATTATTTGTGTGCTGGTGGGTATATTGGCGGGTATTATTCCTGCACGAAGGGCTGCCAAGATGGATCCCGTGGTAGCCATACGGAGTTAATAAGCAGGTAAAGTTTATAAAGTATACAAAGTAATTAAAGTGCATTGCTGAGATAACCCGCCGTGGTATCTTTGATTCCAATATGTCAACTACTATTTTAGCCATAGAATCTTCATGTGATGAAACCTCAGCATCGGTATGTGTTGATGGAACAATATTATCCAATTTTATTGCCAATCAAACCGTTCATGAAAAGTATGGCGGTGTGGTACCCGAACTGGCCAGCAGGGCACATATGCAAAATATTGTTCCGGTGGTGGATGCTGCACTAAAAACTGCCCACTGTCAACTATCATCTATTGATGCTATTGCATTTACACAGGCACCCGGATTGATCGGCTCTTTATTAGTAGGCACACAGTTTGCAAAATCATTAGCCCTTGCACTTAACAAGCCGCTGATTGCTGTACATCATATGCAGGCACATGTACTGGCCAATTTAATTCCGGAAAAACGTCCGGCTTTCCCTTTTTTATGCTTAACTGTCAGCGGCGGACATACGCAGATTGTATTGTGCAAAGCCCCTAACGATTTAAAAGTAATTGGCGAAACCATTGATGATGCCGCAGGTGAAGCTTTTGATAAAACGGCTAAATTACTCGGACTGCCCTATCCCGGCGGACCATTGATTGATAAATATGCCGCATTGGGTGATCCCACCAAATTTAAATTTCCTGAGCCTCAAATTCCCGGATTGAATTTTAGTTTCAGCGGACTCAAAACATCTATTTTATACTTCTTAAAAAATGCCGGCACCAGCAATTTATTTAAAGAAGAATTTTTAGCCGATGCAGCCACACAGCAACAGTTTATACAAGATAACCTGCATGATATTTGTGCCTCAGTACAGCAACGCATCATCAGTATCTTATTAAATAAATTAAAGAAGGCCGCTGTAGAAACAGGTGTTACCAATCTTTGTATTGCCGGTGGTGTAAGTGCCAACAGAGGACTAAGAAAATCATTTACCGAACTGGGAGAAAAAATGCGCTGGCACACTTTTATTCCTGCATTTGAATACTGCACTGATAATGCCGCCATGATTGCTATTACGGGGTACTATAAATTTTTAAATAAAGATTTTGCAGAGATGAGCATCAGCCCGAGTGCGAGAGCAGAATGGGGTTGAAGAAGTTGAAAAGGTTGAAGAAGTTGAAAAGGTTGAAGAGGTTGAAGAGGTTTAAGAGGTTCGGTTGCAGCTTACTACTTATTACTTACAACTTATTACTTACAACTTACTACTTACAACTTACTACTTATTACTTATTACTTATTACTTATTACTTACTACTTATAACTTATTACTTATTACTTACAACTTATTAC
>JBAXET010000155.1:0-7029 GCA_037140275.1 Ferruginibacter sp. | reverse complement strand
AGTTTTTACAACACATACCATCCTTTTTAAAAAATAAGTACCTTATTGCAGGGGTATTTTTTTTGGTATGGATAGTATTCTTTGATCCAAAAGACATTCCTTCGAGTATTAACCGGATTGAAACATATAAAAAATTACAGCAAACAGAGCTGAATTTGAATAAGAAGATAGCTGAAACCCGAAAAGACTTGAATTTACTGAAGACAAATCCCCAGACTATTGAAAAATATGCCCGGGAAAACTATATGATGAAAAAAGATAATGAAGACTTGTTCATTATAGCTCCACCCCAGGAAAACAAATAATTTTTCGGGAAAATGCAATATCACCGTATAAATACCGTTTATGAAAGTGGATAATGATATTTAATTCTTTAACACAAGCTTAATTTGCTATGCACAATTTTACCCCGGAAGATTTATTAATGTATTTGTACAAAGAAACTTCCCCAGCTCAATCAGTTGCGATAACAACTGCATTGGAATCTGACTGGAGTCTTCGTGAAAAATTTGAAGAGCTTAACGCCGCTCGAAATGAACTGGCCACTCTTCAACTGTCACCCAGCCGCCAAACCATCAACAACATTTTAAGATATGCGGAAAATGCCATTGGCGAACTTTCTGTATAATTTTAATTGATTGTTTTAACTTAATTTAGTCCCGACCCAAAATCGGGATTTTTTTATGACCAAAAAGGAACGGTATCAGTTTTTGATTGACTACTTTTTAGAGCATGCCCCCAATGCAGAAACTGAATTGTTATACGATAACCCATTTCAATTATTGGTGGCAGTTATCTTATCGGCCCAGTGTACAGATAAGCGGGTTAATGCAACCACACCACAAATTTTTGCTGCATTACCTGATGCTGAAGCTATGAGCAAAACAAGTTTTGATGCACTTTTCGCTTTAATCAGAAGCATTTCTTACCCCAATAATAAAACCAAACACCTGATTGGCATGGCCAATATGTTACTGGATAAATTTGATGGTAAAGTGCCTATGACAGTAGATGAATTGATTCAGCTGCCTGGTGTGGGAAGAAAAACAGCCAATGTAATTACTTCGGTAATAGACCAACAACCGAATATGGCTGTAGATACACATGTATTTAGAGTTAGTGCAAGGATTGGCCTTACCACTAATGCCAAAACCCCTTTAGCAGCCGAAAAACAATTGATTAAAAATTTACCTTCCGAATATGTTTACAAAGCCCACCATTGGTTAATTTTGCATGGCAGGTATATTTGTACAGCAAGAAGTCCTAAATGCAGCCAATGCGGATTAAAAGCTGTCTGTAAATTTGCTTCCATTAATAAAAAATCTGATATTTAATGCAGAATTGAAGGTATCCTCTTAAACCACCCCCATTTATAAACCAAAGGACACCTTATTTTAATGAAAAGAGTTTTTTTGCTCATCAGCCCCCTCTTGCTTTTACTATTATCTGCCCATACAGTGGCCGCACAAATTGATTTTTCTGACGACCCCTATTATTCAAATAAATATACTGTAGAAGTGGGCGCCTCCTTAGGTATAATGAATTGCCTTACTGACCTGGGTGGAGGAAAGGGACCCGGAAAAAATTTCATTAAAGATATCGACCCTGGTAACAGTCTGCCCCAAGGAAGTATTTATTTTAGTGGAGCGTACAGAAATGCCCTGGTATTAAGAACTGAAGCAGTTTGGGGAATAGTAAAAGCAAGTGACCGCTTACTGGAAAAAATAAAAGACAATTCCGGCAGCCGATACGAACGTAACCTGAGTTTCCGCAGCAGTATTTTTGAAGTTTCACTGGTGGCAGAAATTCATCCCAGATACTTTAAGCATTACCGCGATAATGAAAAGCTTCCCCGGATATCTCCTTACTTACTGGGTGGTATAGGCTATTTTGCTTTTAATCCTCAGGCCAAATACGACGGCAACTGGATAGACCTTCGTCCCCTGAGCACCGAAGGACAAGGCTTTGCAGAATATCCCGACCGCAGGGCGTATAAATTAAAGCAGATCAATTTTCCAGTTGGAGGCGGAATTCGTTACAAGATTTCTCCAATGCTAAATTTTAGTGCAGAATGTGTTTACAGGATTTTAAATACAGATTATCTGGATGATGTAAGTACCCGTTATATAGATAAGAATTTATATGCAAATTATTTTTCCGGTGAACAACTAAATATGGCATTAACATTACAGGACCGTCAAACTGAAATTAGTGGCGGGCGCCCTGCTGTTACTAATGATATAAGAGGTAATCCTTCCAAAAATGACGCCTATTTTTCTTTTAATTTCAAAATCGGCATTGTACTATAATCCGAATTAATTGATCATTATTTAGTTCTTCAGTAGCTGTACTACACTAATTTCATTTAGGGTATCCTAAATTTGTCAACAATGAGGATAACTTGAATTGTATTTGAGGAATTATCGTTTTATTTGTAAATGAATTCCCACCTGAAAAAACACCGTCCCATTTATTATTATAAAAGGATATTTATTGCATGAAAAGACTCATTATAATTACAGGTATTTTTTTTCTGATAACCGGTATTGCAGAAAAGGCCAATGCACAGTTTTACTTTTACGATAATAACTACTACGACAATCCGGTAGTATATGAATTGGGTGGCTCTGTTGGTGTAATGAATTGTCTTACTGATTTGGGTGGTGGTAAAGGTGTTGGTAAAAAATTTATAAAAGATCTTAATTTTGGAAATACACAATTTGCCGGAAGCCTGTATTTCAGTGCGGTATTCAGAAGCGCAATAGCGGTTCGCATTGAAGGTACTTTTGGTCAGGTAAAAGCTTATGATAGTGTTCTTAAAAATGTTAAAGCTACCACTTTTGGCAGGTACGAACGTAACCTGAGTTTTAGAAGTAATGTAACCGAAATTATGACTGCAGTGGAAGTATATCCCTTACTATTTAAAAGACCTTCCGAAAATATTGAACTGCCGAGATACTCCCCTTACCTGATGGCAGGCATTGGTTTTTTTGCTTTTAATCCGCAGGCCAAAATATTAAACAAATGGGTAGATCTTCAACCCCTGCACACCGAAGGTCAGGGATTTGCAGAGAACCCAAATAAAAAGCCATACTCTTTACGACAGGTAAGTATTCCACTTGGAGCAGGTGTTCGATACGAACTCTCTCCAACATTAAACTTAAGAGCTGAATTTGTTTACAGGATACTAAGTACCGATTACCTTGATGATGTAAGTACTTCTTATGCCGACCCAAATTTATTTTCCAAATATCTTAGTGGCACTAATTTAACCAATGCTTTGTTATTATCCGACCGTCAGTATGAACTGGACCCCACCCATATTACTGAAGCCAATGGTGAACGGGGTAATGCTAAAAATAAGGATGCCTATTTTACTTTCAACTTAAAAATTGGCATGGTGCTGGGCAGAGAAAGAATCAGGCACTAGTATTCAGTTACAGTTTATTTTTCACAATCCCCAGGTATAGGCATAAAAAAAGGCATCTTTTAAGATGCCGAATAATTTTTTGTTTAAAGAGGTAAAAATAGAAGTTGACTGATATTGGATTTAGTTACTAATCTTTCTGAGGATTTGGATTTAACTTTTTTTGGTTTGTCAGGATTCTTGGATATAATTGGTTAATCAGGATTTGGATATTTTGATTGATCTGTTTTGTAACGTATCAATCAACTTCTAACACAAAGATATACCGGTATCACTCGCCCGGCTAGAGCAAAACTGCCCTTTCTTTGTAGTGCTGATAATACGGTGTGTATAGTAAGATTTCTATCGTAAAACTACGTGACCTAATGAGTTTACATAAAAAATCCCGGCATTCACCGGGATTTAATTCTTTATTGTATCCTTTATTTACAAATACTTCTTCACTTCTTCCACCAATTCACCCTTTGTAATAGGCACCCCTTTAATTTTATTGTAGCCTTTGGCATCTACAAAATATACATCCCGTATAATTTTTATCAGCTGGCCATTATTAATTTCGGGTATCAGTACGGTATCAAATTTTTTGAGTATGTCGCCCAGATTTTTAGGGAATGGGCGAACATAACGTAAATGTGCATGGCTAACAGCATGACCTGCTTCCTGCAAATCTACACAAGCACTTTTAATTGATCCGTAAGTACTGCCCCATCCTAAAATTAATACCTTGCCTTTTGCCGGACCACTATCCAATGTTTGTTCAGGAATATAGTTGGCAATAAGATCAACCTTTGCTTGTCTGGTTTTTACCATATGCTCGTGGTTGTCGCTGTCGTAGCTGATATTACCTGTGCCATCCTGTTTTTCCAATCCGCCCACGCGATGCTCTAAACCCGGTGTACCCGGCTTAGCCCATGGACGTACCAGTTTTTCATCACGACCATATGGCAAGAATTTGCCATCGGCAGGAGCTTCAGCAAAGCTTACTTTTATTTCAGGTAAATCGGCACTCTTAGGGAATTTCCATGGTTCAGCACCATTGGCAATATATCCATCGCTTAAGAACATTACCGGAGTCATATGTGTAACAGCAATACGAACTGCTTCATATACTGCGTCAAAACAATCGCTTGGTGTGCTGGCAGAAATTACGGGCATCGGACATTCGCCGTTCCTTCCGTAATAGGCCTGCATTAAATCACTTTGTTCAGTTTTGGTAGGTAATCCTGTACTTGGACCACCACGCTGAATATTAATGATCAGTAATGGAATTTCAAGCATTACGGCCAATCCCATTGCTTCTGCTTTTAATGCAATACCCGGCCCACTACTGGTAGTGATACCTAAGCTACCACCATAACTGGCTCCAATGGCAGAAGTAACTGCTGCAATCTCATCTTCGGCCTGAAAAGTCTTAACGCCAAAATTTTTATACTTACTCAGTTCATGTAAAATATCACTGGCCGGAGTAATAGGATAACTTCCTAAAAATAAAGGCAGGTTACTTTTTTGTGAGGCAGCAATCAAACCATAAGCCACTGCCTGATTACCCATGATGGAACGGTAAGTGCCTGATTCCATTTTAGCTTTTTCCACTTTAAATCTGGTGGTAAAAGTTTCGGTAGTATCGCCATAGTTATATCCTGCCTGTAATGCCTTTACATTACTTTCAAATATTTCTGGTTTTTTACCAAATTTTTCTTTAATGAATGTGATAGTATTCTCCATATCGCGATTGTACATCCAGTACAAAAAGCCCAGTACAAACATATTTTTTGCACGGTCTTTTTCTTTCACGCCCATGGTAATCTCTTTCAAAGCCTCACGGGTAAGTTTGGTAACATCAATTTTAATGACTTCGAAATTGCCCAAACTATTATCTTCCAAAGGGTTTATGCCTTCGGGATAATTGGCCAATCGTAAATTTCTGGCATCAAAACCATCTACATTGGCAATGATTTTTGCACCGGGTTTTAATCCTTTTAAATTTGCTTTTAATGAAGCTGCATTCATAGCCACCAAAACGTCACAGGCATCTCCGGGAGTAAATATCCTGTCGCTTGAAAAACGCAACTGGAATCCGCTCACACCCGGAATAGTTCCTATTGGGGCCCTGATCTCTGCCGGAAAATCCGGAAAAGTAGCCAGATCAATGCCCAGCATTGCAGTGTTATTAGTAAACTGGTTTCCTGTCAATTGCATACCGTCACCGCTATCTCCGGCAAATTTTATTACCACGTCGGTGAGTAATTCTTCTTTATGAGTCATCGTTAGATTTAATTAATGGGGCTAAGGTAAGATTTTACGCGTTTTAAAAAGCTGATATTTCTACAATTTTTACGATAACGTTCCCGCAATCTGAAATTATTAAATTAGGTTTGCCCAAAAAAATTGAATGTACGACCTGCATGATTTTTTAGAGCCTGTTCAGTTAACTGCCATACTTGGAGATAATGGCTATAATGACGGGCAATTTGCCAGGCATATTGCAATATATGAAAACGAACTGCCTGATGTTACCCATACAGATATTGTACTGGTTGGGGTAAATGAGGTAAGGGGTGCAGGATTATTTGGTGAGCAGCCTTCTGCGGCTGATGCCATAAGAAAACAATTGTATCAGTTACACTACTGGCATAAAGAAATAACCGTTGCCGATATTGGTAATATTAAAACAGGAGCCAATTTAAATGACAGTTATGCTGCAGTTAAAACAGTAATAGCCGAATTATTACGGTTAAAAAAGACAGTGGTAATACTTGGAGGTTCACACGATATTACGCTGCCGCAATATTTTGCTTATACTTTACTGAATAAAACAGTTGAAGCTACCTGTATTGATGCCACCATTAATTTAAGGGGCGAATCGCCCGAAAGAAGTGAGAATTTTTTAATGGAAATGCTTACAGGAGACCCCAATATGGTAAGGCATTATAACCATATCGGCTTTCAAAGTTATTTTGTTCATCCCCGTATGCTGGAAACCATGGACAAATTGCGTTTTGATTGTTTCAGGCTGGGTGTGGTTAAAGAAAATATCGAAGAAATGGAACCTGTGCTTCGCAATACCAATATGCTGAGTTTTGATATGAGTGCCATTAAACATGGCGATTCTCCTGCATCCATTCACAGTCCTAATGGTTTTACCGGCGAGGAAGCCTGTCTACTTACTCAATATGCGGGCATGAGTAATAACCTGACCAGTTTGGGCATTTATGGTTATTTACCACTGGAAGATGAGCACGAGCTGAGTGCCAAACAAATTGGACAGATGATCTGGTATTTTATTGATGGGGTTAACAGAGCTAAACAGGAAGCAGCTATTGAAGACCGTGGGAATTTCAATGAATATCATTGCGCTTTTACAGAAGTGGATACAGTTTTTTTACAAAGCAAAAAAACAGGCCGTTGGTGGATGCAGTTACCCAATAAAAAATTTATTGCATGCAGTTATAAAGATTATATGCAAGCCAGCCAGAATAATATACCGGAAAGATGGCTGAGGGCTCAGGAAAGAGGGTGATGCTGGATACTGGATACTGGATGATGATGCGGGATGATGGATACTTGATAGTAAACCTTCACAGCTTTAGGCTTTCTGCTTT
>JBAXET010000154.1:0-7045 GCA_037140275.1 Ferruginibacter sp. | reverse complement strand
AAATACAATATCGGCGGCATTTGTTTGTTTCAGGGAAGCCCGGTAAAACAGGCTAATATGCTTAATGTCTTACAGGCACAGGCCAAAACGCCTATTTTAATGTGTATAGATGCAGAATGGGGTGTGGGCATGCGCATGATTGACAGTATACTCCCCTTGCCCCGACAAATGATGCTGGGTGCAATGGCTGATGCTAATATTGTATATGAGTATGGTAAAGTGGTTGCTGAACAATGCAAAAGACTGGGCATTCAGGTAAACTATGCGCCTGTGGTGGATGTAAATAATAATCCTAATAACCCGGTGATTAATGACCGCAGTTTTGGAGAAGACAAATTTAAAGTGGCGCAATTTGCCATTCAGTATATGAGGGGTATGCAAGACAATGATGTGATGGCATGCGCCAAACATTTTCCGGGGCATGGAGATGTATCTGTGGATTCACATTACGATCTTCCTGTTATAACCAAATCGATGGAGCAACTGGATGCGCTGGAACTATACCCTTTTAAAGAAATATTTAAAGCGGGTATTGGCAGTGTGATGATTGCTCATCTTGCTATTCCGGCAATTGACAGCACACCCAATAAGCCTACCTCTATCAGTTATAAAAATGTAACTGAGTTAATGCGGAACAAACTCAATTATCAGGGACTCACTTTTACCGACGCACTTGAAATGGCAGGGGTAAAAAAGTTTTATCCAGATGGTGCAGCTTCGGTGGAATCATTAATTGCAGGCAATGATATGTTATGCCTGCCAGGCGATATTCCTTTGGCCATTGAAAAAATAAAGATTGCCATTGCAGAAAACAAACTGAGCTGGGCAGATATTGACACACATTGTAAAAAAGTATTAGAGGCAAAATACCAATACGGATTAACAAAGCTTATTCCTATTAATACAGAAAATCTTACCAACGACCTCAACAGTAAAATTAAAAGCATGCGCCGCCTGATTGCAGAAAATGCATTGACGCTGCTGAGAAAAACAGATGCCGTTTTCTTTCCAATGACAATTCCGGCAAAGCCTGCTAACGATGTGGCTTATATTAGTATAGGCAATAATAATACCGATAGTTCACTTGCTGCAAGAATGCGTACAGAGTATAATGCTGCTGTTTTTAATTTTGATTTTAAACAAGATTCTTTACAGGCCATTGCATTACTGGATTCGGTAAAACAATATAAAAAAATCATCATCGGCATTCATGGATTCAACCGTCCGCCACTGAATAATTTTGGCATATCAAAAGCAGCTGTTGATCTGGCGACTGCTATTCAGCTACAAAACACTGCACTCACATTTGTTTTTGGCAACCCCTATGCCATTAAAAACTGGTGTGGCGCAAAAAACTTAATTGTATGTTACGAAGATGATGAGATCATACAAAACACAGCACTGGATATGTTACAGGGAAAGATAATGCCTAAGGGTACCTTACCGGTAACCGCATGTGAGGATTTTCATTTTGGCTGCGGTATTGTAAGCGCACCATTCTTTTTATCTAAAGCAGATGCCAATAATTCAGGATTTGATCCTGTAAAATTATATGCCATTGATTCAATCACCAATGATGCGATTGCTAAGGGTGCCACACCCGGAGCTGTAGTGCTTGTGGCAAAAGATGGCAAGATCGTGTATCATAAAGCTTTTGGCAATTACACTTACGATAAAACAGAGCCGGTACAAACTGAATCAGTATTTGATATGGCTTCGGTTACTAAAGTTTGTGCCACCACCATTTCAATTATGAAATTGTATGATGAAGGTAAAATTGACCTGAAGAAAAGATTAGGCGATTACCTTCCATGGGTAAAAGGCAGTAATAAAGAAAACCTGCTGATAGAAAATATTTTATTGCATCAGGCCGGCCTTGTATCCTATATTCCGTTTTATAAAGAAACAATTGACAGCAGCGGTAATCCCATATCAAAATATTACAGCACAACTCCGTCTGATTCTTTCGGTATAAGAGTGGCGCAGAATTTATTTATGCGTAACAGCTGGAGAGATACGATGTATAAACGCATTTTACAAAGTCCGTTGGGGGCAGCCAATAAATATGTGTACAGTGATAATGATTTTATTTTTTTAGGCAAGGTAGTAGAAGCCGTAAGCGGACTTACTTTAGATGAATATGCAAAAAAAGAATTTTATACCCCGCTTGGATTAACGGCTACCGGTTTTAAACCAAGAGAACGTTTTCCTTTAAGCAGAATTATTCCAACAGAAAAAGAAAAGGCTTTCCGTCAGCAATTATTGCGAGGCGATGTACACGACCCCGGAGCAGCCATGTTTGGCGGCGTATCGGGTCATGCAGGTTTATTCAGTACTTCATATGATTTGGCTGTAATTATGCAGATGCTGCTGAATGGTGGCAGTTTTAACGGAAAAAAATATTTGAATTCCGAAACAGTAAAACTGTTTACCGCATATCACAGTGATATCAGCCGCCGTGGTTATGGATTTGATAAACCAGAAAAAGATAATGCCAAATTACCCGAGCCCTATCCCTGCTTATCGGCATCGCCTTTAACATTTGGCCATACGGGTTATACGGGCACCTGCGTTTGGTCGGATCCGGAGCAGCAGCTCACTTTTATATTTTTAAGTAACCGTGTAAATCCTGATGGCGGAGATATCAATAAAAAATTACTGAATATGAATGTGCGGCCTAAAATTATGGAAGCCATTTATAAAGCAATGACAAAATAATATATCAATTCAATTTTAATAATATTTCTTTCAGTTCATCCATTCGTTTCCACGGCACCTGGTGATCTGCACCATGCAGGGTATCGGCTGTAATGGAAGCGGCATTCACCATCATCTTTTTTCCGAAAGCAATATTTTTAATTGGCACCCAGGTATCGGCATCGCCATGTACAAATACAATATTGCAGGTAATATTTTTAAAATCATTTTGTAAGGGCAACAGATCTTTTTTCAGGTATAACAACTCGGTATTACTGGGTGCAAATGCTCCAGGCATGCACCAGTAAAGGGGGCTAACATTCATGATCTTTCTCCAGGTTTCTTTCGCTTCCTGGTCAATATCAATAGCGCCGGCAACAATCACTACAGTTTTAAATAATTCAGGAGCATCAGCAGCGAGTTTTACCACAACCGGACCGCCCATACTATGCCCCACTAAAAATAGCGGATGTTCATTTTTTAATGATTGTAATACCGGCAAAATGATATTGCACTGCTCCTGCAGATGAAGGGCTTTACCAAAATCGCTGTAACCAAATCCCGGCCGGTCGATTGAAACGATCCTGAATTTTTTACGCATAGCTGTATCCCACATGTATGTCATGTAATGCATCCAGCTGCCCGGACTGCCATGAACAAAAACTAAAGTGGGTAAACTATCACTGCCGCAAACAGCATAATGCAAATGCCGCTGATCAATTACAGTATCATGAATTTTTAGTGGAACATCTTTGGCTTTAAAAACACTATATGCTTTTGAATCGCTCCAGCGTTCTTTTAAAATAAAACATTGGGCAAGGAGTACCCATGCAGCAAATAATACCGGTGTATACAATAAAAACTTGCGCATTATTTTTTTTAAACGCTTCATCAGTATTTATGTTATACCGGATTTGTTAAAATCATTCCAGCTCGTCCGAACTCTCCGGCAGTTTATCGTACTCTCCCTTTAGGCTGTACCAGCCAAATATCATTAAGCCAAGGGCTATGGGAGTAAAGATAGTGATGATGATAACCCATGGAATAGGTTTATTAATATCTTTTGTGCCGGTGCTGCTGATATTATGAATAGCGCCCATAACCAAAAAATAAATAACTACAGGTGCAATCACCATCCATGCCACTCCCATTATTCTTTTTATTGCGTTCATAAAATATTAATCATTTATATTTTTATCAATTTTATTATTCAGGTATAAAGCACCTATCACAAAGCATAAAGCGGCTACGCCTATCGGATACCATAACCCTACAAGGGGATCGCTGGTAAAAGTGGTGGACAATAATGTAGCTATAAAAGGAACCAAACCGCCAAACACTCCATTGCCAATATGATAAGGCAGGCTCATGGAAGTGTAGCGAATTTTTGTAGGAAATAACTCTACTAAAAATGCCGCCACTGGGCCGTATACCATCGTTACAAAAATGATCATGATCCAGATTAACCCAATAAATTTCCATTTTAATGCAGGGGACAATATTTTATCTGAATACACCGGCTTTTGATCTGCCTTTACCCACAATATGTTTGAAGGTCCCGCACTAAAAATAATCTTTGGTTTAGCTGAATCATTTATTGCAAGAGGATCTTGAATGATTAATGCAGCCGTATCAGCATAAGACAGTGTAAAACGCATCCCCTCGCTCATTTGCCATGTTTCTTTTACATGGGTTATTTGCAGGGTTTCGTTATTACGTTTTATGGTATCTAATTTTATCAAAGGATTTATTAGCCCCTCTTTTTTTACGTACCTCATGCCTTCATTTCTTTGCTTCCATTCTTTTGCATCGGCATCTTTTAATAACATCCCGAATATGGGCCTGTAAAAAATCACACCCAATAACATACCGGCAAGCATGATCCATTTTCTGCCAATCTTATCACTTAATGCACCAAACACTAAAAAGAAAGGCGTGGCCAAACCAATTGCCCATAATAATATTTCGCGGTTTTGCATGAACTCAATCTTAACCGTATTTTCTAAAAAAGACTGTGCATAAAACTGGCCCGTATACCAAATTACTCCCTGCCCCATTACTGCACCAAACAAAGCCAGCAATACCATTTTAAAATTGGCCCGGTGACCAAAACTTTCTTTTAAAGGATTAACAGAAGTCTTTTTTTCTGATTTCAGCTTTGCAAAAACAGGCGACTCACTCATGCGTAATCTGATATAGATAGACACGCCCACCAATAAAATAGATAACCAAAAAGGATAGCGCCATCCCCCCCATTCAGCTGTAAATGCTGCATCACTCATGCTGCCCTTTACTACCATGATAATGCCCAATGCCACAAACAAACCCAATGTGGCTGTAGTTTGTATCCATGCAGTAAAATAACCACGGCGTCCATCAGGTGCATGTTCTGCTACATAAGTTGCAGCACCACCGTATTCGCCACCCAAGGCCAGCCCCTGTATTAAACGCAACAGCAATACCAGTAATGGTGCTGCCATGCCAATAGATTTATAAGAAGGAATCAGTCCGATTAAGAATGTGGAACTGCCCATTAAAACCAATGTTAAAAGAAACGTATATTTTCTTCCTATCAAATCACCCAGTCTGCCAAAAAATAATGCCCCAAAAGGGCGCACCAAAAATCCGGCCGCAAAAATGGCCAGTGTACTTAGCAGTGCTGCTGTTTCGTTACCGTCGGGAAAAAATTGTACTGAAATGGTTTTGGCCAGCATACCAAAAATGTAAAAATCGTACCACTCAATTAAAGTACCTAAAGAAGACGAGAAAATAACTTTACCTATTCCTTTTGTAGAGGTATTCATATTGCAAACTATTGTAAGCGGAAGATACTATGTTTTTAAAGGCAACTGTCCTGTAATGTCCGCTTTGGTAAAAAAAATGTTTAAATTGCTTTTTAAGTATCCTTAAATCAACTGGTATCCTATAATTTTGAGCCAGTTAAAAAAACTTGCTATGGCATATCCTTATCAGATTACTTCTTTTGAACAGTATCAAAACGATTATAAAAAAAGTATTGAAGACCCCGAAGGTTTTTGGGGATCTGTGGCAGAAAATTTTGAATGGAGAAAAAAATGGGATAAAGTATTAGACTGGAATTTTACCGACCCCAAAGTAGAATGGTTTAAAGGAGGCAAGCTGAATATTACTGAGAACTGTATCGACCGTCATTTAAAAACCATGGCCGATAAACCTGCCATTATTTGGGAACCCAATAATCCTGAAGAAAGAGTACGTGTGGTAACTTATCAGCGTTTACACAAAAGGGTTTGTCAGGTAGCACAGATGCTTACCAATAACGGCGTAAAAAAAGGCGATCGCGTTTGTATTTATATGGGTATGGTTCCCGAACTGGCTTATGCAGTTTTAGGCTGTGCAAGAATTGGTGCTATTCACAGTGTGGTATTCGGCGGATTTAGTGCACAGAGTATTGCCGACAGATTGTATGATGCACAGGCAGAATTCATCATCACCTGCGATGGTGCTTACCGCGGCGATAAAGTTATTCCTTTAAAAAGTGTGATTGATGATGCATTGATTGGTAACCGCACTATAAAAAAAGTAATTGTATATACCCGCACCCGCACTCCGGTATCAATGATTAAAGGAAGGGATATCTGGTGGGAAGATGAAATGGAACATGCCGAGCATCAGGTAGAAAAAGATGGCAAAGTATCTTTCCCGGCCGAAGAGATGGATGCAGAAGATCCTTTATTTATTTTATACACTTCGGGCAGTACCGGCAAACCAAAAGGTGTGGTGCATACTACAGCTGGTTATATGTTATGGACCAACTATACTTTTGTAAACGTGTTTCAGTATACACCCGGTGATGTACATTTTTGTACTGCTGATATTGGATGGATTACCGGACATAGCTATATCGTGTATGGACCATTAAGTGCAGGAGCCACCTCAATGATGTTTGAAGGCATTCCCACCTGGCCCGATGCCGGACGTTTTTGGGAAATTGTGGAGAAGCATAAAGTAAATTGTATTTATACTGCTCCCACTGCCATCAGAAGCCTGATGAGTTTTGGAACAGATTCTGTTAAAGGTAAAGATCTTTCTACATTAAAAGTATTAGGTACAGTTGGCGAACCTATTAATGAAGAAGCATGGCATTGGTATGATGAAAATATTGGAAAGAAACAATGTCCTATTATAGATACCTGGTGGCAAACGGAAACCGGAGCCTGCCTCATTAGCAATTTAGCCGGCGTAACACCAGCAATACCCAGCTGGGCCAGTCTGCCCCTGCCAGGCGTACAGCCTATACTGGTAGACGAAAATGGAAAAGAAATTACTGAAGCAGATGAGCACGGCATATTCAAAGGCAATCTTTGTA
>JBAXET010000153.1:0-7049 GCA_037140275.1 Ferruginibacter sp. | reverse complement strand
GGTTATATACCCTGTAAATTTTAAAATGAAATTTTGAATAGCAATTATAAAATTAAAAACTGTTTAACAACAAGATTAGAATTTACCTTAAATATTCTGTCATATAAAACAACCGGTAAATCATTATGAAAAAAATCTGCATTATTGCCGCAGCACTGGTAGCACCATTTTTACTGCTGGCACAAACCCCAGCAGCCAAAATTGATTTTGTAAATTTTGCAAAAGTAAATATCACCGACAATTTCTGGAAACCAAAAATTGATAAAGTTGCAGTAGTTACTATTCCTGTTTGTATTGACCAAACAGAAGTTAAAACAGCCCGCATCCGCAATTTTGAAAAAGTGGCCCGTAATAAAGGAGAAAAACATGAAGGTATTTTTTATGATGACAGCGATGTGTATAAAGCACTGGAAGCAATTGCTTACTCTTTAAAAACACATCCCAATGCTGCACTGGAAGCAAAAGCAGATGAATGGATAGAAAAAATTGCTGCCGCACAGCAACCCGATGGGTATTTAAATACCATGTATACGTTGAATGAACCGCAGAACAGATACACCGATATGAGTATGCATGAGGATTATAACTGCGGTCATATGATTGAAGCTGCTGTTGCTTATTTTAATGTAACCGGTAAAAGAAAATTTTTAGAGGTAGCCATTAAATGGGCTAATCATTTCGACTCTTTATTCGGCCCCACCAAAAAACATTGGGTTACCGGACACGAAGAACTAGAACTGGCATTAATGAAATTGTATAAAGTAACTGCCGATGAAAAATATGTAAAATTAGCCAACTGGTTACTGGATGAAAGAGGGCATGGTTACGCCAAAGGCTACACGTGGACCGACTGGAAAGACACCGCCTACGCCCAGGATGTAAAACCGGTAAAAGAGCAAACTGAAATTACAGGTCATGCAGTAAGAGCTATGTATTTATATACCGGTGCTGCTGATGTGGCAGAACAAACAGGTGACGCAGCTTATATGAAAGCAATGAAAACAGTTTGGGAAGATGTAGTGTTCCGCAATATGTATATCACCGGTGGTATTGGCAGCAGTGGAGGCAACGAAGGTTTTAGTATTGATTACGACCTGCCCAATGAAAATGCCTACTGCGAAACCTGTGCCAGTGTGGGTATGGTATTCTGGAACCAGCGTATGAATGCACTTACAGGCGACAGTAAATATATGGATGTACTTGAAAAAACTTTATACAACGGTGCATTAGATGGTTTGTCATTAGATGGAGATCGTTTTTTTTATGGCAATCCTTTAGCATCTAACGGCAGGCATAGCCGCAGAGAATGGTTTGGTACCGCCTGCTGCCCTGCCAACATCGCAAGACTGATAGCTTCTTTAGGCAATTATATTTATGCAGGCAGTAATGATGGCATTTGGGTGAATCTTTTTGTAGGCAGCAATACCATCATACCTGTACAAAAAGTAAATATCGCCCTCAATATGGAAACCAATTACCCATGGGATGGTGCCGTAAAAATCAGTGTGACCCCCGATAAAAAAGTAACATATGCCCTGCACCTTCGAATTCCGGGTTATGTAAATGGCATTGCAGTACCGGGAGGTTTATACAATTTTACCAATACCAGTGTTACAACTCCGGTAATTAAAGTAAATGGTATTGCAATAAATTACAATACCGAACAGGGCTATGCGATTATTAAAAGAGAATGGAAAAAAGGTGATGTAGTGGAAATGGCTATTCCTATGGATATTAAAAAAGTAATTACCCGCGATGAAGTGAAGCAAGATAACGACCGTATGGCCCTTCAACGCGGTCCGTTGATCTATTGCTTTGAGGGCGCCGATAATAATGGCAAAGCATGGAATATGGTATTACCCGCTAATGCCGATTTCAGCACCACAAATTTTACCATAAAAAACGAGCCTGTATTGGCATTAGTTAGTAATTTGCCAGTGGTAAGCATTAACGCCGATGGTACTTCCATTAATACCAGCCCGCAACAGGTAAAAGCAATCCCTTATTACACCTGGTGCAATCGTGGAAGTAACCCCATGCAGGTATGGCTGCCCACAAAAATCAAGGATATAAAAATTAATAATTAAAGTATGAGTGAGGTTACAGTTATTGGCGGAGGTGTTATTGGCCTTAGTACAGCGTATTATTTAAATAAGGCTGGTTATGAAGTTACAGTTATTGAACGCGGAGATATTACTGATGGTTGTTCGTTTGGCAATATGGGCTATATTTCTCCCAGCCATTTTGTGCCGCTGGCAAGTCCGGGTATTATTTCACAGGGATTAAAATGGATGTTGAGTGCCTCCTCTCCTTTTTATATTAAACCCAGATTGGATCTTGACCTGATGCAATGGGGTTATCATTTCTGGAAAAGCAGCACCGCTGCCAAAGTAGAAAAAAACTCACCGCACCTGAATAATATTTTGCAGATGAGCAGAAAGCTGGTGGATGAGCTGCGTAATGATATCGGCGACAGTTTCAGTATGGAAACCATCGGTTGCCTGATGATGTGCAAACAGCAAAAAACATTGGACCATGAATTTCATCTGGCTGATGAAGCTGAAATGTTTGGCTTAAAAGTGGATCGTTTGATAAAAGATCAGGTACAGGCATTAGAGCCCGATGTGGAAATTGATGTGGCCGGCGCAGTATTGTTTAAAGATGATTGCCATTTCAATCCCGGTAAAATGATGCTGGCATTAAAAGCCTATCTCGATACTAAGGGTGTAAAATTTCAACTCAATACAACTGTTACCGGTTTTGAAAAAGTCAATAAAAAAATTACCGGTATCATCACAGATAAAGGAAAGTTCAGCTGCGATCAGATTATAGTGGCTCCAGGAAGCTGGTTACCTGTTGTAGCAAAAATGATGGGCATTAAAATATTTTTGCAACCCGGAAAAGGTTACAGTTACACCTACCCGCATATTGAAAAAAATATTAAGTATCCGGCTATATTAGTGGATGGCAGATGCGCCATCACCCCATGGGGAAAAGAATTGCGTATTGGTGGCACCATGGAATTAAGCGGCATCAATAATAATGTGCTGATAAAAAGAATGGAAGGCGTGTACAATTCGGCCAAAGATTTTTATCCCGGTTTAAAAATTGATTTTCCTCCAACAGATAAAATATGGAATGGCTTACGCCCCGTTTCGCCAGATGGATTGCCTTATATAGGCAGACATTCTGCATATGACAATGTAGTATTTGCTGGTGGCCATGCCATGCTGGGTATTTCGGAAGGTACTGGTACCGGTAAATTAGTTACCGAAATCATTCAGCGTAAAACCACTTCTATTGATATCAAAGCATTTAAAGTAGAGCGGTTTTAATTAAGTTTAAAAAAAATAAAAATCATAACGCTACTTCTGCATGCAGCTCGGGTATCTCCACATCAAATCCCTTGCGAATCAGGCGCTGTTTAAAATCCATCTGTACCGGATATTCACCGTGTACTAAAAATAATCGTTTTACTAATTTAGGATCCTGGCAGGCTAAAAACTGGCACAGGTCTTCATAATCGCCATGTGCACTCATACTGCGGATACTGCCGATGGTTGCGTTGATTTCATGAGCCACCCCATAGATATTCACTTCTTTTCTGCCGTGCTCCTGTAGCTTGGCACCTAAAGAATGCGGCTCACAATAGCCCGTCATTAAAATGGTATTTCGGCTGCTTTCTATATTATTGCTGATATGATGTTTTACCCTTCCTGCATCGGCCATGCCGCTTGCAGAAATCACTACAAAGGGCCCGTTGCGGAAGTTCAGCATCTTGGATTCTTCTACTGTTTTAATAAATTTCAATCCTTTAAAACCAAAGGGGTCACTATCGCTCTGTAATATTTTTTGAATGGTGCTGTTAAAGTACTCCGGATAATCTTTTACAATTTCGGTTGCTTTTACACTCAGCGGACTGTCTACAAAATACGGCAGGTCGGGCAGGCGGTTTTCCAATTCTAATTGATTCAGCGCAAATAAAATCTCCTGTGTTCTGCCCACACTAAATGCTGCGATGATAAGTTTACCTTTTCTTTGTAAGCAGGCTTTTTCAATCCATTCAAGTAACTGATCGGGAGTGGTGGTGGCATTATCGTGCAGGCTGTTACCGTAGGTAGATTCCAGCAAAATATAATCGGCCTGCGAAAAAGTTTCCGGCGATTTTAATATCACATCGCGATAGCGGCCCACATCACCACTAAAAGTGAGGCGTGTGATCTTACCGTCTTCATGAATTTTTAAATGTACTGCAGCACTGCCAATAATATGGCCGGCATCGGTGTACATTACTTCAATATTTTCATCAATGGTAAACCAGTTGCCGTATTGTACTGTTACAAAATGATCTACAGCTGCCAATGCCTGATCGGTTGTGTATAATGGTTTTAAATACGGCAGGCCTTCTTGTGCACGGCGTTTGTTTTCGTACTTCACTTCATTTTCCTGTATGCCTGCAGAGTCCTCCATTAAAGCAGCAGATAAATCTTTGGTTGCAGGTGTACAATATATTTTTCCGTTAAACCCATCTGCCACCAGTTTGGGTATTAATCCACTGTGGTCTACATGCGCATGCGATAATATCAGTGCAGTAACCTCCGGTGCTTCAAAACCAAAATGACGGTTAAAGGAATCTGTTTCGCGGCCCATACCCTGAAACATTCCGCAATCCAGTAAATATTTTTTTCCGTTCTTTAAAGTGAGTAAATGCTTGGAGCCGGTAACGGTTCTTGCAGCACCATGGAAGGCGATTTTCATATTGCGTGTTCCGCCAGCTGGCGGAGAACCTCAATTCAAAGTACTCTGCAGCATAGGTCAGTGTATTTTGATTGGGTTTTTAAAAATTATTACTGATTGCTATGCCAATCATTTTTATTCTCTATGAAGATACAACCTAACCGCTTCCCTTTTGCTATTCCCGACTTTATTAACTATTCCGTTACATTCTGCTTTGTTCCGCTGGAAAAATTCGTGGGGTGACGATTTTGATACCCGTCCTCCGTGTACTTACAGGAACATCAATTCAAAATACACTGCAGCACAGATGATCATATTTTGATCGGGCTTAAAAATTATTAATGATTGCTTTACTTACACTCTTGTTCCGTAGGAACAACTCGTGGGTAGCAAAAAAAATGTCTCATTTTTTTTGCCCGTTCCGTAGGAACGGTTCGTGCATTTTTATTATATTGTAAAAAAAAAGCCGTGCCCAACACCTACACCCAACTGCATATACAGTTTGTATTTGCTGTAAAATACAGGGCTGCAATGATACAGCCAGGATGGAAAGAAAAATTACACCAGTACATAACAGGTATTATACAGCATAATAATCATAAAATGCTGCAAGTAAACAGTATGCCCGATCATATACATTTGTTTATAGGAATGCGGCCGCATCAATCTATTTCTGCCCTCATTCAAAATGTAAAAACCGAAAGCAGCAAATGGATAAAAGCAAATCATTTTTGCAGCAGTCCATTTGCTTGGCAGGAAGGTTATGGTGCATTTTCCTATTCTAAAAGTCATGTGAATAATGTAATTCGGTATATACAAAATCAGGAAATACATCACCGTAAAGAAAATTTTCTGGAGGAATACAGAAAATTATTGCAGGCATTTGCAATTGATTATGAAGAGCAATATATTTTTAAAGACCCTGAATGAGCACCATGCGTCCCTCCGGGACGCCAATTCGTTAGTTATTGTAAGTTACCTACAAAATGTTCCTACGGAACAAAAAAAACACTGATTAAACTTATTATAATGATGTATCACTGATTATAAGTCTAATCAGTACAATCGCTGTGCTACCCAAAAATAAGGGACACTGATTTATCACTGATCATAAGTTCAATCATTATAATCAGTGTTCTATCATCCCCCAGTTCCCATCCAGGCCATTATTCCCATGCCTACTTCTATTGCGCCTTCATCAATATTAAAAATGGGGGTATGCACCCCCGCAGTAATGCCTTTGGCTTTATTACCCGCACCTAATCTAAAAAAGCAGGAAGGTACTTTGTGTGAATAGTAAGCAAAATCTTCGGCCCCCATACGCAGTTCAGTTTCGGTAACATGAGCTGCACCCATATACTCCACTGCCCTGGCTTTGGCTATAGGATGTAATTTTTCGTTGTTCATTACAAATGGATAGCCCACATCAATTTTTATTTCAGCTTCGGCACCCATCATACGCACCAGTTGCACTGTTTGTTTAGTGATGAGTTCATGAGCTTTAAATCGCCAATCTTCATTCATCGCCCTGAAAGTTCCCATCAGTTTTACTTCACTGGGAATTACGTTGGTGGTATTACCTCCGTTAAAAGAAGTGATGGATAAAACTGAAGGATTAAAAGGATTATTATTACGACTCACTATTTGCTGTAAACTTACAATCAGATGCGAGGCAATCAAAATAGTATCGGCAGTTAAATGCGGAGAAGCAGCATGACCGCCATTGGCTTTAATGGTAATATAAATTTCATCGGCGCTGGCCATAATCATACCGCTCCTGAAACTCAGCTGCCCCACTTCCATGCCGGGATGCACATGAAGCGCATACATTTCGGCAGGCGCCGGATTTTCGAGTACCCCATCACGTATCATATAGCTGGCACCTCCGGGATTTTTTTCTTCCCCTGGCTGAAACACCAGTTTTACAGTACCCTCCCATTCATCTTTCAGTTCATTCAAAATTTTTGCTGCACCTAACAAACAGGTGGTATGTACATCATGTCCGCAGGCATGCATTACACCGGGATTTGTTGATTTATAGAGCACTTCATTTTCTTCCTCAATAGGCAGGGCATCCATATCGGCCCTAAGGCCAATAATTTTTTTATCCGGATTTTTTCCTTTAATCAATCCCACCACTCCGGTAGTGGCCATTACTTCAAAGGGTATACCCCAGCTTTTCAGTTTTTCCTGTACCAGTTTGGCCGTTTCAAATTCTTTATAACTTAATTCGGGATGAGCATGAAGATGATGGCGCACAGCAATAAATTCATCAGCATACCAAATATTAGTGAAAGCGAAGTGAGCACTCC
>JBAXET010000152.1:0-7116 GCA_037140275.1 Ferruginibacter sp. | reverse complement strand
CCACCAGTTTATCATTTACTCTGATGATATCATATACACTTAATGCCAGTGTAAGTGAATGACCGATGGTAAAAGCAGTAATTAAAACCAGTACCTGCTTCCAATCACTCAAAATATAAATAGCACTAATGGCAAGCACAAAAAGTATATGATCTAATGCATCCCAGCTGATAATATGATGCCAACCCAATTGAAAATAAAGTGTGAAATCCTGCATCAAATGTGCTGTGCTTAAATGATTACCTTAGTTTTGTGTTTCAAATATCCTCAAACTAATCTTTTTTAACTAATTTCTGTGCTAAATGGTATCTATTGTTTATAAATGGCTGATGATTTTTACATGGGCAAATTTTACCATGTTACCCGCAAATTTCGAAGCACCGGCTACACATCATCCTTTGTTTGTAAGTGTAACAGAAATTGAACATAATGCCAAAGACAAAACGCTTGAAATTAGTTGTAAAATTTTTACTGATGATTTTGAAAAAACTTTGCGCCAGACTTACAAAGGCACAGTTGATTTAGTAAAGCCGGCAGATAAAGCTGCCATGAATAAACTGGTGAGCGATTATGTACAAAAGCATTTACAAATAAGTGCTGATGGAAAAAAAACTACCCTGCAATTTATAGGGTACGAACAGGAAGAAGAAGGCATTGTTAGTTTTTATCAGGTAAACAATATTGCTTCAGTTAAAAAGCTTGAAGTTTTTGATAATATTTTATACGAATATAAAAAAGAGCAGTTGGGTATTATACATGCAACTGTGGGAGGGAACAGAAAAAGTACGAAGTTGAATAATCCGGATAGTAATGCGGGGTTTGAATTTTAATTCCGTTGGTTGTTGGTCGTTGGTTGTTTGTAGTTAAGCCTTTGACCAGTTGCCAAATTATACTTTAGAAAACTATAATGCCCTGCAGGTTATTACAAACCACAAACAATAAACCACAAACTGCAAACCTATTCTTCCATATCCTCCTTAATCTCTTCCGAAATTTTAACCAGTAATTTATCTATACGCTGACCATCCATATCTATAATTTCAAAATCAAAGCCGCGCCAGTCAAATTTTTCGCCTGTACGCGGAATATGTTCCAGCTCGTGCAACACAAATCCGGCAAGGGTATCAAAGTCGTGATCGTCTTCATTCATCCAGTCGGTCTTCTCAAACTTTGATAAGAAGTCATAGAAAGGTATTTGCGCATCTACTAAAAAAGTACCGTCTTCTCTTTCAATAATTTCATACTCATCCTGACCGGATTGCGGTACATCTCCTACTATTGCTTCTAAAATATCGTTGAGGGTAATCATTCCTTCCAATGTACCATATTCATTTACAATAAAGCAACTGTGTATTTTGGTAGCTTTAAATTTTTCGAGTAGCTGATAAGCCGTATTATTTTCAGGAACAAATAATGCCGGCTTGGCAATATCTTTCAGTAATCTGTCGGGGCCGGCTTTTAGTAAATCTTTTATGGTGATGATACCTTTGATATCATCAACGGTTTCTTCACATACCGGATAAGTGGAATAGATAGCGGTATCCAGTTTATCTTTTACCTGTTGCACAGTTTCATTGGCTTCAAACCAGGCAATATCGGTACGGTGCGTCATTAAAGAAGTGATATTGCGGTCGCCCAAATGAAATACTCTTTCAATGATGTCTTTTTCTTCTTCTTCAATGGTGCCATGTTCGCTGCCTTCTGATATCATAGCTTTAATCTCTTCTTCAGTAACAGCACTGTCGGTAGAGGGTTTTACATTGAATAGCTTGAAAAACAGATACGATATTTTAGACAGCAACCAAACAATAGGCTTGGTTGCAGTAGATAAAAAATTCATTGGCCCAGCAACAGCTCTGGCAATTTTTTCGGCACGCAGCATACCCAGTCTTTTAGGAATGAGTTCTCCAAAAATGATGGATAAAAAAGTAACCATTACCACAATCAGTACGGTAGAAATAGTAGCCGAATGTGATTTTAATATTTCAATATTGGCAATATAGGGCTCCACATAAGGGGCTAATTTTTTTTCGGAATACACACCCGATAAGATAGCAATCAGCGTAATAAATATCTGTGCAGTAGACAGAAATTTTTCAGGATTTTCTGCCAAAGTCAAAGCCACTTTTGCTTTGGAATCGCCCTTATTGGCCATGCCTTCCAGTCGGGCCTTTCTTGAGCTTACCAGCGCAATTTCGCTCATTACCAGCAGCCCGTTTAATATGATCAATAAAAGTAAAATGATTAAAGCAGCCATAGTAATTTATAGTAGTCCGTAGTTTTTGTTCAATAATTTTCCCAACAAATATCCGATAAGTATTCCAATAAGAGCGCCACAAGTTACGTCCAGCGGGTAATGCACGCCTACATACACCTGTGCATAGCAAATACTGAAGGCCCATACAAAGAATAGTGCCGGCCATTTTTGAAACTGCTGTTTCAAGGTAATAAAACAAAACATGGCCATCGCAAAATGGTTGGTGGCATGGGAGGAAGTAAAGCTGCTGCTTTGAGGGCGGTATCCCACTAAAACCCGCACCCATTGGGCAATAGCCGGTTCATTACAGGGCCTTAAACGAATGATATTGTGTTTGATAAGGTTACTGCTTACATAATTGGCTATTATTACTGTACACACTGCAAATAATACCCACCACCAGCCGGTCTTTTTAAAATTAATGAGAATAAAAATGATGATAAAAAGGTATAAAGGTGTCCATACGATGGAATTTCTTAACCAGGGCATCAGCCAATCGAAAAAATTATTGTGCCAATCGTAATTGATCAACCTGAATAAACGCCTGTCAAAACCCAATAATTGCTCCATGTAAATGTAAGATGAGTGTTAAATTACAATCACCCAAAAATAATTAAACTAATTTAGCAGCCGTATAAAATAAATACTAATGCTTTTTTTACAAAAAATACCCAAATTATTACGCTGGATATTTTCGGTGGTCTTCATCTTTTTGATTACCATGACCATTTGCCGTTTGGTGTTTTTCTGGACGTATAATCCACCCGGCAAAGCATTTTCTGGTTCGGCATTTTTACTGGGATTACGTTTTGATGCCCGTATTGCCTGCATTACCGGTTTGGTGATGATGATCCTGAGTGCATTCCCTTTTATCAATCCATTTAAAAATACCCGGGCTAAAAAATTCTGGAACATTGTATTGCCGCTGGCATTTACGGTATTACTGTTATTTTATTTTATTGATTTTTATCATTTTGATTACCTGCACCAGCGTTTAAATGCCAGTGTATTAAATTATTTACAGGATGCGGGTATCTCATATAAAATGATGTGGCAAACTTATCCGCTGGTAAAAGCCACTATTGCTTTAGTTATAATAGCCGTTGCAGCCAGATTGCTGTTTGCCGGATTATTAAATAAATATATTCAGCAGGAAAGCTTTTATAAAAGAAAAGGCAGCCTTGCATTCATCATCAGCTTTTTGCTATTAGCACAATGTATTGTGGGTAAGATTGTGGTAAGGCCCGGACAATTCCCTTTGCGCTGGAGTGATGCATTTACTTTAAGCGATGATTTTAAATCTAATCTGGCATTAAATCCTTTTCAAAGTTTTTTCAGCACTTTAAGTTTCCGTCATTCTACCTATGATATTAAAAAAGTGAAGGCATTCTATTCGCTGATGGCGGCCCATTTAGGTGTACAAAATTTTGATAGTCTGCAACTGAATTTTCAGAGAAATTATATTGCTGATTCTGCAGCAAAAAAACCAAATGTGGTATTGGTGATCTGCGAAAGTTTCAGTGCTTATAAAAGCAGTATGTATGGCAATCCGTTAAACACCACACCCTACTTTAATGAGTTATGTAAAAACGGTGTTTTCTTCGACCGTTGCTTTACACCAGCATATGGTACAGCACGCGGAGTATGGGCAACCATTACAGGTATACCCGATGTGGAGAGCCCGAGTACTGCCAGCAGAAACCCCAATGCAGTTGACCAGCATACCATCATCAATAATTTTAACAATTATACCAATTATTATTTTTTAGGCGGCAGTGCAAACTGGGCCAATATACGTGGTGTACTTACTAATAATATCAGAGAACTTAAATTGTATGAAGAAGAAGATTACACAGCTAAAAAAATAGATGTATGGGGTATCAGCGATAAGAATTTATTTTTAGAAGCCAATAAGGTATTGAAGCAACAAACCAAACCTTTTTTTGCAGTAATTCAAACAGCAGATAACCACCGGCCCTATACCATACCTGAAGAAGATAAAGCGGCATTTAAAATGCTGCAATTCCCGGCAGATTCATTAAAACATTATGGCTTTGAAAGTAATGATGAAATGAATGCCTTCCGTTTTACCGACTATTGTTACCAGCAGTTTATTGAAGCGGCAAAAAAAGAAGCTTATTTTGATAATACCATTTTTGTTTTTGTAGGCGATCATGGTATCAGGGGAAGTGCAGGTGATATGTTTCCCAAATGCTGGACACAGCAGGGACTTACCTGCGAACATGTACCTTTATTGTTTTATGCACCTAAGCTTTTGCAACCTACCCGTATACATGATGTGTGCAGTCAGGTTGACGTGTTACCCAGCATTGCAGCGCTCTCTAATATCCCTTATCAGAACAATACATTAGGAAGAAATCTATTTGACACGTTGGTACCCAATTCGGAATACAAATCAGTTAAACGGACTGAAAAATATGCTTTCATTATTGATCATGATGTAAAATCTATTGGCCTGATTTCAAACGACTACTATTTTCTTAAAAATCAAAAGACCGGAAAAGATGACATTTTTTCAATGACCGACAATAGCCCTGTGCCTCAAAATAAAAAGACCGACAGTATTAGAAATTATTTGAGCCACATGACAGATGCGTATTACGAAACATCAAAATATTTGTTACTGAATAATAAAAAGAAATAGCTGTGGGTATTAAAAACCCTATTTCTGCCCAATACAGTATATTCGCACTCGTTTAACGCTTAAGAAACTAACAGGCATGCGAAAGTGGAAAGTATCTAAAACCATTCAATGGATAGTAAAGCTCTTTATTATCTACCTGTGTATGTTTACGGCATTTCGTATTGTCATTGTAGTTTTATTTAAGCCCAATAATATCAGTGTACTGGAACTGGGCCCCTCATTCTGGCTGGGATTAAAATACGATTTGCGCTGGATCGCCATTGTATTATCACCTATTATTGTATTATCTATTTATAAAAGATTTTCTCCTTTTCATTCGGTAAGAAATAAAAAGATATGGACCATTTATCTTGCTATTATTACGCTGGTGATCATGTTTTTTTACGGGGCAGATATTGGGAACTTTAGCTATAACCACACCCGTATTGGGGCAAGTGCATTAAATTTTAAAGACGACCCCATTGAAATGTTTGGTATGGTTTGGGAATCTTATCCTATTATATGGATACTGATAGGATTGATTGCCACTGTAATTTTTACTGCACAATTGTTTCAGCGCATACATGGTACGGTGGATGCCAATAATTACTGGCACCGTTTTGAATACAAGCGCCGCTGGTACCTGCTGGCAATATTACTGATGTGCTGGTTTGTATATGGCTTTTTAAATTTACAACCGCTTACCCGTCAGGATGCATATAAGCTAAATGATAATTTTAAGAGTTATCTGGCATTAAATCCTTTTCAGAATTTTATTACTTCGCTAAAACAACGCAAGCCCGATTTTAATACCAGCGGTGCGGCAAAATATTATGCACTTACTGCTGATTATCTGCAACTGGATTCATTAACCCAATCTAAGGTTAATTACGAAAGAACTATTTTACCCAATAGCCGCAGTCTGGAAAGCAAGCCCAATGTAGTATTGGTACTCTGTGAAAGTTTCAGCATGTACAAAAGCAGCATGAGTGGCAATAAACTGAACAGCACCCCTTATTTTAATGATATGTGCCAACAGGGGGTATTTTTCAACCGTTGTTTTACGCCAACCTTTGGTACTGCCAGAGGAATTTTTGCCACCATCACGGGAATACCCGATGTGCAAATGGCCAAATTTTCTACCCAAAATTTAGAAGCAGTAAACCAGCAGACCATTATCAATAATTTTGAGGGCTATAGTAAATTTTATTTTATTGGAGGAAGAAGTCAGTTCAATAATTTCCGCGGGCTGATGGGTAATGTAGACGGCATTGATATCTATGAAAAAGGAAGGTACAAATCTCCTGAATTAAATATTTGGGGCATCAGTGATAAAGATTTGTTTACAGAAGCAGGAACAGTATTGCAGCAACAGACCAAACCTTTTTTTGCAGTAATTCAAACAGCACATAACCACCGGCCTTTTATGCTTCCACCGGATGAAAAAGAATTTACCTGCCCTACATACGATAAAGAAACCCTTAACAAAAATGGTTTTGATTCGCAGGCCGAATATGAAGCCTTTAGCTATACAGATTTCTGTTTTAAAAAGTTTATAGAAAACGCCAAACAGCAGCCTTATTTTAGCAATACCATTTTTGTTTTTGTTGGCGATCATGGTGTGGAAGGCGAATCCAATGCGGTTTATCCCAAAGCATGGAGTTCGCACAGATTGAGTGATGAACATGTACCGCTTTTATTTTATGCTCCTTCTTTATTACAACCTGCCAGTTACGACTACACGGTATCGCAAATAGATGTTTTGCCTACCCTTGCAGGAATGATTCATCAGCCTTATACCAATACTACTTTAGGCAGAGATGTAATCAATCAGCATACTATTACACATGCTGCTTTTATTATCCATCATGATGAAGGCAATATCGGTATTGTAACCGATGATTATTATTACGTGAAGAATATTAATATTACTCAGGAGGATCTTGTTCCTATAAAAGATGGCCTCCCCCCACTTAGTACGCTGCAATCCGATTCATTAAAACACAAATTATCAGACCTAACTTCTGCAATTTTTGAAACCAGTAAATGGATGCTGGTGAATAACAAGAGGAAGTAGGGAATGGTGAATGGTGAATGGTCAATGGTCAATGGTCATTAGTCAATAGTCAATGGTCAATAGTATTTAACTTGCGTGCCCAAAACTACTAACTACTAACTACTAACTACTAACTACTAACTACTAACTACTAACTAC
>JBAXET010000151.1:0-7231 GCA_037140275.1 Ferruginibacter sp. | reverse complement strand
CAATGGTCAATAAAATTTAGGAAGTGCAAGGTAAACGATATTCACTATTCACCATTCACTACTTCACCTGATACACACTAATGCCCTCATCATTCAGCAAATATAATTTCCCATTCATGGCTTTTAAAGAAGTATAATTGTATAAATAGGCTGGCAGCTGGTATTCTTTTAATGTCAGGGAATTTAATTCGTAACTATATAGTGTATGATTACTAAAACCATACATATTTTTTCCCGATACCGCCACATTGCTCCAGTTTAAAAAAGGCAGCCGGTTTTTAAAAGCGCCATAATAGTCAAAAATATAAAACCCTTTAGCGGTATCATAGAGATAAACGAAATTCTCTTTATCTATCAATTGTATAGGAGCCGGAACTGAATCAAACTGCATTCTGAAATCTGTGGATTCCATTAACAATTGTCCTTCGTCATTGATCTTTTTTAATTTATTATCTTGTTCATCAAATAACCACAGGTTATTATCGTACGATGTTGCAATGGCCTGTACCGAAAATATGTTTTGCTTACGGAAATTGATGGTATTGCGGCTGTTTAAAAAACGATCGAGAACCACAACAGTACCAAAATTTTTATAGTACAATAAAATCTTCAGGGGATTGGCTACATCAATATCTGCAAGCTTGCCATAGCGCTTTACATCATTAAAAACACCAGCCGAATCGCCGTTGGCATTTATTTTTTTTAATTGATTGGTGGAAGTAACCAGATAAATATTATCGAGCGGGTCAACAGTAAAAAAAGAAAATGAGCCCCTGATCGTTTTAATTAATGTAAATGCAGAATCAGACTGTGCAACAGCAGGTATTACTGCTGCAATGCAGAAAAAAAACAAAAAAAATATGAGGGTTAATTTTTTCAAGTTTAGTTTTTAATACAGTATCCCTTTATTCAGCAGGCGTATAACATTTCAATGCAATAGCTGTGCCATCAAACACCGCATAACTGTAATATTTTATCCAGTCGCCCAGATTAATATAGGTACTGTCTCCCGGCAGTTTGCAATTAATAGGCAGGTGGCGGTGGCCGAAAATGAAATAGTCAATATGTTCTTTTTGTAAAATCTCCTTGCTATAAATGATGAGCCATTCATTATCTTCTCCTAAAAATACTTTATCGGTATCGCCGGCTTTTGCACGGCTTTTTCTGCTGAAATAATCAGCCAGTCCAATACCTATCTGTGGAGGAATAATTCCAAATAACCAGTGACATACCGGATTGCGGAATATTTTTTTAATGAATTTGTAGCTATGATCGCCCGGTCCAAGCCCATCTCCATGCCCAATTAAAAACTTTTTCCCATAAAATTCAAATGTTTTAGGCTCAAAATAAACCGGTATGTTAAGTTCTTTTTGAAAATAATCTTTCATCCACATATCATGATTGCCAACAAAAAAATGAACGGGTATTCCACTGTCGGTTATTTCGGCCAGTTTGCCTAGTATACGTACATAGCCTTTGGGCACCACCATTTTGTATTCGTACCAAAAGTCGAACAGATCACCCACAACAAATATTGCTGCAGCATCTTTTTGCGCTTCACTTAAAAAAAGTACGATTTTTTTTTCCCGGGCTATACTGGCTTCAAGTGTAGGTACACCCAAATGAAAATCGGAGAGGAAATAAATTTTATTATGGGTAACAGGGTCCATCAGAGTCAGGATTTATTTTTCTGTTGCAAATATTCCAGCATATCACCTGTTGCAAGTTGAGTAAGGCCGTCAACATTTTCATTAAACCAGTACACCCATGCTGTAACAAGTTGGTCATTGATAAAGGCAGTTGTCAGTTCTCTTGAGTACAATGGCTTTTCCCCTTCTTCCACATGCAGTCCTTCATAATCATCAATCTGGCTGATGACATACCCAAAATCACTGTTTTCATTAACCGCATATAATTCACCCTTTATAAACTGATCTTCGGTAGTAGGTTTGGCTACAGGATATTCGCCCATATCATATAGCTTACCTTTAACAACGGCAGGGCCTAACAGCTGAAAGTTTCTGGCCATATATTCATATGCCGGATGATGAAAGCCGCTGCGCAGCGATCCATATACAAACAATAGCTGTACCTGATTTTGCATTGTACAATAAAGATAAATGTAAAAAATGTAATTACGACTCCACTAAAAAGCAAAACACTTCTTTGGGGCCATGAACACCGGTAACCAGTGTTTTTTCAATATCTGCAGTACGACTTGGGCCGCTGGCAAAAGTGATTAAAGAAGGGATGCCACCGGCATATTTTTCTTTGATGGTTTGCAGTGCATCTTTAATATCAAATACCAGTTGATTGGTATAGGCAATACAAATATGAACAGGGGCGTATACACTAACTGTACGGCCACTCTGCTGTGCCGCACTCATTACAATGGTTCCGGTACGTGCTACTAAAAACTCACAGCCGGTTACAGAAACATCACAGGTAGAAAGACTAATGGTGTTACTGAAACTATTGGCCCATTTATCTTCATTGCAAAATACCTTAGTCCATTGTTTTTCGGCAATAAGCTGTTGTACCTGTTGCAACATATCAGCTTCGTTGCTGCAAAAAGCAAACTTACCCTGCAGTTTTATAAATTCTTCGGCAAATACCACTTCAAGTTCGTCGGTAGCTGCTGCAAAAATTGAACCTGAGCCTTCACAATTAGGAAAAGGCAAAGGCGCCGGATTGCTCAGCGCCTGCCTAATTCGTCTTAAAATATTTTCTTTTGCCGGAGAAGTTGGCATAGTATTACATCTGATTGTTATTAATGGCATCTGTATCGGTTACGTCGCCAGCGGGACTATCGGATACAGCATTCTTAATATCTTCTTCTTTTACATCCAGCACTTTCTTTTCTTCAAAAGGCCTTTTACCAATTAAGGTTTCCACATCACTCTGGAACAGCACTTCTTTTTTCAGTAATTCTTTAGCCAGTTTTTCTACATCTTCTTTTTTCTCGGTAAGTAATTGGATAGTTCTGGTATAGGCTTTTTCAATTAATGCCCTTACTTCTTCATCTATCAGTTTACCGGTTTCTTCACTGAATGGTTTAGTAAAATAATTTTCCTGCGAAGGATCGTAATAACTCACATTACCCAGTTTATCATTCATACCATATACGGTAACCATGCTGTAAGCAATTTTAGAAATCTGCTGCAGGTCATTACTTGCACCGGTACTTATTTTTCCAAAGAAAATCTGTTCGCTTGCCCTTCCGCCCAGTGTCATACAAATCTGATCCATTAACTGATCAGTATTGTACAAATATTGTTCTCTTGGAGTGTATTGCGCATATCCCAAAGCGGCAGTGCCTCTTGGTACAATCGTAACTTTTAATAAAGGATACGCATGTTCCAAATACCATCCGCAAATTGCATGACCAGCTTCGTGATAAGCGATAATCTCTTTCTCCTCCGGTAAAATAAGTTTGTTCCTTTTTTCCAAACCACCAATTACACGATCTATCGCATCCTGAAAATCGCTCATGTCAACCGCTTCTTTGTTTTTACGGGCGGCAATCAATGCAGCTTCATTACATACATTGGCAATATCGGCACCAGCAAAGCCCGGTGTTTGTTCTGCCAGCTTATGAATATCTAATGTTTGAGAAATTTTTATCGGGCCTAAATGCACTTTAAAAATCGCTTCTCTTCCTACTAAATCTGGGCGGTCGATTGATATCTGACGGTCGAATCTACCCGGACGTAATAATGCAGTATCCAATACATCCGGCCTGTTGGTGGCAGCAAGAATGATGATACCCAAATCGGTACCAAAACCATCCATCTCTACCAATAACTGGTTCAGGGTGTTTTCTCTTTCATCATTACTCATCATCATGTTCTTTCCTCTTGCACGGCCTATTGCATCAATTTCATCAATAAAAATAATACAAGGTGCCTTTTCTCTGGCTTGCTTAAATAAATCTCTAACGCGGCTTGCACCCACACCTACAAACATCTCTACAAAATCACTGCCACTTAAACTAAAGAACGGCACTTGTGCCTCACCGGCAACCGCTTTAGCCAATAAAGTTTTACCAGTGCCAGGAGGGCCTACCAGTAAAGCACCTTTTGGAATTTTACCACCTAATGCGGTATATTTTTTAGGATTTTTTAGAAAGTCAACAATTTCCATTACTTCCACTTTTGCTTCATCTAAGCCAGCAACATCTGCAAAAGTGATATTTACTCTGGTTCCTTTGTCAAATAAAGTAGCTTTAGATTTTCCGATATTAAAAATACCGCCTGCACCGCCGCCGCCGCCTGGTCCACCAACTTTACGCATCATCAAAACAAACAGCAACCCAATTAACAATAGTGGCAATAACGTATTCAATAATTGACCCAACCACTCTCCCTCATCATCAGGCGTATCATGGATCTCTTTTATTTGCGGGTTTTTAGCATAAAAATCGCCCAGCTCTTTAGAATAAGCCTGAATTTCTTTAAAGCTGAAATATAATTGAGGCTGATTGGCTTTTTTAGCCGACTCGTATTTTTTTGGATTGTCGGTATCTTTTAAAAGCTGAGAATAAAAGTCTACTTTTTTAGTCAGACTGTCTTTATTCAAAAATATCCTTACCCTTTTGGTATTTCGGATGGTTTTTACTTTTTCCACATCACCCTGCTTAATCATTTCGTAAAATGATTGCTGATCAGTTTCTACACCTGCAGAGTTTACATTACGGGCCATGTTCCAGGCAATAATTGCAATAAACAGGATGCCATAGATCCAGTATATATTGAATTTGCTCTTCTTTTTAAGTGGATCTTCACCACCACCATTGGGTGGGGTATTATCGGGACCGTACTTTTTATTAGGATCTTGCTGATTCATGTTGCGTTTTCTAATTATTTAAATCGTGCTGTTCGGGGCTTTGTTACCCGGCTTTAGACGAATGGGGTTGTGTATTGTTTTAAATGAAACTTAAATTTATTTTAATTTAATCATTATGCTCCATTGAAGGGGCGTCGCTCCACATTTCTTCCAGCTGATAAAATTTTCTTGGTTCGGGAAGCATAACATGAACCACTACATTAATATAATCAATCAATACCCATTGTAATGCCTGTTTGCCTTCATGTTTATAGGGAAATTCGCCGCAATTATCTTTCACTTCTGCTTCAACTGAATCGGCAATAGCTCTTAACTGTGTGGTATTACTCACCTGGCAGATGATGAAAAAATCTGATACAGCTTCGGGAATTTTACGAAGATCGAGGCTGATAATATTTTCACCTTTTTTCTCCTGTATGGCGTGAATAATCGTCTTGAAAATTTTACTGTTTCGGGTAAGTCTTACTACGGTACTCTTTTTTCTGGTATTTAAAACGTTCAGGTTGCTCAAATGTAATTTTTATTTTAGTGATATGTTAGCTGCAATAATAACTGTAATAACGGGAGAACTTAACTTTTGTTATTTACAAGTTAGCTTGTAGCTTGCAATTATGGCAAAAATAACACTTCTTTGCCATTTGATTAAGTATGTCAGCCGCTGCTTTTATTAAAATATTGGATACTGTGGATAGCACCAACAATTATGCCATGGCAAAGGTACGTGCAGGATTGGCAAGACATGCACATGCTTTTGCTGCTCTGGAGCAAACTGCAGGTAAAGGACAGCGGGGAAAGCGCTGGCATGCTGCTACAGGGCAAAACATAGCCATGAGCCTGCTTTTAAAGACCGATACATTGAAAGTGGAGCAGCAATTTTATTTAAGTATGGCTGTTTCGCTGGGAGTAGGCGACTTTTTTAAAAAATATGCCCGTACCGAAGTAAAAATAAAATGGCCTAATGATTTGTATTGGCGTGACAGAAAGGCAGGGGGTATTTTAATTGAAACTGCATTTAAAGGCAATATCTGGAAATGGGCCGTGGTGGGCATTGGCATTAATATTAACCAGCAGCGTTTTCATCCCTCATTGCCCAATCCGGTTTCGTTGCAGCAAATTACCGGCAGAAACTATGATATTATAACCATGGTGGAGGAATTATACCATATGGTTATGCTGCGGGCTGAGGCATTGCTCAACGGTTCTGTTGATACAGATGCACTGCATAAGGAATATACCAGCCATATGTACCAGCTGCATGAAAAAGTAAAACTTAAAAAAGGAACAATAGTATTTAAAACTACCATTAAAGGAGTATCGGCACAGGGGCAATTACTTACTGCCGATACTATAGAGCGGCACTTTGATTTTGGAGAAATAGAATGGGTAATATAAACCGGCAATACTGCACGGAATTATACTACCCAAACCGTTCTGTTAAATATTGATCAAGCCTTTTTATTAATTATTGGGAGCGCCGCTGTCGATCCAGCAAATAAAAGCGTTTATCTGCGCCTGTGATATAGAGCCAGATTGCGGCATGGTGCCTGCTAGTATTGCTGCCCTGATATTTGATTTTCTGGCATTTACTTCAGCATAACTGGTGAAAGGGCCACCGGAATTTGAAGAACCTGTAGCATGGCAACTGCTGTTGGTGGAACATACCGAAGTAAGTATGGGTTGTACATCAGCAGAAAATTTTGGTGTAATACCAGCACAGGAAAAAGTTCTTGCACCTGAACCACCTGAACCCGGAATAGTGGTATCACCACTTTTACTGCAACCCAACATTGAGGCTGTTGAAATAAAACCAATGAGGCAAACTGAAATAACTTTTTTCATAAATTTTTTTAAAGTGTTTACAGTTTATATCGGCATTATTTCCCAATAAGTTGCCAGGCGGCCAAAATTTCCTGAGTATGTTCTTTACTCTTTGGTTTTAAAAATATTTTTCTGATGATGCCTTTTTCATCAATTAAAAAAGTGGTACGGTGCAGGCCTAAATATTTTTTACCATATAATTGTTTTTCACCCCACACTTCATATTTATCAATAATAGCATGCTCCGGATCGGCTAATAATGTAAAAGGCAAACTGTATTTGGATTCAAATTTTTTATGCTTTTTTTCTTCATCCGGACTAACGCCCAATACCACAAAGCCATTTTTTTTGAGCAGACTGAAATTATCTCGGAGGTTACAGGCCTGAACGGTACAAGTAGGGGTATCATCCTGCGGATAAAAATACAATACCACTTTTTGTCCCTTATAATCAGCCAGTGAAACAATTTTGCCATCCTGGTCTTTTCCATTAAATGCCGGAGCCTTGCTGCCTTCTTTTAATGTTATCATGATGATGGTAAATCTGTTTATTGGTTAATATGTTAACT
>JBAXET010000150.1:0-7258 GCA_037140275.1 Ferruginibacter sp. | reverse complement strand
GTCAAGTACCAATTGCGGATTTTTTATAAAAGCCCCAGGGGTTGCCACATCCTGCACATTATATCCCATCCATAAACCATCACCATCCCTGAAGGTTTTTAAGCCGCTTTCGGCACTGATGCCTGCACCTGAAAGTACCACAATATGTTTTTTATCCATCCAACTAAATTACAAAAGCACTATTTAATAAATTACATGACAAGCAATCATTTTTATTTATTTTTTTGCCAGTGCCAGTGTAGCGGCTGATTGTACCAGTTCTATAAATTCATTGCGGTAACCGTTCAGATCCTTGCCTTTTGCATTTTTTGCCCGGCGGATCACCTCTTCGTAAGTAGCCTGTTGCGTATAGGCAGAGTTTCTCAATAACATACCAAAGGAAGCTACTGCTGCAGAAAAGCGGAAATTATCTGATGTATATTCAATAGCTGTATTTTCGTCAGCTACCGTATGTACCATCAGCTTACTTTCATCACCTGTTGGTGTTTTATAACGGAGTTTTACAGTAAGCATTTCATCTGCAAATTCATTTTTTGAAACTGCCGCGGTTTGATATTTTAAGTCATCCACCTTACCACTGAATGCATCTTTTACGCCTGCGGGAATGATTTCATACAATGCGGTAACGGTATGGCCAGCCCCCATTTCGCCTGCATCTTTTTTATCATCATTAAAATCTTCTTTTTGAAGCATCCTGTTCTCGTAACCAATCAAACGATATGATTGTACTTTTTCAGGATTAAACTCTACCTGTATTTTTACATCCTTTGCAATAGTGAATAAAGTACTTCCAAATTCTTTCACCAGTACTTTTTTAGCTTCATTCAAATTGTCAATATATGCATGGTTACCATTTCCTTTATCTGCCAACTGCTGCATTTTATTATCCTGATAATTTCCCATGCCAAATCCAAGCACAGTTAAAAAAATATTACTCTTTCTTTCTGTTTCTATCAGGTTCACCAGTTCATCATCGCTGCTCATACCCACATTAAAATCTCCATCGGTAGCCAGTATTACCCTGTTATTTCCATTGGCGGAAAAATTTTCTTTAGCAATTTTATAGGCCAGCTGAATACCTTCGGCACCTGCTGTTGAACCACCGGCCTGTAACTGATCAATAGCCGCTTTAATTTTTGTTTTATTATTACCTGATGTGGAAGGCAATACTGTACCTGCAGCGCCGGCATAAACCACTATGGCTACCCTGTCGTTTTCCCTAAGCTGATCGGTAAGTAATTGTAAAGAAGATTGTACCAATGGTAATTTATTGGGCTCGTCCATAGAGCCTGATACATCAATTAAAAAAACAAGATTGGCAGGAGGCAATTTATCTTTTACAATATCTTTTCCTTTTAATCCTATTTGTACCAGTTTGTGTTGGTTATTCCAGGGACAGCTGGCTAATTCGGTATGTATAGCAAAGGGATCATCATTTTGTGGTGCTGCATAATCATAATCAAAATAATTGATCATCTCTTCCAGTCGTACTGCACCTTTTGGAGGCAGCACACCATTCTGAATAAAGCGCCGCACATTACTGTAGGCAGCCTGGTCTACATCAATAGAAAAAGTGGATAAAGGATTTTGATTGGCCGCTAAAAAACTGTTCTCTACTATATTGCCATAGCCTTCGGTATTAAATTGTTCTTCCTGCGCAATATTTTGAATGGAACTAACGGATACAGAATCTGCAGTACCGGAAATGGTGCGGCTTAATGATTCTAATTTTTGGGTTTGCTGGTAGCGGGTATTACATGAGAGGAGTACAAGCAATAGGAGTACGCCCCTGTATAAAGGTTTTAACGTGATCATACAATTGAGTTTTTTTTGAATTAAGAATAGAATACAGGATGCATCCATTGTATAATCCTAAAAATCATCAATTAGTAACCTTTGTTAAATGTTAAATGAAATAAAATGCTTTTACTGAATATTATTTCAGGAAATAAAAACTGTTTCCAAATTTAGGGTGCAAAGTTCTTTCACCAGTTGGCCGTGGGGGTTATTCTCCGGCGAGTTCCATCACAATGTCCCACTCTTCTGGCTTTACTGTTTGTACGCTCAGTCTACCCAAACGAACCAGATCCATATTGGTAAGTCGTTTATCTTTTTTTATGATCTCCAGCGGAACCGATTTTTTTAATTTACGAACCGGCTTAAGGTCTACTGCCACCCAACGCTCATCTTCGGTGGTAGGATCCTGATAAGCTTCTTTAATCACTTTAGCAATGCCAACAATTTCCACGCCTTCGTTGCTGTGATAATATAAAACCTCGTCTCCTTTTTTCATGGCTCTTAAATTAATACGGGCTGCATAATTTCTTACTCCGCTCCAAAAAGTTTGTTTGTCTTTTACAAACTGATCCCAACTGTATACTGAAGGTTCTGATTTTGCTAACCAATAGGCCATGATTTCCTGAAATTGAAATGAATAATTAATAATGGCAAATGTAGAGATAATGATTGTCTTATTAACAGCTACGTGTTGAATAACAATAATTATTGCAGGTTGTTGAATGTAATGGCAAAAACAAAGTGGAATATGTAAAAATAAAACTGGTACACGAATTATAGTGTACCAGTTTTTATTTGTTGAGTTGAAGTTGAATGAACAAAATTTATTCCCATCCGCTGGCCAGTACATCGGCAATATGCATGGTTTTTAAAGGCAGGTTATTGCCTTTAATATAGCCATCCAAATGCATAAGGCAGCTGAGGTCTGTTGAAATGATCATTTCAGCACCTGTAGCCAATGCATTAGTGATTTTTTGATCGGCCATTCCAATAGAGATCGCATCAAATTTTACAGCGAATGTACCACCAAAACCACAACAGGTTTCCACATCAATCATTTCAACGAGCTCCAGTCCTTTTACATTACTTAATAATCTTCTGGGGCCCTCTTTAATTTTACATTCTCTTAATGCGGCGCAGCTATCGTGGTAAGTAGCTTTTACATTCAGTTCGGCACCATAATTTTCAATATGCAGTACATCGGTTAAAAACTCGGTGAATTCGTAAATGCGTTTGCTCAGGTCTTTTACCTGATTATGCTGAGAAGAATTTTCAAAAATTTTGGCGTAATAGTTTCTTACAAAACCCACGCAGCTGGCGCTGGGGGCAACAATATAATCGGCGCCTTCAAAATCTTTAATGAATTTACTGCAAACGGCTCTGGATTCATCCCAAAATCCTGCATTAAATGCAGGCTGACCGCAGCAGGTTTGATTGGTATTATAGACTACTTCGCAGGAAGCTTTTTCCAGCACTTTAATCATATTAAAGGCGGTTTGCGGATATAGCTGATCTACAAAACAAGGTATGAATATCTGCACTTTCATAGATCCCTGATTATTGTTTAGTTCTTTTAAATGAGCGGGAAAGTGCAATCATCTTTAAAGCGGTTACTGCAGCTTCTTCTCCCTTATTGCCATGCTTGCCACCGGTTCTTTCATCAATTTGTTGCTGGTTGTCTACAGTAAGCACACCAAATATAACTGGTACCGGTAAGCTTAAATTCAGTTGCACCACACCGTCGGTTACGGCTTTGCATACATAATCAAAGTGAGGTGTATCCCCTCTTAACACACAACCCAGGGCAATAAAGGCACAGGGTTTATCATCCTTATACTTAAAAGCCTCCCAGTAATTTTTTATACCAAAGGGAATTTCAAATGCGCCGGGAACAGTAATGCTGGAGTGATGTATCTGATGCTCATCAAGTATTTTAATACAGCCCTCTTCAAGTTTATCGATGGTTTCGGCATTCCATTCGGTACGTACAATTACAACACAGGCATCCTTTAAATTTTGGATGCCTGAAGTATTATATAAATTTGAAGAGTTGATAGACATGGTTAATCTGTTAATTGGTTAATCAGTTAATTGGTTAATCAGTTAATTGGTTAATCAGTTAATTGGTTAATCTGTTGATTAGTTAATTGGTTTCACTGTAAGTTAACCCATTGACCATTCACTATTCCCCATTGACTATTTACCATTGACTATTTACCATTCACTATTTGGTTACACCCAATTTAGCCAGGTATTTGTCTGCTTCGAAATTGCTGGTTTTTAAAAATTCCGGTGATATCTCCTCTTTTAATTGAGTAAACAATTCAATGGCTTCTTTATTTTTACCAATAGCATTGCAAAAAAGTGCTGCTCTTGATAAAGCCAGAAATCTTGTAGATTCATCTTTTACTGAAGCTGCATCAATGGCTTTTTTATAGTTGCTTAAGGCATCGTCATTTTTCTTTTGTTCTGCATACGCATCACCTAACATACGGTAAGCAGCACTTTGAATTTGACCGGCACCATTGCCATCAAATGCTTTTAGATATTTAGTGGCTTTATCAAATTCTTTCAATTGCAGGTAACATGCTCCTGTCATATACTGAGCCAGATTGCCTGAAGGAGTGCCCTCATATCCTTTGATAATGTTTAGTAAACCGTTTACAACTGTACCATTAAGGTTACCGCCATTCAGGATTATATTTACAGAATCTTTGGTATAGCTTCCGCTTTGGGTCATGCTTACAAATAATTTTTCAGCAGGAAAAATTAATTCGCTCGCTTTTTGCTGTTTGGGTAATACTACAAAGTTTTTGTAGCCATACCAACCACCAATCAATATAATTACAGCACTACCTGCATACATAATCGGTTTGCTGAATTTCGCCCAAAATCCTTTTGCTTTTTCCAGCGCCTCATTTACTTCTACAGTTTCAACTGTTGCTTGCTTCTCTGCCATCGTTAGTTCTTTAAATTTAAAAGTTTAATTTTTAGTCTACAATAAATGGATAGTCTTCCTGAACATATACATCTTTCAGTAATTCATCATCATTTGGCCATGGGCTTTCTTCTGCAAATGTTACAGCTTCTTCCACTTCATGCTTTACTCTATCGTTTATCACTTCAATATCTGCTTCACTTACATTAAATTCTTCTGTCAGCACTTTCAATACATGATCAATTGGGTCTTTGTCTTTGTATTCTTCCACTTCATCCTTACTGCGGTATTTCTGAGGATCACTCATACTATGCCCTTTGTAACGGTAGGTTTTAATTTCCAATAAAGTTGGACCGCCTTTTTCCCTTGCTCTGTTCACTGCTCTTAAAACTGCATTGTGTACATCTTCGGGGCTCATGCCATCCACTGCATCGGCAGGCATATCATAAGCGTCGGCCAATTTATAAATATCCATTGTTTTACTTGTACGGGCTACCGAAGTACCCATTGCATACTGATTGTTTTCACAAATAAATACTACCGGTAAATCCCATAACATAGCCATGTTAAAGGTTTCGTGCAACATACCCTGACGGGCAGCACCATCGCCAAAAAAGCATAAAGCCACATTATTGGTGCCCTTGTATTTTTCAGCAAAAGCCAGACCAGCGCCGGTTCCAATTTGAGCACCCACAATACCGTGACCGCCAAAAAAGCCCACATCTACACCAAAAAGGTGCATACTTCCACCCTTCCCTTTACTGCAACCTGTAGCTTTACCGTATAATTCAGCCATACTGGATTTAGGGGTAACGCCTTTGGCAATCGCCAATGCATGGTTTCTATATGCGGTAATAAATTTATCATCAGACTGCGTTGCAGTCATACAACCTGCTGCCACAGCTTCCTGACCGATATACAGGTGACAAAAGCCCCTGATTTTTTGCATTCCGTATAACTGACCGGTCTTTTCCTCGAACCTGCGTAATAACAGCATTAGTTCGTACCAGTATAAATAAGTTTCTTTAGAAAACTTTGTTGCCAAGGTATATAATTTTAGGCGGCAAAGATAAGGGTTTTCCGTTTTCGGTTTACAGTTTTAAAATTTGATTTTAGGGAGTTTTTCCCACAGTTTTCACAGATTGTGAAGAAGATAGCCCGGATGCGATTATAGATAGTTTATAGATCAGCAGACTGCAGATTTTGTTAGCAGCCCGCTGTTGACGGGTATTTGATGCTAAAATGTACAGATAATCCTTAAAACCTGCGCTTCCAATGATCTTTAATTATCTTGCAGCCCAATGCCCAGGCTCAATAAAATAGATATTACCCAGTTTAAAAATTACGATTTTTCCTCTTTTGTGTTTACAGAGCGGATAGTGGGCATTTGCGGTTTAAACGGCAAGGGCAAAACCAATTTATTGGATGCCATTTACTATTGTTGTTTTACCAAAAGCTATTTTAGTAAAACAGATACTCAGAATGTGCAGTTTGAAAAAGAGGGGTTCAGGTTAGAAGCCATTTTTGATTATAAGAATGAACTGCATAAACTGGTATGCATTAACCGGGGTACGGCTAAAAAAGAACTGCTGTTGAATGAAGTACCTTACGAAAAAATGAGCCACCATATTGGCAAATTTCCTGCAGTGATGGTGGCACCGGATGATGTGGAATTGATTACCGGGGGCAGCGAAGAAAGGCGTCGTTATATTGATACAGTAATCAGCCAGATGGATGCCCAATACCTTGCCCTGCTGATGCAATACAATAAAGTGCTGCAACAGCGTAACAGTCTGCTAAAACGTTTTGCCGAACAGGGTAAAACCGACTGGCCCCTGCTGGAAGTACTGGACGAACAACTGTTACAACCGGGGAATTATATTTATACTAAGCGGAAGGCATTTACAGCCGAACTGATTCCACTTGTTCAGGAATTTTATCATCAGATAGCAGAGAATGCCGAGGAAGTAAGTCTGCAATACGAAAGCCAGCTGAATGTCGGTGATTTTGCATCAGTACTCAATCAGTTTCGCCAAAAAGATTTTATGCTGCAGCGCAGTAACGGCGGTATTCATAAGGATGATATTGCCATGCAGCTGAATGCACAATCCTTTAAAAACACGGCTTCACAGGGACAAAGAAAAAGTTTATTGTTCGCACTTAAACTGGCCGAATTTGAATTGCTTAAGCGCAATAAGAATTTTGCACCCCTGTTATTTTTAGATGATGTATTTGAAAAACTGGATGATAACCGGATGAAACAATTGCTGCACTGTGTATGTAACGAAAATGAAGGACAGGTATTTATTACCGATACCCACCGCGACAGGTTGGAAACAGCTTTTAAAACATTGAATACGGAATATCAGGTGATTGAATTGTGAGTGTGGATACTGGATACTGGATGCTGGATGCTGGATACTAGATGCTGGATGCTTGTTCGTTATTATTTAGGGTTCATAGTTCATGGTTGATAGTTCATGGTTGATGGTTCATGGTATGGCAGTATAATTTTTTGAATTG
>JBAXET010000149.1:0-7287 GCA_037140275.1 Ferruginibacter sp. | reverse complement strand
AGAATTATAATTTCATCAACCGGTTTACAGCCTCTTCCAGTGTAGCTTCTTTTTTGGCAAAACAAAAACGCAGCACTTTATTATCGCTACCATTTTTATAAAAAACAGAAGTGGGTATGGTAGCTACTTTATATTCTTTTGTGAGGCGGATGGCAAAGTCTTTTTCCGTTTCATCGCTTATATCATTGTAGCTGTATAATTGAAAATAACTTCCAAAAGATGGCAGGGGTTTAAATTTTGTCTGCTGCATCAGTGCCGCAAAATAATCCCGTTTCTGTTGCAGAAAAGCTCCCAGCTGCAAATACTTTTCTTTTTGTAATAAAAATTCTGCCAGTGCAAACTGAACCGGACTGTTGCAGCTGAAACAATTAAACTGGTGTATTTTTCTGAACTCACTCATTAATGCAGGTGGCGCCACACAATAGCCCATCTTCCACCCGGTGCAGTGGTATACTTTACCAAAAGAAAAACACACAAAGCTGCGGTCGTATAAATCGGGATAACGCAGCATGCTTACATGTTGCCGGCCTTCAAAAATCAGGTGTTCATATACTTCATCGCTGATGATAAAAATATTGCTGTCTTTTACGATGGCCCTTAATTGAGTGATATCCGTTTCACTTAATATACTTCCGGTGGGGTTATGCGGTGTATTAATTATTATAGCCCTGGTTTTGCTGCTCACCTTCTGTTTCACCAGTTCCCAGTTGATGGTATAATCCGGAAAATTTAAGGGAATCAGTACAGGTATGGCGCCATTGATTTCTATGGTGGGGATATAACTATCATAGGCCGGTTCAAAAACAATCACTTCATCGCCGGGCTGTAAAATGGTAGTAAGGGCAGTGTAAATAGCATAAGTACCTCCGGGTGTAACGGTAATTTCGGATTCCGGATGAATAGTATTTTGATACAGTCCGGTTATTTTTTCAGCAATACGCTCCCTCAATAAGGGCAACCCGTTCATATGCACATACTGGTTATTGCCTTTTTGCATGGATTCGTTTACCAGTGCCACCAATGCATCGTCCATTAAAAAATCGGGAAATCCCTGGCCCAGGTTAATGGCATTATGCTCTGCCGCCAGCACACTCATTACTGTAAAAATGGTGGTTCCTGCGTGGGGCTGTTTACTTTTAATAGTGGGCTGCAATTGACTTTATTTTTTCTGCTCAAATATACAAACCAAAGTAATGGAAAAATAAAAGCGATTCTGGAAAGCGGTTGGGTAATAGCCTGAAAAATTTGTGCGTTGGGGCCCTGTACCTCATTTATTTTGCCGTATTTGATACTTGCCATAAGCGGATGCCCGAACCTGTAATTTATCTTATTGGTGTCTGTTCGGTATGCAATGGCCAGCGAGTCATCATTATACAACCATTTTTTATTGGAACGTTGTTCCGGCAGTATATCGGGTTCCTGATTGGCATCAAAATAACACCAACTATTGTTGATATAAGCCTGCATGGCAAAATGATGCGAGAAATATACTGCCCTGCAATCAAATCCTTTTTTTTCTAATAGTTCCATCAGCACTGCACTCTGTTGTCCGCAGTATCCGTAAGGCCGGGTTAAAATATCATCTGCAGTAATTTTAGAAGACAGGTAATATCCGGTTACCCATTGAGAAAGGGATGCAATCCAGTTTTCGTTTAAATTATGTGTTGCATATTTATGATAAAATCGTTGCGATACGATCTCTTTGGCCTCAATGGCATACTCCAGCGTATTTTGTTTAATCTGTTTTACTCCGCAGGAACTGTCAGTGTAATGAACCAGCTTTTCCAATGAGTTTAACCTGCCTAATGAGGGGTCAAATTTTTCATGTATCACAACAAACTTATGCTCTTCATTAATATTATAATGAACAAAATTCAAAGCAAAGAATACAACTGATAAGGCAAGCAGTATTATACGGAGTGATTTCATAAGTTGGTTATGCTCCATCAGCAAACAGCTTGCTGAATTATTTTTGGCTTTTAAAAAGGATTTAATTTTGGGTTATTATTCCAGTATGACTATAAAACAGTTATAAAGTTAAATATATGTTCAAATAAAAAAGATGATATTGATTTTAGATTGGTCAGTAAAACAACAATTACAAACTTTAACTACAATGGTGTAGTGAAATCGCTACATATGATAGATTGCCGTTTATTTCATTTGGCCCAAATAAAAGAGGAGCTTTTCTAGCTCCTCTTAATTATATTGCTGCTTATTTAGGCTTACAAAAACTTATCTCCTTTATTACGCTTTATTTCAGCCACATATTCTTTTATCTCCTGTTCCTTATCTTTCTTACAAATCATTAAAACGTCGGCTGTGTCCACTACAATAAAATCATCCAATCCCTGTAATAAAACCAGTTTTTTATTGTCCACATGCACCATATTTTTAGTGGCATCAATCACCACTACATTATCTCCGGCCACCGCATTTTCAAGATAATCTTTTGATAAATTTTCAAAAGCACTGCCCCATGTTCCCAGATCGCTCCAGCCAAAAGAAGACGGGATGATATATACATTATCGGCCTTTTCCATAATGCCGTAATCAATAGAAATATTTACACACTGAGGGTAAATTCTGTCAATCGCTTCTTTTTCGGCCGGGGTATTAAAACTGGTTTTTTCGGCTTCAAAAAGTTCATTCAGCTCGGGCAATAATTTTTCAAAAGCGGCCACAATATTTTTCACCTGCCATACAAATATGCCGGCATTCCATAAAAAATCTCCGCTGGTAATAAAAGTTTTTGCCAGTGCCAGATCGGGCTTTTCGGTAAAGGTTTTTACCTTATAAATATTATCGCTTACTGACTGCTGTTCATATTGTATATACCCGTATCCGGTATTTGGATGTGTAGGTTTAATTCCAAGCGTTAAAAGCGCTTTCATATGACTTGTAAAATGCAGGGCATCTTTACATATTTTCTTAAACTCATCAGGTTCAAGTATGATATGATCTGCAGGTGCACATATTAAGTTGGCTTCGGGGTTCAGCTGTAATAATTTGTGCGAGATATAGGCAATACAGGGAGCAGTGTTTTTGCGGGAGGGTTCACATAAAATGTTTTCAACCGGTATTTCGGGTAGCTGTTTAGCCACTATATCTTTATACTGATCGGAGGTGACCACATAAATATTTTCCAGTGGAATAAATTTAGCAAAGCGGTCCATGGTGCCCTGTATCAGTGTTCTTCCAGTATTTAAAATATCCAGAAATTGTTTAGGGAAATTAGTACGGCTCATCGGCCAAAACCTGCTGCCAATACCGCCGGCCATAATGGCCACATAATGATTCTTGTTCATTAGAGTAATTTTAAATAATGCCTTCTCTTATTAAATCATGCAGATGAAGTACGCCTGCATAAGTTTGGTTTTCTATAACAACCAACTGACTGATATTATTGTGTCGCAATGTGTCCAGCGCTTCTGTTGCCAGTGCATCTGCTGCAATATGTTTGGGATTTAGAGTCATAATATCAGTTGCTGTTAAGCCACTAAAATCACTGGTCTTTTCCAGCATCCTTCTAAGGTCACCATCGGTAATAATGCCCAGTACCTGTTGCTGCGGACCTACCACTACCGCAGTACCCAGGCGTTTTACTGTCATCTCCAGTATCACTTCTTTAATACTGGCTGTGGCCAGCACTGCCGGCTTTTCATTTTGTGCAGCCAAATCGGCCACCCGCAGATACAATTTTTTACCCAGCATTCCACCGGGGTGGTATTTGGCAAAATCATGACTGTTAAATCCTTTCAGCTCCATCAGGCAAACTGCCAGCGCATCACCCATTACCATTTGTGCGGTGGTGCTGGTGGTGGGAGCCAAATTATTAGGACAAGCCTCTTGTTGTATGGTAGTATTTAAAACAATATTGCTGTGCGTAGCTAAATAAGATTGGGTATTGCCCACCATACCTATCAGGGTGTTACCAAAGTTTTTAATAAGCGATGCCAGCACTTTTATTTCGGGACTATCGCCACTTTTACTGATGATCATTACCACATCATCGGGTTGAATCATTCCCAAATCGCCATGGATAGCATCTGCAGCATGCATAAATAAGGCTGGGGTGCCGGTGCTGTTTAAGGTGGCCACAATCTTTTGCGCAATAATGGCGCTTTTACCAATGCCGCTAACTACAAACCTTCCTTTTGAATTGGCTATTTGTTGTACGCCGGCAACAAAATCATCACTAATAAAGGCCTGAAGGCCCGTTATGGACTCTGCTTCCAGTGAAATGGTTCGCAATGCTGCGTTTATGATATTCTGTCGGTTCATTTTGTGGCGCAAACCTACTTATAATACTGCATAATGCAAAGGCCGTGAGCTTTCAACTTGGCGGATTTAATTTAGTACTTGCCATTTGCCAATTATTGAGTATCTTAAATGATTGCTAATTAATGGTAGATTGAGTTAAAAGCTTGCATATACAGCTTGGGTAAGTTAACTTCGCTACCCCTTTTAAAAAATGGTCATTAAAATCACCAGGAAAAGTGTGAAGGACATATGTTATGGCAACAGTAAAATCAAAATCTCCAAAAACCAAAACTGATACAACCAAGCCGGCTAAAGCAGCCGGAAAAAAGGTAAGTCCTGTAAAAAGCGGCTATATCCTTACCGATGAACTGCAAAAACATTTTGGCTTTTCATCGTTTAAAGATCCGCAGCAAGCTATTATTGAAACCCTGCTGAGCGGCAGAGATACTTTTGTAATTATGCCTACCGGCGGCGGTAAAAGCATGTGTTACCAGCTGCCTGCGCTTATCAGCGAAGGTGTGGCCATCATTGTTTCTCCGCTGATTGCCCTAATGAAAAATCAGGTAGACCTGGTAAGAAGCTACAGCAGCAAAGACCATGTGGCACATTTTTTAAACAGCACTTTAAATAAAGGCCAGCAAAAAATTGTAAAGGATGACCTCACTTCGGGAAAAACAAAAATGCTGTATGTGGCTCCCGAAACCATGACCAAGGAAGAGAATGTAGAATTTTTTAAAGAACTTAAAATATCATTTTTTGCAGTAGATGAAGCCCATTGTATTTCCGAGTGGGGGCACGATTTCAGGCCCGAGTACAGGCGCCTGCGGGAGATTATGGATATGATTGATGAAAACGTTCCGGTGATTGCCCTTACCGCCACTGCCACTCCAAAAGTGCAGAGCGATATTGTAAAAAATCTGGGACTGCGCAATCCGCAGATCTTTATTTCTTCTTTCAACAGACCCAACCTGTATTACGAAATTCAGCCCAAGATCAATATAGACCAGACCAATAAAAGTATTGTGCGCTTTATTCAGCTGCATAAAAATAAAAGCGGCATCATATATACCCTTAATCGCAAAACCACCGAAGAGCTGGCCATGATGCTGATGGCTAATGGTATTAAAGCGGTGGCGTATCATGCCGGATTAGACAGTAAGCTTAGAGCCGATAGACAGGACCAGTTTTTAAATGAAGATGTGGATGTAATTGTGGCCACCATTGCATTTGGAATGGGTATCGATAAGCCCGATGTTCGTTTTGTGATTCATTATAATATTCCCAAATCGATAGAAAACTATTATCAGGAAACCGGCCGCGGCGGAAGAGATGGCATGGAAGGAAAATGCATTCTGTATTATTCTCATAAAGATGTGGCCAAACTGGAGCATTTTATGCGGGATAAACCCCTTAGTGAAAGAGAAGTGGGGGCACAGTTGATTAATGAAACCGTGAGCTTTGCCGAAAGCAGTGTATGCCGTAGAAAGATATTATTACATTATTTTGGAGAAGGATACGATGATAGTAAAAGTTGCGGCCATTGCGATAACTGTTTAAATCCTAAAGAAAAGATAGAAGCCAAAAACGAAACCGTAGTGGTATTAAAAGCCGTTAAAGATTTGGAAGAGCGTTTTCCGGTGGAATATGTATTGCTGATTTTACAAGGTAAGGCCACACCGGCAGTAAAAATGTACCGGCATGATGAGCTGGGCAGTTTTGCCAGCGGCAATGATAAAGAGCCGCATTTCTGGAATAGTTTAATTCGCCAGATGTTACTGAATGGCCTGATAGAAAAAGATATTGTGGAATATGGCCTGCTCAAATTCACCAAAAAAGGAACCGCATTTTTAAAGAAGCCGGTATCTTTTAAAATTGTGCTGAATAATTTATTTGAAGATGCCAATGCCGATGATGATGAAAGCGAACAGGCAGCAGGTGGTACCGGCACTACCGATGAAAAATTGGTGGAAATGCTGAAAGAGTTGCGCAAAAAAGTATCCAAAGAAAAAAACCTGCCGCCATTTGTGATTTTTTTAGAGAGCAGTCTGGAAGATATGGCCACCATGTATCCCACCTCCATGGAAGAGCTGGAAAAAATAAGCGGGGTAAGTAAGGGCAAGGCCCTGCGCTATGGTAAACCCTTTATTGATGTTATAGCCAAATATGTGGAAGACAATGATATTACCCGCCCTGATGATTTTGTAATGAAGAGTGTGGCCAATAAAAAAAACAATAAAATTTTCATCATACAGAATATTGATAAAAAAATTCCCCTTGAAACAGTGGCTAAAAACCGCGGCTTAAGAATTGATGAGCTGCTGGAAGAAATGGAAACCATTGTGGCCAGCGGTACCAAGCTGAATGTAGATTATGCCATTGATGAAATGGTGGATGAATATGAGCAGGATGAGATTTTAGATTATTTTAAAAGCTGCGAAACCTCTTCATTGCAGGTAGCACAGGAAGAACTGGCCGACAGTAATTTTAACTGGGAACAATTGAAGCTGATGCGGATTAAGTTTTTGTGTGTGTACGGGAATTGAGTGGTAAGTTATAAGTTGTAGGTTATAAGTATCGGTTCGCGGGTTGTACACCATTCGATATTTGTTGTTGGTCGTTGTTGGTTGGCCGTTGGTCGACATTCACCATTGACTATTCACTTTTGACCATTCGATATTTTTGGTTGGTCGTTGATCGTTGGCCGTTGGTCGACATTCACCATTGACTATTCACTACTCACTTTGAGTTCATGGTCACCAGTTCGCAGGTTGCTCACCGTTCTCTTCCCTGGTCGGTGCCTTACCGAACGGAATGGATGACCAGCATCAAGTATCCACCATCCCCCTCCCCATTTTCAAATTTTCTTTTACTCAGGTAATTTTTTTAGAGATAATCCCTTATTTTTGCTGCCCGAATTAGAAATGCGGCATTCCTTGTTCAATATTCCGTGTTTCTTGTTTAATATTCGAATGGTGCGGTAGCTCAGTTGGTAGAGCAAAGGACTGAAAATCCTTGTGTCGGCGG
>JBAXET010000148.1:0-7313 GCA_037140275.1 Ferruginibacter sp. | reverse complement strand
AAAGTACCCGTTACGTATTCAAGAAACGGAAAAGAAAATACAGTTACAGTGGTATTAAAAAATGACAAACAGGTAAAATATACTATTACGGTTTTATTGATTACTGTTAATAATTTCATTTCGCTTTTCTGCTTTCGCAGGTTTTCTTACTCCAAGGTTCCTTAAAACAATTCCTTTTTTTACAGGTACATTAAACTCATTTGGCCAAAAAACAGCATCTGGAATTTCGTTAACAGTAGTGTAAGTTGCCAGTGTATAATGTTTATTCAGCGGAATCCATTGGGCATCAGTAACCAAGCCGGGTAAATTTTTTAACCAGTGAACTCCTGATTTTACATGGATATCTGGGCAAAACCATACCACCCATTCCAGATTTCCGTTAACATCTGTATGGGTAGCTTTTTGACAATGCAATCCATTTATTTGCATAGTATCGGGCAGTAAGTTCCAGCTTTGCCAATCTGCTTCAAAATCATTTAAAATTGTTCTTTTGGTAGCGTCAAATTTACTCATCCTTTGTTCAAGGCTATCAAAATTGCTGTATACTATACATTGTAATGAGTCTGTATCAACTGTCAGTGAATAAATTGAATTGCTTCCGTTATCGGAAATTAGGATAGTTCCGTTTTCAATTTTTTGTTTATAAGCTGGCTTTTCAAAATAAACGTAACGATTACTTTTTTTGTACAAATAGCCAATATAATTCAGTGTAATAGTTTTATTACCTGAGGAAATTTTATGATCCTTTGTAATATTATAAGTTATTCCCATGTTTTGACTTATACTTAATTGGGAGGCAATAATTATGACAGTTAAAAAAAATAATGTTTTCATTTTTTTTGAATTAAAATGTACAGGCACATTTAATGTACCTGTACATTATTTAAAAAGGATTGTAATCTAATTATTCTTGTGGAGGTGTATTGGCGTCACAATTATTTATCTGTATTACAAGCCAGGATAACGTATTAGATACCATTTGATTTTGCGCAATAAGCTGAGCATCGTGTGATGCAATTGCACAAGTAGTGGCGGTTACTGAACTTGTTACACTAATAAGGGTAGTGCTGGTTGATTGCGAAGTTTCACAAAAATACGATTGCTCTTGTTGTAAATTTACAGTTACAGTGCAAACTAGCGTTTTTACTTGCTTTTTTGATATTAAAGAAGTGGTAATAATGCGATTGTTAAATTTGCAGGTATTTGTTGTTGCTAATGCAGAAAAACAGATACCAATTCCAAGAATTGAAAGAAATAGACGGTTCATAAAGTGGATTTAAATATTAAAAATCAAATATATGCCGTAATTGCAATGAATAGCTCCGCAAACGATTGCGCCAATTTACTATTCAATAATTTTAAAAATTGGGCAAAGTGAAACTGTTAATAATATAATTAGCTGCGATGTTCCTGGGGATTTAATGTGTTATTATATAAACTGTAAATTCTTTTAAATTTAAATTGTAAAATTACTTGAATTCGAATTAGACGGATTTTTTGTTTTATCATGGCAGGTAACTAATGGATCGTTTATCCTTTACCTTTCTTTTTAGGTGCAGGAGTTTTAGGTTTGGTCGCGGGTTTTTCTTCTGCCGGTTTATCATCCGGTATTTCGGCACCTTTTAATTTGCTTTCATCAATGTTACCGCTGGCATCACGTACAGGACTGGGTACCGGCGCTTTACCTAATGGAGTAATTTGGTTAAACAGTTTTTCTATATGCACCCATTTGCCATTTTTCCATTTAAAGCCTTCATAATCGCCATCGCCTACATAGGTCCATTTCTTTTTGGGTTCGTTAGATTCTGATATCAGATGTTCCACTACAATCATATCCATCTCAGCATCATAATTTAGTTTAGGGCCATCCGTTTTTTTATACTCCATAATATACCGGTTGGTGGAACTTTTAAAAACAGAGTCTTCTTCAAAGCTGAACATGCGGTTACCGAAGATGGGTTCTTCGCCATCAAAATGCAATACCTCTATCAGTTTTTTATTGCTGCGGATATTGTTTTCATCATAGCCCAGCAAAGTATAATAATCCTGATTGCCTGATTTTTTTTGAATGATATTGTAATATACAGCTCCAATCCAGCCTTTGTTATTGGCTACCGTATCCATATTGATGGTGATATCTGACTTGTCGATCAGCGGGAATAGTTTTAATGAACCATCATAGGTACGAATTTGTATAGCCCCATGCTGACGAATGATATTTTCGTTGATGACCATCTGCCAGGTAAAAATTTTAAAAGAGCTGTCGGGGGCAAATAGTTTAGAAATGGTTTCTAAAGAATCAAATGTATAGAAGAAAGAATTGGGGGTTTTTAACGCCCGTACCAGCACTCTGGTAAATACACTATCGGCATTAAAGCGGTCTGAGGCTGTTATACCCTGTATCAGTTTTACAGAAAGTGTTTTTAAGGAGTCTTCTTTTTTCTGTAATAATTTTTGATCTGCTTTGCTGATGCGTTGCGCAGTGGCACATAATCCGCCTGCAAGCAGCAGGAACAATAACAAGGTTTTCTTCATGCCTTAAATTTAGTTAATCTTATAACAATTGCTATACAAAAATATTGCGGGGCGGGGAATTTTAACGAAAGTTTGAGGGGATGGAACACTGATTGGACTTATTGGACTGATTGGAACTGATTTAATAAGTGCTTATAAGTTTAATAAGTCCAATCTGTGGTCTATAAAAAAAAGAACACAGATAATATTGATAAAAACTGATTTTAATAAGTGCTTATAAGTTTAATAAGTTTAATCAGTGTTCAATCAATCCTACCCAATATCCAAAGCAAAAGCAATCAGCGAAGGATACACTGCATCTATGCGTTCATCATTGGTATCCACATCAGGTCGGTTGGTGGTAAGAAATATAGTGTGTACCCCCAGGTTACGGCCAAATTGCATATCGCCGATGGTATTGCCCACCATGATTGCTTTAGAAAGATCTACATCCGGAAAATCTTTTGCAGCCTGCAATCCCATACCGGGGTTGGGCTTTCGATTAACACTCTCCATTTCTACACAAAAATAAATTTGATCTATCCTGCCACCTAATTGTTCAATTTCGGCAAGCATATTTTTATGAATCAGTTCAAGGTCTTCCATTTTGGTAATCCCCCTGGCAACACCCCGCTGATTGGTAACAATGAATATGCGGTTGAATTTTTGTGTAAATAGTTTGATAGCCACTTTAACCCCATCATAAAACTTAAAATCCTCCCAGGTATTAATATAATGCGGATGAATTTCATGATTGATTACTCCGTCGCGGTCGAGGAATAAGGTCCAGGTATTGTCTATGGCGGTTATATCTAATGGCACTTGGTTATTGTATTACACTAATTAAAACGAATTATTACATTACTAATTCTTTGTTGGCTTTTTCATAATCTTCGGGAATACCGATATCTATAAAATAACTATCGAATGCAATGCCGTAAAGTTTATGATTGTCGATATTGGCCTCTAAATAATCTTTTTCAAATGAAAATTTTTCAGGCAGGACTTCCTTTAAAAACTGCTCGGCATCTAATGCATAAACACCTCCGTTAATCATGCCCTTTACACAGAATTTCTTTTCATGGAATGCTGTTATTGCATTGTTATTGTCGATCTCAACTGCACCATACCTGCTGAATTCGGTCATAGGCTTTAATGCAAGTGTACAGGCAGGTTGTTGTTCGGTATGAAATGCTCCTAATGTTTTTAAATTAACTGCAAATAAAGTATCGCCATTTAAAACAAATACATTTTTGCCGGTTACTTTTTTGCAAGCCGCTTTAATAGCACCGCCAGTTCCCAATGGCTCTTTCTCTATCACATATATTTTTTCAAGAGCAGCATATTTTTCTTCCACAAAATCTATGATGCTTTCACTCTTATAACCCAGTGAAAATATAAAACGGGTAATGCCCTGTTTTTGCAGGTCATCAAGGATGAATTTTAAAAATGGCACTCCATTGATTGGCGCCATACACTTAGGCACATCACTCACTACAGATTGCAGTCTTGTGCCTAATCCACCAGCTAAAATTATTGCTTCAAACCCCCTCCGCCCCCTAAAGGGGGAACTGGTACCCTGAGAATTTGAATCTATATTTAATATTTTGGCCAATTACTTATTTTAAAATTGAACGACTATAAAATTAAAGGTCATTTAAATTTATGAACTATAAGGTTCCCCCTTTAGGTGGCGGAGGGGGCAAAATATTGTGCTTCCACCAGTTCGCAAATGATATGTCCTAATAAAATATGACTCTCCTGAATACGTGGAGTATCAGTTGAAGGTACATTGAGTAAATAATCAGAAATATTTTTCATCGCACCTCCGGTAAGTCCGGTTAATCCAATAGTAACCATCCCTTTTTCTTTAGCTACTTCAAACGCAGCAACAATATTTTTACTATTGCCAGAAGTAGATAAACCTATAAGTACATCGCCCTTATTACCGATGCCTTTTACTAAACGGCTGTAAATAACATCATAACTGTAATCATTGGCCACAGCTGTCATGTAAGAAGTATTGCAGTGCAAAGCTTCTGCTGGTAAAGCATCACGGTCTAAATAAAAACGACCGCTGAATTCGGCGGCTAAATGCTGTGCATCGGCAGCACTGCCACCATTACCGCAGAACAATACTTTATTGCCATTTTTAAAAGCAGTAACAATTGCAGCAACGCAATCCGAAACTGTTTTAATAAGGGTGTCATCCTGTAAAACCTGCTGCTTAACTGCAATTGAAGCGGCAATAATATCTTTAATTTTTGCTGACATAATTTAATCTTTATCTATTTTTCTTCGCTACGATAGTTCCACCGCCAGCTGGCGGTGGTTAGGGGGTTATATGGTCCAACTCGTCAATCCATATTTAGTGAATGAATATTTTTTTACTTCGCCGCCAAAGTTATTCAAAGTATTGATAACTGCATAACGGGTATTACCCGGACAATAAAAAGTCATAAAGCCACCACCACCTGCACCGCTGATCTTTCCGCCGGTGGCACCCGCTGCTTTAGCTGCATCGTAAATGGTTTCTATTTTACTGTTGCTGATATTTTCGGCCATCAGTCTTTTTTGTGCAAAGCCATAATCTAATATTCTGCCTATCTCATCCAGTTTTCCTTTCAGCAATACTTCCTTCATCATTTTCGCCTGCTCTTTTAAATGGTGCATGGCTTCAATGCTTTTTTCATTTTTGCTGTTTACATTTTTTACCTGCTCTTTAATGATATCTGCGCTTTCTCTTGATGAATCAGTAAAATATAATACCAGATTATTCTCCAGTTCATGCAAATATTCGGGCCTGATGCGTAAAGGATTTACCAGTACCTGATCTTCTGCATGAAACTCCATAAAGTTTACCCCACCAAATGTAGCGGCATACTGATCTTGTTTACCACCTGCCAGTTGAAGGTCGTTGCGTTCAATTTGATAGGCGTATTGTGCAGCATCGTATTCGCTTAAAGGCAGTTTTAGCATCTCTATAAATGCACCCAGTATCGCCACAACAAGGGTAGAGGAAGTGCCCAAACCGGAGCCTGCAGGAGCATCAACAAAAGTAGACAATCGAAAGCCACCTGTTGGCAGATTATAATCTTTTTGAATGCGGTTGTAAACGCCCTTTAATAAATTAAGCGTACCATCAATAGGTAGTGCTGGTGCCCAGTCAAATACCTGTTTTTCATTGCGATCGAGGGCTTCAACAATTATCTTGTTGTCGGTTAATGGTTCTATGGTAGCATAGGCCGATAAAGAGATAGTGGCATTCAGTATTGCACCGCCATAAAGGTCGCTGTACGGACTCACATCTGTTCCACCACCTGCAAGCCCTATACGCAAGGGCGCTTTACTTCTGTATATCATAGTTGGTATTAAGACTGTAAGTTACTTAGAATTAGCAACTTCCCATATGGAATCCGTCAACTTTGTCCAGCTGAGTTTTTTCTTTTCTTCAATTATATGGGGCAAAAAATGAGCTTCGCCTTTTGTAAAATACTCCGTAATCTTTTGAGCAAGTGCAGCGGCATTGGGTTCGGCAACCAATCCTACCTTATCATCGGGCACAAGGGAGGGCAGTCCGCCCACATTGGTAACAATCATCGGCTTTTCAAAATGATAGGCAAGTGGAGTAACACCGCTTTGTGTGGCATTGCGGTAAGGTTGTACCACTACATCTGCAGCACAGAGATAATATTTTACTTCGCTGTCGGCAATAAAATTAGTGCGTAATATCAGGTCATCTTTAATGCCCAGCAACGCAATCTGATCGTCGTAAGGCTTTTGGTCTTCGTAAAATTCACCTGCGATGAGCAGTTTGATGTTTGAAGTTTGCTGTTTGTGGTTGTGCAAAATATTCATCGCATCCAATAAAATATCCAGGCCTTTGTATTTTCTGATGAACCCGAAAAATAAAATGATGCGGTCATTAACACCAATGCCTAAATGCATTCTGGCTTCCGCCGTGCTGATTTTAGCACCGAAATTATCGTATAAAGGATGCAATACTGATTTGGCAGGTTTGTCTTTTTCAAATAAGCGTAAATCAGACAATACTTTTTCACTCATGGTGATAAATGCATCCACAGGCTTTACAAAGTATTTGGTAAAGGGTTTGTCGCCAAAACGTTTTTCATGTGGGATGATATTATCTGCAATACAAACTACTTTGGTGTGTTTATTCTTTTTAGCTATTCGTAATATAGTGCCTAAACAGGGGCCCATCAGGGGCAACCAGTAGCGTACCACTATCAGGTCAGGCTTTTCTTTTTTCAGCTGTCGCCCTGTTTTGATCCAGGTATATGGATTCACTGAATTGATGCAAACTTTAATATCCAGATCTGCCGGAGCAGGTTCGCTGGAATATTGGGTAGTACCCGGAAAAATAAAATCGGGGTACTGTAAAGAGAACGTGTAAATGCTTACCTGATTTCCCTGCGCCTGAAATTCTTTTGCCAACCTTTCATTAAACGAAGCTAATCCACCGCGTAAGGGGTGGGCAGGGCCGATGATGACGATTTTTTTGTTATTGAACACTGATGACACAGATTTGACTTATTATCGCTTATTTTTTTAGGTCGTTTGTAAATAATTTGCGCTTGAACTGTGGCTTTTTGCCAAAGAATAAAATTAATCCAACTTCTATTTCAGTTGCTCTTAAATAATTTAATAACTGCAATCCATGTGCTTCAATAATCAGCCCTTCACCTGCCTTTAATTCAAGAATAACTTTATTTTCAACCAATATATCTGCAAAATAACTGCCTACTTTTTTGTCTTTATAATATACCTGTACCGGAATT